>CAZADS010000101.1:0-12989 GCA_964483985.1 uncultured Thalassobaculaceae bacterium
CCCATTCTGGAGTAAGGTGTTGGACCCGCTCCTTTCAGTTGTACATCTCGGCGATATCCCTGACGAACCATAAGCTCACCCAGTAGAATCGCTCTTCCATCACCCAACTGAGGAACCCAGTTACCAAATTGGTGGCCTGCATATACCATGGCTAGTGGTTCAGAATTTGGGGGGATACGGTTTCCAGCAAAAACATCTCCATATTTTTGTTCGAGTATGTTTGGATTTAGGCCGAGTTGTTTTGCTAGTTGGTGGTTGATCTGGATCAATTTTGGTGCTTTTACCGGTGTAGGTCTCAATCGAGAAAAAAAGTTTTCGGGTAGTTGAGCGTAGGTATTCTCAAACGGTATGTTGTCTTGTACCAATTCCGACATGTTTAAAGACAAGGTTATCTCCCTGGGTTTTGGGGTCTCAAGTATTCCTGATTCAATTTTTCTCGGTTAATAAGATTACAACGGTGGGTGTGTTTAAAAATGAAAGGCCGCTCTTTTTCCCAACATAAGAATCATTTTATTTGATGCTACCATCAACTGGATTTGTTTCAATGTGAAATTTGTTAATAAATTTGAACAAAATTCTTCCCACTGAGCGCTGAAGGGAAAGCGAAAACTATTATCAACATCAACTGGAAAGGCTTGGCGGGGGGTTAATCAAGTGAGGTTTTTTATATATAACTGAAGTTATGCAGTTCGGCTGTCCTAAAAATATAATCTGTTAATCTCTATTTAGCTTTTTAGCGATTTATAGATAATATAATGGTTCGGCGTGAATGAGCTTGCACGGTATTCAACACCTGGTATACGAAAAGCTAACTGATGGGAGGTTGGAAAGTGAGCCTTGACGAAAAAACCAAGCCGTCCACGACGGCACACGATACTCTGGCGCAAAAAAGCCGCGACACGGGAATAGTTTCTGGCGGACATTTAGTCGCCAAAGCTCTTAAAGCCGAAGGGGTAGATACGATATTTACTTTGTGTGGTGGACATATTATCGATATTTATGACGGCTGTATCGACGAAGGAA
This sequence comes from uncultured Thalassobaculaceae bacterium, assembly GCA_964483985.1. Classification (GTDB taxonomy): domain Bacteria; phylum Pseudomonadota; class Alphaproteobacteria; order Thalassobaculales; family Thalassobaculaceae; genus CAZADS01. Next base: position 1,024 of record CAZADS010000101.1, read on the forward strand.
TTAGAATTATAGATGTCCGTCATGAACAAACGGCAGCTCATGCTGCAGACGGTTATGCCAGGCAAACAGGCAAACTGGGTTGTGTTGTTACTACCGCTGGTCCCGGATGTACGAATGCGGTGACTGGAGTGGCAACAGCCTTTCGGTCTGAAAGTCCTGTTTTGCATATAGGTGGGCAGAGTTCTCTTACGCAGCACAAGCAGGGCTCTTTGCAAGATCTTCCGCATGTGGAAATGATGGCGCCTATTACAAAGTTTTCGTCTGGGGTGTTTTCAACCGACCGCGTGGCGGATATGATTTCTATGGCTGCAAGAGAGTGTTTTAACGGGGCCTACGGACCGTCATATCTTGAAATACCTCGGGATATTTTGGATGCTGAAATCCCCTTGGAAAAAGCTAGAATTCCTGAGCCGGGTCATTATCGCTCGTCCACTAAATCAATCGGTGATCCTGAAGACATCCAAAGGTTGGCCGATATCTTGATTGCGTCGGAACGCCCAGCTGTTTTATTTGGTCAGCAAGTTTGGGCTAGTGGGAGTCACGAAGCAGCTATTAGTTTTTCTCGAGCTTTAGATATTCCTGCATATATGAACGGTGCTAGCCGAGGTATGCTTCCAGAAGGCGATCCCCACCATTTTGATCGGACCCGGTCCGATGCGTTTAAAGAAGCAGATGTAATTTTAATCGTTGGGACACCTTTTGATTTTCGAATGGGTTATGGGCGTCGAATCTCGAAATCTGCTACTTTAGTCCAGATTGATCAGTCTTATTCAACTGTTGGTAAAAACAGGGATGTATCTATGGGATTATGTGGCGATCCGGGAGCTATTCTATCCGCTGTAGAACAAGCAGCAACTGGATCTGTAGACAAAGGTGCAAGGCAAAAACGCAAGCAATGGATGGAGCAGTTACGCGAAATCGAATTGGTTAAGCTCGAGAAACTTATGCCAATGTTTAAAAATGATAGTAATCCGATCCATCCATATAGATTGGCATATGAAATTAACAATTTCCTTGAACAAGACACGATTTACATAGGAGATGGTGGTGATATAGTAACTATTTCAGCACAGGCGGTTCGCCCACGGAGCGCTGGACAATGGATGGATCCTGGAGCACTAGGTTCTTTGGGCGTGGGGACCGGTTTTTCAATGGCTGCCAAATTGGCTCATCCAAATAAAGAGATAGTATGTCTGTATGGAGACGGCTCTTTTGGGATGACAGCTTTCGATATGGAGACCGCGCAGCGTTTTGGCGCGCCGTATTTAGCGATCGTTGGCAACAATTCGGCTATGAATCAAATAAGGTATGGACAAATTGCTAAGTATGGTGCGCAGCGTGGCGGGATAGGGAATAAACTTGGTGATATTGATTTTTCCTTGTTTGGAAAAATGATAGGCGGTTATGGAGAAGAAGTTCGTGAGCCTTCTCAAATCCAGCCGGCATTGCGGCGCGCACGCGAAGCAATTGCGAACACTGGAAAGTGTGCGGTGGTTAATGTTTGGGTTGATCCAAACGAATATGCTCCGGGGACGAAAGCTCAAACAATGTATAAATAGGCAAGTGAGGAAAACTGTGAGATGGAAGCGCTTAAAGGAATAAAAGTTCTCGATTTCACTCATGTGCAATCAGGACCAACTTGCACACAATTGCTCGCATGGTTTGGTGCGGATGTGATCAAGGTGGAACGTCCTGGCTTGGGCGATCCCACTCGGGGGCAATTAGTGGATATTCCAGGGGCCGACAGCTTATATTTCACCATGCTAAACCATAACAAGCGCTCAATAACGTTAAATACCAAGAACCAGACAGGAAAAGAGGTGTTAGAGCGATTAGTTCAGCAATGTGATGTTTTGGTAGAAAACTTTGCGCCGGGGGCGATGGACCGTATGGGGTTTGGGTGGGACCAAATTCAATTAATGAATCCTCGGATGATAATGGCTTCGGTCAAAGGCTTTGGGCCAGGGCCATATCAGGATTGTAAAGTATACGAAAATGTTGCCCAGTGTGCAGGTGGCGCTGCATCAACTACTGGTTTTTTGGATGGACCACCAACTGTCACAGGGGCACAAATTGGGGATAGTGGAACTGGGTTGCATTTGGCGTTGGGCATTGTAACCGCTCTTTTTCATCGAGAAACTAGCGGAAAAGGCCAACGTGTTCTTGCTTCTATGCAAGATGGTGTGCTTAATCTTTGTAGGGTAAAATTGCGGGATCAACAACGTCTCGCTGCTGGGCCGCTTACGGAATACTCTCAACATGGTGAAGGTATAGAATTTGGTGAGGCTACCCCGCGAGCAGGAAATGACTCTGGCGGCGGACAACCAGGCCGAATATTAAAATGTAAGGGTTGGGAAACAGATCCTAACGCTTATACCTATTTCATCACGCAAGCTGCGGCTTGGCCAAATATCTGTGATGCTATTGGTAAACCGGAATGGAAAGAAAACGAAGATTATTCTACGCCAAAAGCGCGTCTATCCAGACTTAATGAGGTCTTTGGAGCTATAGAAGATTGGACGATGACGAAAACCAAATTCCAAGTTATGGAAATTTGTAATCCGCTAGATATTCCAGTTGGCCCTATTCTTTCTATGAAAGAACTTGCACAGGAGCCAAGTCTGCGGGATACCGGTACCATAGTGGAAGTAGAGCATCCGAAACGGGGCACATATCTCACCGTTGGTTGTCCAGTTAAACTTTCAGATTCTCCAGCTAATGTTATCCGTTCGCCACTCTTAGGAGAGCATACAGATGAAGTTTTACGAGAATTACTTGGTTATGACGATAAAGCTTTGAAGTCGATAATCGATAGTGGAGCGATAGGTAAGTCTTTTTCTTAGATATGGAACACTCGTGATACAATCGAATGGGAATTATCAAAGAATTTCTGATTAATCTAAACGGCGCGGCGCGCCAATAAGATAAGGATGCATTAAATATGGTGAAATCGGACATCGAAATCGCCCGTGACGCGAAAATGCGACCAATCCTAGAGGTAGGCGCTGATTTAGGTATACCAACGACCTCGTTGGATCCCTACGGGCATTATAAAGCCAAAGTTTCTATGGATTATGTGGATAGCCTCTCGGACCGACCGGATGGAAAATTGATCTTAGTCACCGGAATCAATCCAACCCCGGCAGGGGAGGGTAAAACTACGACATCGGTGGGGCTGGGTGACGCTCTAAATAGAATGGGTAAAAAAGCTATCATGTGTCTCCGCGAACCGAGCTTGGGACCATGTTTTGGTGTAAAAGGCGGTGCTGCAGGTGGAGGCTATGCGCAGGTAGTCCCAATGGAGGACATAAATCTTCACTTTACCGGTGATTTTCATGCCATAGGTGCGGCAAACAATTTGCTCGCGGCGATGATTGATAATCATATTTATTGGGGTAATCACCTGGATCTGGACGAACGCCGCTTAACTTGGCGTAGGGCTCTTGATATGAATGATCGAGCACTACGTTCTATTGTCGGTTCTCTGGGTGGTGTAGCGAATGGATTTCCGCGTGAAGACGGGTTTGATATTGTTGTCGCTTCCGAAGTCATGGCAATCTTTTGCTTATCAACGGGGCTCGGAGACATGCGGCGACGTCTTGGGAATATAATCGTAGGATATAGTAGGGACCGTAATCCCGTTTATGCAAGGGATATAGAGGCTGATGGTGCCATGACCGTCCTTCTTAAGGATGCTTTAGCACCAAACCTTGTTCAAACGTTGGAAAATAATCCAGCTTTTATTCACGGCGGTCCATTTGCCAATATTGCTCATGGATGTAACTCTGTGATGGCAACCAAGGTAGGGATGAAACTAGCGGATTACGTTGTGACAGAGGCTGGCTTTGGCGCGGATCTCGGCGCTGAGAAATTCTTTGATATCAAATGCCGAAAAGCAGGCTTAGAACCCGCTGTTGCTGTGGTTGTTGGAACTGTACGAGCTTTAAAAATGCATGGCGGCGTGGCTCGATCTGATTTAAGTGAGGAAAATGTGGACGCAGTTCGTTTGGGTGTAGCGAATATTGAGCGGCACGTTTTAAATACTCAGCAATTTGGTTTGCCAGTTGTAGTAGCTCTAAATCGCTTCGTTACAGATACCGATGCGGAAGTAGAAGCTGTGAAGGAATCTCTATTAAGTCATGGTGTTGAAGCTATAACTTGTACTCATTGGTCGGATGGCGGTGCAGGTGCTGAAGACTTAGCAAAAAAAGTAGTGGAGTTAGCAGATGGAGACTCCGCGAAATTCCAACCCCTATATCCCGACGACATACGGCTTTTTGAAAAGATTGAGGTTATAGCTCGCAAAATTTATCACGCCTCGGGTGTTTCTGCTCCAACTCGTGTGAAAAACCAATTGGCGGATTGGGAATCGATGGGCCTGGGTCATTTGCCCATCTGCATTGCAAAAACCCAATACAGTTTTTCCACTGACCCCGATGCTAAAGGTGCACCTATTGGTCATGAGTTGCCTATTCGAGAGGTGCGTCTGTCAAATGGTGCTGAATTTGTAGTGGCCATTGCGGGAGAAATTATGACCATGCCAGGTCTACCACGGATCCCTGCTGCGACTAAGATTACACTCAATGAAGATGGCCAGATCGAAGGATTATTTTAAATCTAGGATCACATGTATGTTCCAATAAAATTCCCAATGTGCATGGTTGGTTTGATAGTGCTAGAGTCATCTGAATATGGCTCGAAAAGACAGGCTTCTGACAGAATTTTATAATGTGTTGGAGGGTAAAAAAATATCAGGCGGGCAAACTGGAAATAACACCCAAAAGAAAAGGCCATTGGTTAAATGGATTCCAGAACGACGCTAATAAATAATTAGCGCTAAGAGTTTAAATGGGAGGAAAATATGTTAAGGTCAAAATGTAGTAAATTTGCTATTGGCGTTGCTTCGGCATTGGCATTTGTAGCATCAGGATTGACGGTTCAAGCGTTTGAACCTTCAAAGCCCATAGATTTTGTGATAATGGCTGGGAAGGGCGGTGGCGCCGACAAAATGGCGCGGTTGATGCAATCAATTGTGGAGAAAGAAAATCTCTCTTCCCGACCGTTAGTGCCAACAAACAAACCGGGCGGAACTGGAGCGGAAGCGTTAGTTCATATGAAAGGCGCTACTGATCCGAACCACACTATTATGGTAACGTTGAATTCTTTCTTTACCACGCCGTTGCGCCAGCCCGGGCTTGGCATAGATATACTGACTTTTGCGCCTGTAGGTCGTATGGCTGAAGACACCTTTCTACTTTGGGTTCATAAGGATACAGGTATCAGTAGTTTTGAACAATTCGTTGCGGAAGCTAAAAACCGCGGGAAAAAATGGGTAATGGGTGGTACGGGAAAAAATTCGGAAGATAATATTATTACTGATCATCTGAATAATGCCTATGGCTTGAATATCAAATATATCCCTTATAAAGGGGGAGGCGCAGTAGCTAAGGATCTTGCCGGAAAACAAATCACATCATCAGTAAACAATCCGTCAGAAGCACTTGGATTTTATGAAGCGGGGACTGTAATCCCACTTGTTGCATTTACTAATGAAAGGTTGCCGATGTTCCCAGACGTTCCGACTCTTAAGGAAAAAGGTGGTAATTTTTCCTATTTCATGCAGAGAGCTGTTGTTGGGGCTCCCGGTATGTCAAGCGATGCGCTAGGTTATTATACGAACCTGTTTACAAAAGTGTATAATTCGAAGGCGTGGCAGGGCTACAAATCTAAAAAATCCCTTATGGGGGACTTCATGTCGGGAAGCGATCTGAAAGCATATTGGGATGTTCAGCGGAAACGTCACAGGAAAATTTTAAAAGCATCTGGGGCAATAAAATAATAAAGCCACTTAGCAGGCAGATCGGGAGGAGCTTTTGTAATGCGGCGGGCAGAAATTGTAATGGCCGTATTGCTGGCATTCCTCTCGATTTACCTGATGTGGAAGAGTGGTGAGGGTCCGTCTTGGGATCCGGATGTAGAGCGGTTTGCAAATATATGGATGATTGAAGGAGAAGGTCCTGGGAGTGGATTTTGGCCGTTTTGGTTGTCATTGGTCATGTTGGGTTGTTGTCTTTGGATAGCGTTTAACTGGTGGCGCCGCAAATCGCCCGCCTCAATTTCGGATAAACCGTATTTTGATTCTGTTTCAAGGAAGATGATTGTTCTTGTTGGCGGAGGGTTAATTGCTTTCTTGAGTCTGATTGAAATTATTGGTTTCTATGGCGGGATCTTCATTTTCATAATTTACTATCTTCGTTTTTTAGGAAGCCATTCAGCCTTGAAGACAATAGCTATTTCGACCGCAGTTCCTATTTTCAGTTTCTTCTTTTTCGATGTAGCGATGAGAATTGTTTTACCCAAAGGATATTTGGAACCTTTGTTTATCCCTCTCTACGATATTTTTTTATGAGCACGGTCTTGCGTTTTGATTAAACCTGTGAGGGTTGCAAATTAAATGGACATAATTGTCTCATTAATTGAAGGGATTTATCAGGCACTCCAGCCGTTTAACTTGGGGCTGGCATTTCTTGGGGTAATTGTTGGTTTGTTCGTCGGTGCCATGCCGGGACTAGGTTCTGTCAATGGAGTGGCTATTCTATTACCCTTTACGTTTGTTATTCAGGATATTACCGGAACGGCAACATCTCCGATGATTTTTTTAGCTGCTATTTACTATGGAGCTATGTATGGAGGAGCCATTAGCTCTATTACTTTAGGTATTCCCGGCGCTTCAACGGCCGTCGCCACCACTTTTGATGGCCGTCCCCTTGCTCTTGACGGCAAAGCGGATAAAGCTTTGGTTGTCGCAGCGTTGGCCTCTTTCATTGGGGGAACAATTGCTAACTTGTTATTCACTGGTTTTGCTCCAGCATTGGCCTCGATAGCTCTAGATTTTGGAAATCCGGAAATTTTTTCCTTAATGTTGTTAGCATTTGCCACTTTCATTGGTCTAGGTGGTGACGATATCCCAAAAACTATTTTTTCTATTTGCTTTGGATTGGTCTTGGCAACAGTAGGATTTGACATTGTCTCCGGCGAGCCAAGGTTAATTTTCTTTGATATTACTGGATTCACTCATGGTATCCGATTTCTTGTTTTAGCAATTGGAGTGTATGGCATTGGGGAAATGTTGTGGACTATCAATGCGACACGAGGCAGTTTTAAAATGTCAGACGCTAAATTAAGTCCAGAAAGAATTCTTCGAGAAATTAAAGACTTTCCGAAAGCGTGGAAAGGTACAGCAATCGGATCCTTCCTTGGTTTCTTTGTGGGAATTCTGCCCGCTGCCGGTGCAACTCCTGGATCCTTAATGGCTTATGGCATTACTAAGATGACATCAAATGAAAAGAATAAATATGGCCAGGGAGCCGTAGATGGAGTAGCAGCGCCGGAGGCAGCAAACAACTCGGCCTCTACGGGGGCTATGTTACCAATGATAACTTTAGGCATACCTGGGTCGCCAACTACCGCTGTTTTGTTGGCGGGTATGGTAATATGGGGATTACAACCGGGACCTTTAATGTTCACCGATCAGCCAGATTTTGTTTGGCCGTTGATAGGATCATTCTACGTTTCCAATCTTATCGCTCTGGCTGTGAACCTCGCCTTTATCCCATTATTTCTTTGGATGTTGAGAATGCCATTCAGCATTCTTGCGCCACTTATTTTTGTTTTATCTGTAGTTGGAACTTATGCTGCTTATCAAAATATGTTTGATGTATGGCTGATGTTGTTATTTGGGATTGGCGCTTATTTATTGAGACTGCTGGATTATCCATTAGCCCCGGCTGTTTTAGCAATTGTGTTAGGGCCGATAGCGGAGCCAAAGCTTAGGCAATCCCTGCTATTGTCAGACGGTGATTTTAGTATATTTTTTACAAGACCAATTTCGGGGCCAATAACTATTCTTGCAATCATTTTAATTTTGTTACCATTAATTAAATTAATTTCAAATAAGGTTCGCCCCTGATATGATGAATGTGTGATATTTTCACTTTGATGAGCGAAACACCATCCAAATTTTTCCCAACAATTGCTGAAATTCGAAAAGCACTGGACAGTCATTCTCTGGCAAATGGTTTGGTGGCCTTAATTTTTGCTATTACGGGCCCTGTTGCCATTATTTTAACTGTGGGCGATGAGTGTGAATTATCCAAAAATTTAATTGATGGCTGGATATTTGCCGCTTTTGGCATAGGTGGACTATTGACGGTTGTTTTAAGCTGTATCTATCGTCAACCTTTGGCCTTCGCCTGGACCATGCCTGGGGCTGCGTTGTTAATTCCAGCACTTGACCACGTATCATTTTCGGAAGCCGTGGGTGCATTTATTGTAACGGGTGTTTTAATGTTGGTTTTGGGCTTCAGCGGAATGGCTTCTCGATTTATGGATCGGGTCCCAAGTTCCGTAGCAATGGCTATGGTTGCTGCTGTATTTTTACCATTTGGTTTGAATTTGATTTTCGGAATTAGAGATAACCCCATTCTTGGTGGAATAATGGTGAGCGGCTTCGTAGCAGCAAAGGCCCTTCCTAAGTTGGGTGAGATTTTCCCTCCAATATTGCTCTCCTTGGTTTTGGGAGTTCTAGTCGCTATTTTGACTGGTCAGGGACCAAATATACCCTTTGCCGCAGATTGGGTAATACGACCAAGCTTAATTGCGCCTAGATTTTCCTTGGCGGCGATTACAGAACTAGTTTTACCACTAACAATTTCGGTAATAGCAGTTCAAAATTTACAAGGCTTTTCAGTGTTGAAGGCTGCGGGATACAAAGTGCCAACCAATGTACTCACGACAACTTGTGGTTATGGCACTTTAGTTATGGGAATTTTAGGATCGGTGCCTACCTGTGTTACAGGGCCTGCTAACGCTATACTGGTTTCAACAGGGAAATTGGGGCATCACTATGCGGGTGCTATAGTGTTTGGATCCATCTTTCTTGTTGTAGGCTCGCTAGCGCCCTTAACTACCCAGATTGCGACAACTATGCCATCCACTTTCATAAAGGTGCTAGGGGGACTGGCAATGTTGTCGGTGATTATCTCTGCTTTGCAGGCTGCCTTTAAAGAGCCGTCAGGGCAAGTCACTGACAAATTTGGCCCATTGACGGCTTTTGTGGTGACCTTGAGTGGAATCACCATATTTAATATAGGCTCTCCTTTTTGGGGATTAGTCGCAGGATATTTGGTGCATTTGATATTGGATCAATCCCAAAAGGATACTGAGTGAAAATAATTGGACATGTTGTGGAAAGAATAAAATTAATCAAAGGGCTAGATTAAAAATTCGTACTATTCATTCCACGGGATAGAATATAGTGGCTATAGTTTTGTGTGTCTCACCTTTTTGGACGCCAAAATTTCAATCAACTTGCCGAAGTATTCTCTCTTGCTATAATTGTACTATCCGAAAATTTGGATAAATTAAAGGAATCCAAATTGGTGTTTCAGGAGCAGAAAATGTGTAGCGACGTTGAAGAAAATAAGGGCGCCGACAGTCATATACAAAGATTAGATGTTGTAATCGTTGGAGCTGGGTTTGCAGGTATGTATATGCTTTATCGAGCGCGATCACTTGGCTTTTCGACACGCGCTTATGAAGTTGCTAGCGGGGTCGGCGGAACTTGGTATTGGAATAGATATCCAGGAGCTAGATGTGATGTAGAAAGCGTTCAATATTCTTATCAATTCGATAAGGAATTGGAGCAAGAGTGGACGTGGTCTGAAAAATATTCCACGCAACCTGAGATATTAAAGTATGCTAACCATGTTGCAGACCGGTTCGATTTGCGAAAAGACATCCAGTTTAATACTCGTATCCAGTCAGCTATATTTGATGAAATTCAGAAACTTTGGATAATTCAGACAGATACAGGTGAAATGATTTCAGCCCAATTTTGCGTTATGGCAGCGGGTTGTCTCTCATCCTATAACCTACCAAAATTCTCGGGCCTAGAAAGGTATAGGGGTGCAACCTATCATACTGGGCGATGGCCCCACGATACTATCGATTTTTCAGGAATGAATGTTGGAATTATAGGTACCGGTTCGTCGGCTATACAGTCAATTCCAGAGATTGCAAAGCAAGCTAAACATCTTACGGTTTTTCAGAGAACGGCTAACTACACTATACCAGCTCGAAACGCCCCACTTAGCGAAGAATACGTAAAAATGATAAAGGCCGATTATCAAGGATTACGCAACCGAGCCCGCGGGAAACCCGCCGGTTATGATATTCCCCTCAATCCTGAGTCAGTACTCGATGTATCGGAAGAAAACTTTAAAGCTGAATATAAAACACGATGGGAGCATGGGGGAACGCAATTTCTGGGGGCTTATGGTGATCTCCTATTAAACCCAAAGGCTAATAAAACGGCCGCTGATTTTGTCAAAGAAATGATTAGAAAAACAGTGAAGGATCAAAATGTAGCAGAGCTATTGTGTCCTACTAATATAATAGGTTGCAAGCGGTTGTGCGTGGATACGGACTATTATGCGACGTTCAATAGACCAAATGTCCAATTGGTTGATATATCGAAGGAGCCGATAAACGAAATCAATTCCGCAGGTCTAAGGCATAATGGAGTAAACTACAAATTTGATGCCATCGTTTTTGCTACTGGTTTTGATGCCATGACGGGAGCGTTATTCGATATAGATATTAGAGGTAGAAATAGGGTGTCTTTGAAAGAAAAATGGAAAACCGGTCCTCAAACATATTTAGGTTTAACTACTTTCGGATTTCCTAATTTATTCACCGTTACTGGTCCAGGCAGCCCCTCCGTTTTAACAAACATGCTACCCTCTATTGAGCAACATGTGAATTTTATCTCAGAATGTATAACTTTCATGAGGGATAAGGGCCATATAGTTATAGAACCGGAGCTTGCGGCTGAGACTTCATGGGGTATACATGTAAATGAGGTGGCAGACCTGTCACTTCGTTCGACGTGTGCCTCTTGGTATGTTGGAGCCAATGTCCCCGGAAAACCGAGAGTTTTTACGCCTTACATTGGTGGTTTTCCTAGATATGTTAGACGGTGTGAAGAAATTGTTAAAAATGGATATGACGGCTTTTCTTTGGTTTGACTAGTGGCGAAAATGATCGTTTTTGTTAGATCCAGTGCTCTTGGTTTACAACACACTCGCGCCTCGAGTTAGCCTTGCGCACGCATGATTTAACCTTTGTAAGTTAAGTGTCTATTGTCGCGAGGGAAAATAGGCAGCCGCATAGACAACCGCGCTGGTTTTTATAGGTTATATAAGAGTACCCTTGGGTATTGGGCCAATTTTGGCTATGTTTGCGGGTGCGCCGTGAAAGATGTTGATATTTAGTTTATAAAAAACCGAATGATGTGCTTAAAATATAGTTCGTCCGAAATTCCTAAAAGCAACGAATATTTGCAACCGCATTAAATTAACCTGTCATGTATACGCAGAATCAACGATATTTCTATATAGGCAGATCATTTATATTTACAAAAGATGTTTTGAATTGAAGGGTATGGCATCAATGCAGGTAAGTTTCACCGCGGATAGGATGGATGCAGTAGAATTGACTTATCTTGCGTTGGAGGATGGCCTTACGTAAGACGTTGGAGCAATGTAACGCGGAGGGATTGGTAATTAAATCCCAGTCATTTGTTAGAACGGAACGGTTCTACCAATTTTTCGTACTGCTAAAGAGAATGTTTCCATTACTTAAATGATCCAGAATACCCGAGTCCAATTGACAGAATGAAAAGGAATATCCAGAAAAACTGGGAAAATAAATTTCGAATAACTTATAAAAAGGAGAAATGAGATGAAATTCGGTGTGATGATGTTCCCGACCGACTACTCGATGTCACCACACGAGCTAGCCATTGAGGTGGAGGAACGAGGGTTTGAATCTCTATGGTTTCCAGAGCATTCACATATTCCGCTACCTCGGGTATCGCCGTGGCCGGGAGGAGGTGAGTTACCAAA
>CAZADS010000102.1:0-24023 GCA_964483985.1 uncultured Thalassobaculaceae bacterium
CATCCGAGAATACCTTCAACGTATGGCTTATGTCTTAATTGTCGAGGATTCACTACCAGTACCGGGTATAGATTGGGAGCTTAAATTTGATCGAACCCAAGCTATCAAATATGGTGTGGATGTGGCCGATGTGGCCAAACAAGTGTTTTTGATAACCAAGGGTCTGAAGTTAGCGGATTATCGACTAGAAGATGTAGAAGAGAAGGTGGATATAGTTCTTCGCTATCCGAAGGAAATGCGCAGTATTCATAATCTCGATATCTTGAAAATAGCTACGCCTCAAGGTTTGATCCCGATAAGTTCCTTTGCCGAATGGAGAGCAGTACCGCGCCATGGTGCTATTCGACGGGTTAATGGTAAGCGTTCCATACTTATTAAAGCCGATGTTGATCCGGCCATTCAACCTCATGAGCTACTTGGGGAAATAGAAGGATTAATAAAAACTAAATCAGTAGGAACCGGTGTTTTGGCTAAATTCAGAGGAAAAGAGGAAGATAAAGAAGAAGCAGAATCAGAAGATTTTTTAGCAGAATCCATCGGCTTGGCTTTAGGGCTAACGTTAATTGCATTTATTGCTCTTTTTGATAGCAATTATAGAGCCGGATTGATTCTTATTTCTCTTGCTTTATCTCTTTTGGGTGTAATTTTAGGTCTACTTATCACTAATATTCCGTTCAGCATTCTGATGAGTGGGATCGGGTTTTTGGCGCTTGTCGGGGTTGTTATGAGTCAAAATATCTTTCTCGTAAAAACATTTGATCGGCTAATAAGTACTGGTATCCCTGGCCGGGCCGCAATTTTGCTGACTTTATCTCAACGTCTAGAACCAATTTTGCTCGCCAACGTGATATTATTGGTTATTTTGGCGCCATTTGTTTTTGATTTTAATTTTGATTTTTCGGAAATGATTATTCGAAAAAACCATCCTGCTTTGGACTTCTGGTATCCGTTTGCATCGGCCCTATTTTTTGGACTTATCTTTTCCCTATTTATAACTTTGCTTTTTACTCCAGCGGCTCTCATGTTGCGGGTTCGGTTTGATGAAAACCAGAAAGACCGAAGAATGTGGTTGCGAGCGACTTTTCGGCGATTATTGGTTAGAGGTCCTGTTGAAACTTTAGTTACAATTTTGAGCGTAACTGTTGCATGGGTTCTCATATTGGAGATGATAATTATTAGGGTTTTTGACATTACCACTAAGCAATTCGCGAATCCGCCATCTGTGTGGTTTCAAGCTGTTGAATGGGCGGCATTTTGGACTTTTATTATTTTGACAATAGGGTATTCATATTTGCGTGATGGTCACGTTCGTGTTGATATCATTCGGGATCAATTATCGAAAAAATCTAAGGCTGTTATCGAGGTGGCTGGGTTTTTTTTACTCCTAGCACCGGTATGTATCATTGTAATTTATTTTAGTTTTGAATACGTAGGGCGATCTTTTGAAGATGAAGAAATCTCTGGAGCTCTTTTAGGATCGCCCACTCAGTTCATTTTTAAAGCAATGATGCCGTTCGGCTTTCTAATGTTATTTTTGGTAGGTATTAGTATCACGGTGCGAAATGTGAGACTGCTTCTAGGGCTTCATCGGAATGTTTCACCAGAACGAAACGCTATTCGCCAATCTTCTAAACAAACGATTAGTATTGGGCGATGGAACTAGCTGAATATATTCCGATCCTAATGATAGTAGCCTTGGCATTCTTGCTGTTCACAGGATATCCAGTAGCCTTTGTTCTAGCGGGGACAGGGGTGCTCTTTGCTGGGCTAGGAATGCTTATAGGCGAGTTTCCTTTCATAGCTTTTTTCAATATTCCAGCCCGGCTATGGGGCAGCATAAACGGAAGCCTCATTTTCCCTTCGGTTCCTATGTTGATATTTATGGGGGTAGCACTAGAAAAGAGCGGCGTTGCTGAAGAGATGCTCCTTGGTTTGCAAGGTTTAGTTCGTCGGGTGCCAGGAAGTTTGGCAGTGGCTATAACCATACTTGGTATTTTGTTGGCACCATCAGCCGGTCTAATTGGCGCATCTGTCGCCACCATCGCTTTGATCGGGATGCCTACAATGCTTGCGCAAGGATATCGGCCTTCCTATGCGATTGGTTCAGTTGCGGCCGCCGGCACGCTAGGGATCATTTTGCCGCCGGGCATCATACTATTTTTTTTGGCAGATTTAATGGGTATTTCTATAGGCCCAATATTTCTCTCGACTCTGCTGCCCGTATTAATACTAGCGGTTAGTTTCGTGCTATATTACATAACACGAGGCCTAATTGATCCTTCTGTAGCACCCAGAATCCCGAGGGATAATCAAGCTGGGTTGTTTAATATTTTTCGTCGGGCCTTCCAAGGTTTAGCATTACCGATTCTTTTAATAGGGGCGGTTTTAGGTTCTATCATCGGAGGTATCGCCACACCTGTTCAGTCTGCCGCTGTTGGAGCTTGTGGAGGACTGTTTATAATGACTATTAAGGGCCGTGCTACTAGAAAATATTTACATGAAGTTGTTATTACGACTGCAACTACTTGCTCTATGGTTTTTTTTATTATTTTAGCAGCTTCTATCTTTTCCTACCCATTTAATTATTTCGGTGGAACGGACCTTATCGCCGATTTTCTCCATGGGCTGGCCTTAGATGATTGGAAAATGTTGTTTGTTATCCTGGGATTAATCTTCATCTTAGGATTTTTTATAGATTGGATAGAAATTACCGTAATAGTATTACCAATTTTGTTGCCTATTCTTCGGGAATTAGATTTTACGAAACATGTAGGCCCCGACCAAGAGTTGGTTACTATCTGGTTAGCAGTCCAAATTGCTTTGGTGCTACAAACATCTTTTCTTACACCTCCCTTTGGATTTTCATTGTTTTTTGCAAAGGGTGCAGCGCCTCCTGAAGTAACTTTGTTGGACACATACAAAGGGGCTATGCCAATAGTGTTATTGCAGCTATTTGCAGTTGGTCTCGTGGTTTTATATCCGAATCTAGCAATTTGGCTCCCGTCATTGCTAATCAATTGACCATTTGTTTCATAGTTCAATTAGATGATTCCATTCTCGCGATATGGTCTGTTTTCTAGTATCCGGCTGGGTCCGAGTCGTTCTAAGTTTAGAGTGTTGTATTTTCCATCTAAAATCAATTCAGCCATAGCCATTCCGGTCGCGGGAGCATGCATGATTCCGTGTCCAGAAAAGCCTGTGGCGACGAAGAGGTTATTTGGTTCAGACGTCCAACGGCCAATAAACGCATTATAATCTAGTGTACTTCGAGCGTAGTGGCCACGCCAAGCTCGTTCTAGTTTCAATGTATCCATCGAGGGTATTCGATTAGCAAGTGCTGGCCACACTGTTTCCTCAAAATACGTGGCACTTAGGTCCCAGTTCCAACCGCCGGGAACCGACCAATCTGGTATGCCTCCGGTATAGCCAATTCCCTCTGGACGAAATGCTAAATCCGTTTCTGTTTTTATTAAGGGGAGTGGTTCTAGATTTTTATTGCAGCGAAAAAAATAGGATTCTCTGCTCATTGGTTCTATGGGAATATCAATGTTTAATTTTTTCCCAACGTCACCAGACCAGGCTCCAGCGGCCAAAATAAAAAGATCACTTCGGATGCTTGTTCCCGATGAGAAGCCTAAATGTTTGATGTTTTTATTATCGATTAGTGCGGAAATTACCTCTTCGTTAATATACGTCACCCCTAGAGCTCGGGCTTTGTTTTTGAATCCTTGTAGAGCCGAATAGGCATCAATCCATGCATCACCAGATGAATATACGGCCAAGGCAATTCCATTGGTGCTTATCGAAGGAAAAAGCTTAGATACTCCTCCGGCATCAAGTATCTGAGCATCAACACCAAGCTTTTCTTGTTGTCGGAAATTCTGTTCCATTGTCTTGTGGCCGCCGTTATCGGAAATAAATAAATAACCCTGACGGGTGAATGAAATTGAAGCCGGAGTAGAATCCACGGCCATGGTTTGGTCGAATGTTTGATAAAATGGCAGGCTAAATTGAGTCATTGCCACGTTTTCTGGAAGGCTGAATAATTGTCTAACACCACCCGTACCGCGAGGTGTTGAAGCCAAATTATATGTTAAATCTCGTTCGACTACAGTAATTTCACCTCCTCTGCCGTCTTTAGCCAGATGGTAGGCGATAGAGGATCCAACGATCCCGCCACCAATGATAACAATATCAGCCTGCATGATGAAGATCAGTCATGTTTCTGCACCCCCATTGCAATTGATCATTTGGCCATTAACAAAAGCCCCTCCGTCCGAGCAAAGAAAGGCAGTTAAAGAAGCGATTTCTTCAGGCATACCCAGTCGGCCCACGGGGACGCGGGGAACCATGGAGAGAATATGTTCCCGGTGTTCGCTCTCAGTATCGATCGGACCCGGTGAAATGGCATTGACAGTAATACCGTTAGGACCAAATTCCTTACCTAAGGCTTTGGTTAAACCCCAAAGACCATGTTTGGCGGCTGAGACTGGTGCTCGACCTTTGTAGCCATGTATTGCGTTCATTCCAGTAATATTGATGATCCGGCCCCAGCCATTCTTTACCATACCTCCCGCGAACGCTCGGCAAGTGTAGAAGCTGGCATTGAGATCAATATTCATTACTTCATGCCAGTCTGAATCACTCATTTCTAAAAAAGGTTTGGTAGGTCGTATGGCTGCATTGTTAACAACGATATCGATGGATTCGAATGTTTCAATTGCTGTTTTTGCCATCTGCGAGATATTTTCTGAAACTCCAACATCACCCATCAGAATTAATACTTTACCTCCTATTTTCCGGATTTCTTTCGCAGTATTTTCACACGCATCCCTGTCAGATGCTCCATTCAGGATTATATTAGCACCGGAATTAGCAAGATTGAGTGCGATGGAACGCCCAATATTTTTTCCGGCACCCGTTATAAAGGCCGTTTTGTTGGAAAGACTCATTAGTTGATCCTTAAAAATTTGTTATTTATATTTCAAAAGTATGGTTGAATTTTTAATGAATTGCATCTTAGCCAGTTTTAAGATTTATCATGCACAATGATTTCTCTTAATCCCAAACCTATAGGATCTACATTTTATGCTTCTCCCTTCAGCCAAAACGTGTGTCCGCTGGAAAAAAAGAAAATTTATTCGCCAACCCCATAGGATGGTTTTGGGTTTACTCATTTGTCTGGTGGTTGCGATTTACGCCTCCTTTAATGGCGAAACTGGGGCAGCCACGTTGTTTGGAACCCTCGGATGCTTGTTTTTAATTCTTTATGCGATCGCAAACTATATAGTTTGGAAGGCAGGAGATTTGGAGCCTGAGCCTTGATAGCCAATCTATGTGCAGGCTTTGCTGATTAATTTCCAACTTGATGGTTAGCTAAACGTTCAAGGGCTTTTACCATTCCCGAATGGTCAAGATTAGCCTCGCCGTTGGCCAAGCACGAATTGAAGAGTTCTTGTGCTGTGGCAGTATTTGGGAGGCTAATGCCAAGTGACTTAGCACCTTGTAGTGCTAGGTTTAAATCTTTCTGATGAAGTTCAATCCGAAATCCCGGATCGAAAGTTCGGTTAATCATTCTTTCGCCATGAACCTCTAAAATACGAGACTGCGCCAATCCCCCCATGAGTGCTTGTCTCACTTTTCCTGGGTCCGCACCGGCTTTAGATGCAAATATCATTGCTTCGCCGACCGCCTCAATTGTGAGGGCAACTACTATTTGGTTGGCGACCTTGGTAGTTTGCCCAACACCGTTCTCTCCAACTAGAGTAATATTTTTTCCCATTAGTTCGAATATTGGTGTAGCCCGCATGAAATCCTCTTCAGAGCCTCCCACCATAATAGTAAGCGATGCAGCCTTAGCTCCCAATTCACCTCCTGACACCGGTGCGTCTAAATATCCACAACCCTTATTCTTAATTTTCGTCGCGAACTCCACAGTATCTATCGGAGAAATTGAACTCATATCAATAACTAATTCATTCGCAGACAAACCATCTGCGACGCCGTTTTGTCCAAATAAGACCTGCTCTACCTGCGGTGTATCTGGCACCATAATTATAATAATATCGGATGCTTTTGCGACAGAACGAGGTGAATCTACGATCTTAAGACCGGCGTCGAGAAGTTGTTTTGGAGCAGGATTCTTATGGATTACACTGACGATTTCGTGACCGCCAGCTAATAGGTGGCCTGCCATTGGCGCCCCCATGATCCCAAGGCCAATAAACCCAATCTTCATTTTATATCTCCCGTTATAAATTTAATATTTGGTATGTTATTGCTTAGAATATAGTTTTTAAACAAAACTTGTGGTTTATCTTTACATTTCTATTAAATGACTAGTTAAATTTGAAGTAATCACGATCCCTTAAATACAGCTTTTCGCTTTTTATGGAATGCCGCGACACCTTCTGCAAAGTCATTTGAAGTTCTGAGTCGGCCGTAAGCATTGCCTTCAATTTCTATGCCGGCTTCCAATGTTGTGTTTTGTGCTGCGTTCAGAACCCCTTTAATTGTGCGTTGTGCAAGAGGTGAAAATTCCAGCAATTCTGATGCTAATTCATCAGTGGCATGTTCTAAATCGGCGTCCGGCACGCAATCGAGAATAAATCCCCATTCTTTGGCTTCTGTGCCTGAAACACGTCTGGATCGGAAAGTCATATCTTTGGCACGTTGTATTCCAATCATGTGCAAAAGGCGGATTGACCCTCCAGAGCCTGGAATTTGAGCTATTCGTTGTTCAGGTAACGCATATAAAGTTGTTTCAGAGGCTATTCGGAAATCGCATGCCAATGACAACTCAAAACCTACACCAAAGGTATATCCGCGATTAGCAGCAATAACTGGCTTGTGGCATCGAGCGGGAGCAGCGATATTATCCGCTAGTCGGGATACCAACTCCGGTGAGGCTGCGAGGAAGCCGGAAATATTGCCACCAGAAGAAAAATGTTTGCCTTCGGAACGAAGTACGATTACACGAACTCTGTTATCGAGGTCTAATTCTTCGAATACAAGTCGTAGTTGATCACGCTGGGGTATTTCGATGATATTCAGAGGAGGTCGGTCGAGGATTATATCCGCCCGCTCTATTTCAGGTGTTATTTCAACTCTGAATCCATCCAAGTCTTTCAATATTTCGTGACGATTAGGGTTA
This sequence comes from uncultured Thalassobaculaceae bacterium, assembly GCA_964483985.1. Taxonomy (GTDB): domain Bacteria; phylum Pseudomonadota; class Alphaproteobacteria; order Thalassobaculales; family Thalassobaculaceae; genus CAZADS01. The sequence goes on from CAZADS010000102.1 coordinate 7,154, forward strand.
AATAATTGAGCCATTTGACGATCCTTTACTCAGGTTGATATTCGCCAGAAACAAGAAGTCGTCGAAGAATTTTACCAACTGGCGACTTTGGAATGGCCTTTACAAATACATAGGCGCGCGGTCTTTTGAATGAGGGCATATCGCTATTGAGGCACCATTTATCCAGATCATCTGCTCTTACATTATCCACGCGTGTTAGAAAAGCAGTGACTTGATGTCCCAACCGTTTGTCAGGAAGTCCAACAACCGCTACTTCGCCCACTGATGGATGAAGGGACAATTTGCTCTCGACTTCAGCGGGGAGAATATTTTCCCCCCCTGAAATGATCATGTCATCGACTCGCCCTGTGACAAAGAGGTCTCCGTCGTTATCCCAGTATCCAATATCTCCGGTTAAATACCAACTATCTTGTAAAGATTTGGCATCCGCGTCCGGCTGATTCCAATAGCCTTCAAAGGCTTCGTCTCCATGCATTGTCGCGATGATTTGGCCTTCGATATTAGGAGAGACCACATCATTGATATTATTGCTACCTAGCGTTATGATTCTAATTTCTTGATTAAGGCCCGCTTTACCTGCGGAGCCTGGTTTTTTGACTGCATTTGGCTCATAAGTGAAAGTGTATATTTCGGAAGAACCATAATGATTTACGAAAAGTTGGGGTTTGAAAGCGGCATTTAATCTGTTTAACAGGCCATCTGTCATGGTTTGACCAGCGAAACCAAGTTTTTTTACACTACTTACATCTGCGTTAGAAAAGGTCGGGGCAATTAAGAGATCATGATATAAAGTAGGAACTAAATAAAGATTAGTTATTCGTTCTTTCTCGATTAAATGCAGCGCTTCAGTAGGATTAAAACGGCTTTGGCATACAAAATGTCCATTGATCAGAATTGAAGAAAGTAGCGAACGAATCCCCATTGTATGATAAAGAGGCATCACACCTAGTGTCACTTCTCCGCGCTCGTACAAATTCTGCGTGACGTGTGCTATTGCGCTTGTTCTTTCGGCCAGATGTGTTCTAGGTACGCCTTTGCCTCGACCGGTGGTCCCCGACGTATAGAGCATAACCGAAATTGTTTGTGTGGTGGATCGGGTTTCTTCAGATGCAGGTTTATTATCCATTAATATCTTCCAGGGTATGTTGCCCTCATCTAAGCTACCGATTCCAATGCGACGGATTTCTCGTGATGTACTGCTTGCTATTATTGTATTTTCCGAGAGCTTTTCGAAAACTATGGCCTTTGCCGAGCAGTCTTTCAGAACGTAGTCTAATTCATTAGGTTGGACGCGCCAATTTACCGGAGTTACAGCTATTCCGGAAATTTGACATGCAATATGTAAACTGGCGGCTTCATAACGATTGGTTAGCATTGTTACGACATGATCGCCTATTCTCAAGTTTAAAGAATCCAGCCCACTTACAATGCTAAGGACATCTTTCTGCCACTGGTTGTAAGTACGTCGTATTTTACCGTCGCTTATCGCAATTGCTGAAGGCAACCGATTAACACTTGCTAAAAAACTGCGCCCGAGGTCAAACACTTTTTGAGATTTTCCTAGCATTCAGGACTTCAAGAGTTGCTTTCACAATTCCATAATAACCTGTGCATCGGCAAATATGTCCGGATAATACGTCTCGAATTCTTGGTTCGTCCGCTTCAGGTTCGTCATTAATCAGTTGAGACATAGACATTAATATTCCAGGAGTACAGAACCCACATTGAAGCGCGTGATGTTTCCTAAATGCCTCTTGCAATGGATTGAGACCTCCATTAGTGGAGAGTGATTCGACCGTCTTTATGGAATATCCTTCGATTTGAACGGCGAACATTGTACAGGATCGTGTGGCGCATCCATTGATTTGAATAGTACAAGCACCACAAACGCCGTGTTCACAACCAACATGCACGCTTGTAATACCAAGGTTACGTCTGAGGAAATCGACTAATAACATTCGAGGTTCGGCGCTGCTCTCTCGATTTTGACCGTTTAGTTTGAGACGAATTGTATGCTTCTTATTCGCATCCAGATAACGCATTTTGAACCTCTTCAATGACAGATTTTCCGAGAGTGCGGACCAATTTACGTCGGTATTTCGCTGAGGCGTGCAGGTCGTCATTTCCTCCTAGCTCCCACGCTATGGCGTTCAATTTTTTCTCCAAAGCTTTTCCCTCTAGCCAGGGGAGGCGCCAAATTCTAGGTACGTCTGCAACACCAGCAAAACCAACAGAAATTTCTTGCCAATCACCGATAGCAGCAGCAGCGGTTATAGCAAAATCTCCGAGACGAGGTCCAACTTCTTTAAAAGCGCAAGCGGTATTTGGTTGCGCGGAGGGAAATGAAACAGATGTAACCATTTCGTCTGGTGCTAGACTGGTTTGCATGACGCCTAAATGAAATGAAGATCCGCTTATTTCTCTTTGTTTTCTTCTACCTTGGATTTGTACTTTTCCGTCTAGTAAAATTAAGGCCAGAGGCAATTCCGAACTTGGGTCCGAATGAACAATTGATCCACATATTGTGCCGCGCTGTCTAGTCTGGTAATGGCCAACCCAAGGTAATGTTTTCCCTAAAAGGGGCTGACAAAATAAATCCGGCCAGCATAAGAGTTCGTTTTGGGTTATCGACGCTCCTATGGTTATAAAGCCATCCTTAAGATCAATGGAGTGTAACTCTGGCAGACCTGAAATATCTATCAGCAACCTTGGTTTTATAAGTCGCATATTTAGCATTGGCCCTAAAGATTGACCTCCAGCTAGTATTCGTGCTTCATCGCCATACTTAGATAATAAATCAAGAGTATCTCGGAGAGAAGATGGTCGAGCATAATCGAACGGTGCTGGTTTCAATGTCTCCCTCCTCGTAGCCAACGCAAAATTTTTAAAATCCAATTTGAATGCGCTGATTTTGAATTCAAATTGGTCAAGCGCTTAAATATCTGGTTTATGAGACCTCGTGTCGCACCATGTAATAAACGAGCCCCTACTGCAGCTATCCTGCCATTTATCTCCATTGAATAGCTGTATTGTATTTGAGTGCCATTTTTCGTCTGCGTCAGTTTTATTTCTCCATCTCCACTTGCTCTCCCGAGCGGCCCAGAGGCGTCGCCAGAGATCTTGAGCAAAGTTGGAATTGCAACATCGTTTAGTGACACTGTTGCAATAAATTTTCCCTTAATAGGTCCAGCGCCTAATGTCACTTCGGATCGGAGAGATTGGTGGTGACATTTTTCCAAAGAATGACAACCAGGGATAATCTTAGCAAGTTGTTTTGGGTCGTGTAAAATTTCCCATACATCGGTTATGGATTTTTTAATAAATGCTGAACCATTGTCTTGTAGGACATGACCACCTTTTGTTTCGGAAGGGGCTAATATGGAAGAGGTAGGTAATGGGTTTGCTGGCTCAAGGTTTTCCAGCAAATTGAAGACTTCCGACCGAATTAATGGTAGTGTGTTAATTGGTTTTCCAATGGCATCAGAGACGGCATTCGCGATACAAACCGGTGTAGACATACAATTACCCTCACCTATCCCTTTAGCGCCATTTAGCGTGATAGGTGAGGGTGTTTGATCATGTAAAATTAAAATGTCAGGAACATCAGTCGCATAGGGGGGACAATAGTCCGCGAATGTTCCTGACTGGAATGCTCCGTTAGGCGTGTAAGAGAGATGTTCAAATAAAGCAGCTCCTAGGCCATGCGTAAAACCACCCCTTATTTGGCCATCAGCTAAAGCGGGGTTTAATAAATTGCCGGCGTCGTGCATAGAAACATATTTGTCTATTCGTACCGACCCATCATTTGGATCCACCTCAACTCCACAGAAATCGAAAACAAAACCATAAGTGCCAGAAGAATTAATTTCGTCAGCATCATTAGGTTCGCTAAGGCTATTCGGTGTCCAGAATACAGTTTCTCTGATGCCTGTTCCGGCTTCTTCGGGGACCGAAAGAGGTGACCAATGAGCTTTAGATGCAACCCTGCCAAGCGTTATCGCATTGTCTGGGTTACTTAAAGATCTAGCTTTTCCGTCAGCAAGCTCTATGTCAACCACGGGCACGTTAAGATCAGGCGCAGCCATAATCTTTAATCGTTTTGCTATCCGGTGAGCAGCTAACTTTGTTGCACCGGCTACTGCTCCAGCGAAACGACTTGAGTAGTTTCCCGATGCAATCGACCAAGGATCCTTGTTGGTATCGTGATCTGTGATCGTGACAATGTCATTAATGCCAACACCAAGTTCATCAGCGACCACTTGTGCTAAGACGGTCCGGTGACCCTGTCCTTGATGTACGGATGATACATTTACTGTTATAGATCCAGAAGGATCAAAACTCACGGTAGAAGTAGCTAAAGCCCCATTTTTTGGCCCAGCCTGATTGCGTTCTTTTGGCGTTAATAGAGTTGTTATGTATCCCATATTCGAAATAGATGGTTCGATTACCACGGCATAACCAATACCATAGAGTCGGCCTTCTGAACGCGCTTTGTGTCTTTTTTCTTTCAGGAGATCTAAGTTACCTTCTTTAAGCGCTCGATTGATCGAAGCTAAATAATCGCCGCTATCTAAAATGGCTCCCGGGCTTGTTTTGAATGGAAGCAATTTTGCGGGGACCAAGTTTCTGCGTCTAATTTCTAGGGGATCCAAGCCTATACTATTTGCGGCTAAGTCCATTATTCTTTCTAAAGCAAAGTAAACTTGAGGTCCCCCAAATCCGCGCATAAGACCCGTTGGGGTTTTATTTGTCACTACGACGCGGTTGCGAATCTTTACATTTGGAATGGCGTACGCTCCCGTCATGTTTCCATGCATTCGGTAAAGAGTAGCCGGCTCCGGTGCTCGCAAATATGCGCCGCAATCCTCTAATTGATCATAGTCTAACGCAGAAATTTTACCGTCACTATTCAGTGCTGCTCGGATAGTTGTTACCCGATTGGTAGCCGCAGTGGAAGCGGTTAAATGCTCTATTCGATCCTCAACCCACTTAACGGGTCGTCCACTTATTTTTGAAGCAATAGCTAGGGATACGATGTTGGGAAAAATTGATTGTTTTACGCCATAAGACCCTCCTGAATCCGGTGGTGTTTTTAGCCTTAGTCGGTTGCCTGACACTTTAAGTGCCCTGGACATTACTGCATGCAAAGTATATGGTCCTTGGAAATTGGCTGTTACCTCGTAAGATTGTTCGCCTGCACGATATTCAGCTTGAACAACGAAGGTTTCTATTGGGGTACAAGAATTACGAGGATATTTGATGGTAGTTTCAATAATATTCTTTGCCTTGGTAAACGCGTTTACTGGAAGTCCATATTCGAAACTTCTTTCATGGAGTACGTTTTGCCCAACGCCTTCATGTAGTATCGGAGCATTCTCCTCAGCGGCGAGTTCTGGATCAACAACAGCGTTTATAGCCGTGTAATTAACTTCAATTAGCTCCAAAGCATCTTCAGCAAGATAACGATCCTCGGCAACAACAATAGCCACTGGCTCTCCAACATATCTAACCCGGTCCACAGCAAGAGCAAATTGCGGAGCTTTTACTTTCACGCTAGATAGAAAAGGTAGTGTTTCCTTCCGGATATCTTCACCCGTAATAATTGTTATATCTTCAGATAATTTTTTTGCTTGGGAAATATCAATTGCTGCTATTTTAGCGTGGGCTAATGGAGACCTTAAAAAAGCTGCGTGCTTGCAACCTGGTGCTTCAGGTAGATCATCACCGAAACGGCCAGCACCACGAAGTAGGGCCAGATCTTCGATTCTTTCTATTGATTTTCCAATTGTTCCCATAGCCACATTGCTGCCAAGTTCAAGTGTTTGATGCAAGGTATTCTTCTTGCAAGATTACTAATTCTCTGATTTTGAATATAAACATATCTTTTTCTATAAACAGAGGTTGCTTTTACAAAATATCAATGTGAGCTAAGTTTGTAGAGGTTTGCCATTATTTTGATCATTATTCTATTGAAAGGTTGTTATCATGAGCGACCCTTATAGCGGACTTTTTCCGATTGTTCCGACACCGTTTAATGAAGATGGTTCGTTAGATTTGGAAGGGCAGCGTCGCGTAATTGACTGTATGATAGACCAAGGAGTAGATGGACTTTGCATACTGGCTAACTATTCTGAGCAGTTTTTGTTATCTGATTCCGAGCGTGAAATATTGCAAACGTTATGTCTCGAGCACATGGCAGGACGAGTGCCTGCAATCGTGACATGTAGCCATTTTAGCACCGACGTTGCCGTTAAGCGCTGTCATGACGCTGCAAATGAAGGCGCAGCTATGATTATGATGATGCCTCCCTATCATGGAGCCTTGTTGAGGGCTGCCGGTGATGCCGTGTACGAATATTTTGCCAGATTGTCGACTACGATCGATATTCCAATCATGATTCAAGACGCGCCATTGAGTGGCGTAACACTTCCTATTTCCCTTTTGGCTAAAATGGCAAAGGATTTTCCAAATGTTTCTTACTTTAAAATAGAAACATCTGGTACGGCCGATAAACTTCGTGCTCTTTTGGAAGAAGCTGGAGATTACATTGATGGTCCGTTTGACGGGGAAGAAGGGATTACTCTGCTTGCTGATTTGGATGCCGGCGCAACGGGAACCATGACGAGCGCCCTCGCTTGTGAGCATGTAAGACCTATTGTGCTAGAACACTTAGCCGGAAATCGAAATAAAGCTGCATATCTTTATAACAAATTGTTGCCTATCATTAATTTTGAAAATCGCCAATGTGGCTTGAGGGCATGTAAGAGTGTAATGATGGAGGGGGGCGTAATAAAGTCTGATTTGGTTCGTCATCCTCTCGAATCTTTACCTGAGACGACAAAGGTAGAACTGATTCGGATGGCAAAAGAATTAGATTTAATTGCCCTTAAATGGGGAAAATAAATTAAACTTAGCCATAAATCTGTTTTTTAAAATTATTTGGATCTTAAAAGCTTCCTATATAAATTCATTTTAACTTCCTTTGTTAGAAGCTCACGATCGATGGATGTTATAAGACTGTTATGCTTGAAATTCTTAAAAATTCTAACCGTATTTTGACAACGCACGCAGGTAGTCTTCCTCGACCAAAATCATTAGTTGACCTTTATGTTCAAAGATCAAAAGGAGAGAATTACCAAGAAGTTGATTTAAAATCTGAAGGAGAAGTTGCTACGAACTGGGTAATAGCACAGCAAAGAGAATCGGGCATCGATATACCAAGTGACGGAGAGCAGGTCCGGGAGGCATTTTTTCTATATGTGCAAAGGAGAATGACAGGATTTGGCGGTCGCTGGGAGCGCCCAGCAGGTAGCGAATTGCGTGATTATCCCGAGTTCCAGCATTCACGTCGAGAATTTTTACAAAGTAGGAAAGCTGTTAGCAATCTTGAGCCACCTCAGGCTATAGGACCAATTACTTATTCGGACTTTGCGTCAAATGAGGCCGAGATTAATCTATTCCACAATGTTTTAAAAAAACACGATGGCGCTTTCGTTGACGCTTTTATTACCGCTCCTTCTCCTGGCATTGTCGCAACCGCTATTAAAAATATCCACTATGCTAACGACGACGATTACCTAGACGCTTTAGCTAATGCACTGAAGGTAGAATATCAGGCTGCTATAAATTCGGGTTTGATTTTGCAGATAGACGCTCCTGATCTTGGTTTGGAACGTCATATGTTATTTCATGATAAGCCGTTGTCCAAATTTATTGAATTTGTTGATAAAGTCATTTTACGAATAAATCAAATGATTGATGGCTTGCCATCCGATAGAATTCGACTTCACGTTTGTTATGGGAACTATGAATCGCCCCACGATAAAGACGTCCCGCTTGAAGATATTCTACCAAGCTTATTACAAGCTAAAGTTGGAGGTTTCCTTTTTCCTTTTGGAAATCCGCGTCACCAACATGAAATTAAGCTGTTTAAAAACCAAAAGTTAAAAGCGGATCAATATTTGATCGTTGGGGCAATTGATACTTTGACCACTTTCGTAGAGCATCCAGAGGTTGTGGCAGATCGGTTAGAATGGGCTGCGGACGCTATTGGGGATCCGGCTCGAATAATGGCGGGCACGGACTGCGGGTTCGATACTTCGGCAGGTATGGGACGTTTGACGTCTGATATAGTTTGGGCAAAACTGAAATCACTTAGTCAGGGAGCTAAAATAGCAACCAAGCGTCTGTTTTAGATTCGGTTAACTACATGCCTTCAGATTGGTTGCGTTAATAGCTTACTTTTCTAAATTGTATTAATAGGAATGTAGGTTCTTGGTTTTGTCGGAAGTTTCAACTAAAGCTAGTTTCCTATTTGCCTAATGGGAGAAATTGTATGACGGTTCCTGTGTATGAAGCATTTGCTTTGAAGTATGGCGAGCGGACTGGAACACGCGGCACAATGTTTATGAAAGGCGATCCCCATGATGCTCCTATGGCAATGGATTATTTTATTTGGGTAATACGCGACTCAGACCGAACCATTATAGTGGATTGTGGTTTTGGAAAAGAGGAAGGCGAACGCCGTGGTAGAACTTTTCTGCGTTCCCCAGCCAAATGTTTAGCATTACTGAAGATTGACCCAGCAGACGTAAAGGACGTTATAATTACGCATATGCACTACGATCATGCTGGTAACTTGGCCATGTTTCCTAATGCCCGGTTTCACATACAAGACGAAGAGATGTCTTTTGTGACGGGTCGGGCGATGACTCATCCAATTCTGCGTCATTCATTCGTTTTATCAGAGGTGCAGGAGATGGTAGCTATGGTTTATCGCGACCGGGCAGTGTTTCATGAAGGTGATGACGAATTAATGCCTGGCATTACTTTGCATCATTTTCCGGGGCACGCTCGTGGTTTAATGGCTGTTCGCGTGCATACAAAAAGAGGTTGGATTGTGTTGGCGTCAGACACAGCGCATTATTACGAAAGCATCGAAAAGGAACCCGTTTTCATGACCCATGAAAATGTGTTTAGGATGTTAGAATCCTATCGGGCGGTATATAAGTTAGGGGGATGTTTGAATAAAATTATACCCGGGCACGATCCTGAAGTTATTAGACGATATCCCTCACCTTGCCGCGAACTTAACGGTATTGTCGCTCAATTGGATGAAGAACCAAAATTTTAAGTATAAATAAATTGGAGAATAAAATGGCTAAGAAAACAGTGTATGAAATGATTCCACAGTTTGGAAAACTGCGAGATGAAGTGCTTTTTGGTGATGTGTGGGAGCAACCAGAGCTCTCTAAACGTGATCGTAGCTTGGTGACGTGCTCAGTTCTAACGGCACTTTATAGAACGCCGGAATTAAAGGGGCACCTGCAAAGAGCGCTGGATAATGGAGTAACCAAAGAGGAATTATTCGGCATGATCACTCACATTGCTTTTTACGCTGGTTGGCCTACAGCAGTGAATGCGGGTCGAGTATTGCAGGAGGTTTTGGGGGATGATGTATAAATAATTGGTGATTTTAATTTATAGTAAATAGGCCATTATTCATTGTTCCATTTTTGACAGTGAGGCCAAGTTTCTTTGGTAATATTTCAGTCTATTGAACCAAATGCTTTGCATGTTTTATGGATATTTCTGTTAGACCACCGACGTCGTAGTGATAGATATCCGGTTAAGGTTTACAGAAATGTAAAATGAGAACAGTTAGTCGATCTACGGCGGCTTTGTAGCTGGTAATAATTATATAATTGATAATCAGAGAAATTTTAGCGGATTGAAAATGGATGAACTAGTTACTGGTTATGGACTCATAGAAGGGCCTACATGGGATGCAGCCAGGGGATTGATTTTCAGCGATGTGTTGAATGGGGGAGTTTTTGGTTTAAGCAAAGATCATGAGGTTTCTACTCTAATACCACATCGGAGGGGCATAGGAGGTATTGTGCTTCACCAATCAGGCGGTCTTGTAGTGGGAGGAAGAAATATTTGTTACAAAAGCCTTGATGGCGAAAACTCAGTTGTTTTGCTGGACAGTGATATAACTTCCGAGGCATTGGGATTTAATGATTTCACAACTGATTCTAAGGGAAGAATTTATGTCGGATCGTTGGCGTTTAAAGTTTTTGATGGTGGGGAGGCGAGGCCTGGACATTTACACGTTATAGATTTAGATGGTTCAGCTCGCACATTATCTGATGGGATTATGCTAACTAACGGAATGGGGTTCTCCCCAGACGGGGGCCTTTTATATCACGCTGATGCGCGCGAGAATATTGTTCGAGTTTATCATGTTTATGGCGACGGGGAAGTTAGTCCGTGGCGACCATTTGCTCGAATTGGTAACGGGCATCCCGATGGTCTGGCTATCGCTGAAGACGGATCAGTTTGGATTGCCATCGCACATGGCGCTAGGGTTGACGTTTTCGAACCAACAGGTGAATTAAGAAAGAGTTTGCCAGTCCCTTTACCAATGGTTACGTCGCTCTGTTTCGGTGGCGATGATTTACATGACCTTTATGTCGTTACTGGAAGTAGAGGCGGACCAAAAACCAATTGCGGAACGATTTATAAAGTACGGACCGATATAGCTGGACTGCCAGTTTCTGAAGCGAGAATTTCGCTTAACTTATAAATGTTCTTGAACGTTGAGGGTTTTGCATCAGAGTTTGTCTAGACACTACTGTTCAGCACCTAAAATTTTCTAAGTTCGGAATAGATGCTTGATAATGAAGTGATCAGTTTAGCAGAGGAGAAGGCGACTAATAGATACAATGAATTAAGGTTATATGGGGGGTTAAGATCTATAGTTAAAAAACAAGTTTTGAGAATGATGCCTTAATTCCTGCTGTCATTTACAGTTATACTGTTTGCTAATGAGCACTTTAATTGGAAAACGCCCTTTAAAGGAAATAACTTGGATGGAGAAATTTTTCCCACGGATAAGTTCCGCGCCTAATTTATCTGAATTAGATGGTTTAACGTCGATCGAACGAACCAAGCGTCAACCCTTAATCGTGGGTTTGTTTTTACCTCATCAGCAAGGTGCATGGTCTCCTTCGAAAGCACCTCGAAGTACGGATTGGAATTTTATGTATAACGCAGAATGCGCGATTCGTGCGGAGGAAATGGGTTTTGATTTGGTTTTTGCTCTGGCCCAGTGGTTAGGTAAGGGTGGATATGGAGGTGATATTAAATTTCGAGAAAATACTCTGGATCCGTTTATCGCCTCTGCTGGATTAGCGCCACTAACAAAAAATGTTTTACTTATTTCTACAGTTCACGTCCTGTATGGATGGCATCCACTGCATATAGCTAAATATGGTGCTGTCATTGATCATATTGCTGGAGGACGATGGGGGATCAATGTAGTGACTGGGTACAAAGCACGGGAACCACGTATGTTTGGTTTACCAAATATTCGAAGGGATGAAAGGTACGCGCGTGCCGCTGAATTCACGCAATTATTGAAATTACTTTGGGCTTCTGAAGATAACGTGAATTTTAATGGGGAGTGGTGGAAAACGGAAAACGCGTTTGTAGCACCGAAGCCAATAAATGGCCTCCCGGTTATGGTTAACGCAGCCTCATCGGATTCCGGTCTCGATTATGCGACCACTTATTCGGACTTTATATTTGCGACTTCTCCAACAGGAGCAGATCCAGAGCATGCCTGTGCTTCTCTGCCTGGTCATGTAAAGCGTATTAAAGATCAAGCGAAAGCGAAGGGCCGTGACATTCGGGTCATGATTAACCCCCACATAATCTGCCGTCCAACAGATAAAGAGGCAAAAAATTGGAAAAACCGAATCCTAGCAGAACGGGATGAAATAGCATTAAGTAATTTTGTTGCCGATTATACTGATGGAGATCAAACCTCATGGCGCGGTCATAGTTCTGAGAATTGGGCCGTGGGAGGAAATGTTCATTTGGTGGGGTCACCTCAGACAATTGTTGATTGGATGATTAGATTAAAAAATGCAGGAATTGATGGAGTTCAAATTAATTTTTTCGATTTTTTACCAGATCTTAAATATTTTGAGAAAGCCGTATGGCCATTGATGTATGAAGCAGGATTACGTACGCCCAGACCAAGTGGTTTTGAATAAAATTAACTAGAGAGACGTGTTATGATCTATGACTATATCATTGTTGGTGGTGGCTCCGCCGGATCTGTTTTGGCTAATCGGCTTTCGGCTCGAAGTTCAAACCAAGTCCTATTATGCGAAGCAGGTCGGGATACTCCTCATGGTAAAGTTCCCGAGGAAATTCTAGATAGTTATCCAGGATTGGCTTATCTCAACCCAAACTTTACGTGGACCGACTTGCGAGTAACTACTGAAGTTATCTCGCATAATAACCCAGAGGAAAAAAAGCCGCCGGCGCGGGTTTACGAACAGGCACGAGTTTTAGGTGGTGGATCTTCAATTAACGGGCAATTGGCAAACCGGGGCGCTCCTGCAGATTATGATGAATGGGAGGAGCGAGGTGCTACGGGTTGGAACTGGGACAGTGTTTTACCTTATTTTAAAAAAGTTGAGCGGGATATGGATTTCGATGGTCCATTGCATGGAAAAGAAGGGCGTATTCCAGTTCGGCGTATTTTTCCTGATCTTTGGAGTGAACATGCCAAAGCAATTTCAGAAGCCTATTCAGAAATGGGCTATAAATATATTGCCGACCAAAATGGAGAATTTGTAGATGCGCATTTTCCAATAACTATTTCAAATGCTTTTGAGCGCAGGGTATCTGCAGCTATCGGTTATTTGGACCCGGGGACCCGGATGCGAAAAAATTTACATATTTCAACTTTTACCCAAGTAACATCTTTAATATTTGAAGGTTTGAAGTGTGTCGGTGTCAAAGCTAGAGTGGAGGGAAAAGATACCGAATTTAGAGCAAACGAAATAATTCTATCTTCGGGTGCGATTCATTCCCCCGCTCATTTACTGAGGGCTGGGATTGGACCATCAGGTGATTTGCATGACTTAGGTATAGAGATTCGACACAATTTGCCGGGTGTTGGGCAGCGTTTGATGGACCATCCCTCAATTGCGGTGGCTGCATTCTTAGAACCTCACGCTCGTATGAAGGACTATACCCGTCGTCATATTATGGTTGGGTTGCGCTATACTTCACAAATAGAAAATGCCCCCCAAGGTGATATGTTTGTTGCAGGAGCCAGTAAGTCGTTTTGGCATGAGGTCGGGAAACAATTTGGGTCAACGATTTTAGCTGTGTATAAAACTTATTCTGAGACTGGAGAGGTAACCCTACAAACCCCTAATTGGCAGGATGAACCCAATGTGGATTTCAATTTATTGTCGGACAAACGTGACCTGGATAGGCTAATGGAGGGTGTCCGGTTGATGGCTAAAGTGCACGAACACCCGGCAATGGCCAAGGTGGCTAATTCGGTATTTCCTGCTGTTTGGGGAGATAAAGTTCGTAAATTTGGAACTAAAAGCGTCGCCAATCAGCTTTTTACCGGCTTAGCTGCAAAATTATTGGATGGCCCTAAACCACTCCGGACGTTTTTGATGAATAATTTTGTCATTGATACCTATTCCATGAAGGACGTTTTAGAGGACGAGGAGAAAATGGAAGCCTTTGTGCGCCAAGGAGCGGTAGGCGTTTGGCATGCTTCTTGTTCGTGTCGAATTGGATCTGACGACGATCCCATGTCCGTTGTGAATGTTGCAGGGCGCGTCAAAGGCATTCAAGGTTTGCGTATTTGTGATGCCTCGATTTTTCCAGTTGTACCATGTGCTAACACAAATTTCCCTGTGCTGATGACGGCTGAGAAAATCTCAGATGCCATTTTAGCTGGGCAGTAGGGTTCGCAAAACTCGTTTAAATATTTATTCCTCAAACTAATTCGGTCTCGACACTATTTGGGAGGGTGGTTTGCAGAAGTTGAGCTATTTAGCTGCATCCGCTTGTGCTGCCGCAGGTATCACATTTCATACAAGTCCCATTACGAACCAGGGTAAAATTGGCACATTCTTGACAAGCTTCGCCTTCATATCCCTTAATTCTCGCTTCTCTAATCTGCGCTAATTTTTGATCCACTTCATCCATTACCACTTCGCTAACTTTAACGCCGGTAGTAGTGCCATTAGAGTTTCCTACTAATTGGCCGTTTTTATCGCTCATATCCATTGGGCTACTGGTCGTATTATTTTTTGATTCATTAACGGTACTAGTATCTATTACCGAGGTAGTACCGTCTGTTCCCGTTGCTTCGGCTGCTCCTCCATTTAAAACGACTAGATTATTTCGCACATATCCTCGACTGGCAACTTTGTTGAATTGTTCTATTGCTAAAGATTCCGTATCTCCGTCCCCAACAGTATCGGGAAGCAAGTCGTCCTTTTCAGCGTGACTTAAATCATCTCTATCTAGGTACGAAATCGCAACTTCACGGAACAAATAGTCTAGAATTGAAGTAGCCATCTTAATTGCGTCATTCCCAGTCACAATTCCAGACGGTTCAAATCGAGTAAATGTAAAAGAATCAACAAATTCTTCCAGCGGAACTCCATATTGGAGACCAATAGACACTGCTATGGCAAAGCTATTCATTAAAGAACGAAAAGCCGCTCCCTCCTTATGCATATCAATAAAGATTTCGCCAAGCCTTCCGTCTTCGTATTCCCCGGTACGTAGATAAACTTTGTGTCCCCCTACGATCGCTTTTTGAGTATAACCCTTCCTTCGATGGGGAAGTCGGGCCCGCCGAACAGGGCCATCCCTCTCTATGACTTTTTCTACGATTCGTTCTACTATTCTCTCAGCTATAATTGGAGCTTTTTCGCCTATGGGTGCTTCCATAAAATCTTCTAATTTATCCTCGTTTTCTATCAAACTAGATGCTAATGGTTGGCTGAGTTTTGAGCCATCTCTATAAAGCGCATTGGCTTTCAAAGCTAATTCCCACGATAGCATGTAGGCATCAGAACAATCCTCTACTGATGCACTATTGGGCATATTTATCGTTTTGGAAATGGCACCAGAAATAAAAGGCTGAGCTGCCGCCATCATCCTAATATGACTTTCGGCAGAGAGAAATCTTTGTCCAATCCGTCCACAAACATTCGCACAATCGAAAACTGGAAGGTGCTCACTCCTAATATGAGGCGCTCCCTCCAGTGTCATCGCCCCACAAACGAATGTGTTTGCAGCGTCTATATCCGATTTAGTGAATCCTAAAAATTCAAGCATATTAAAAGATAAGTCGTTTAGCTGGGAATCATTTAAGCCCAGTGAGGTTTTGCAAAATTCCTCCCCAAGAGTCCATTTGTTAAAGACAAACTTAATATCGAAAGCATTAGCTAAGGCTGTTTCCAGCAATTTAATTTCTCGAATGCCGAATCCTTTCTCCATTAAACTCTGGTGATTGATACCTGGAGCATTATGAAGGGTTCCGTTTCCAACAGCGTAACTTGAAATTGCTTCTATTTCGAAAGGTTTATACCCTAATATGCTTAGAGCATCGGGAACAACGCGATTGATTATTTTAAAATAACCTCCGCCCGCAAGCTTTTTAAACTTTACAATCGCAAAATCGGGCTCAATACCTGTGGTGTCACAGTCCATTACCAACCCTATTGTGCCAGTTGGCGCGATAACTGTGGATTGAGCATTACGAAAACCAAATTTCTCGCCTAATTCGAGTGCATTGTCCCACGCCCGACATGCTGCTCTTGACAATGCTATGTCTGGGCATTTCTCAGCATTTAATGGAACTGGATTTACCGTCAAGGCTTCGTATCCTGTCGTGTTTCCATGTGCTGCCCGTTTGTGATTTCGTATAACCCGGAGCATATGGGTGGCATTTTCTTCGTACCGTTTGAAAGCGCCGAGTTCACCTGCCATTTCTGCTGAGGTGGCGTACGCAACTCCAGTCATAATGGCCGTAATCGCTCCACAGATTTCTCTGCCTGCCTCGCTATCATATGGATGACCCCCAGCCATCAACAGCCCGCCTACGTTAGCAAAACCAAGCCCTAGAGTCCGGTAATCATAAGAAAGCTTAGCAATTTCTTTAGATGGAAATTGAGCCATCATTACTGCAATTTCCAGCGTTATTGTCCAAAGTCGTACTGCGTATTCAAAGCTTGGGATGTCGAATTGGCCATTATCAAGGCGAAACTTCATTAAATTGAGCGAAGCAAGGTTACAGGCGGTGTCGTTGAGAAACATATATTCGGAGCATGGATTGGAAGCATCGATTCTTCCACCACTTGGGCAAGTATGCCATTCGTTTATCGTTGTATCAAATTGTAGGCCCGGGTCGGCACAGGCCCATGCTGCGTGAGAAATTTTATCCCACAATTCTTGTGCTTTTACGGTTTCTGAAACTTTCCCATCAGTGCGTCTAATTAGATTCCAAGTTTCTCGATTTTGAACTGCGCTAAGAAAGGAATTACTTACTCGGACTGAGTTGTTTGAGTTTAGTCCTGATACTGTTAAATAGGCCTCGGAATCCCAATCAGTATCATAAGTTGTGAATTTAACTTCATCAAAACCCTGCTGGGCAAATTGGATTACTCTTTGTATATAGTTTTCTGGAATCATCGCTTTCCGTGCGTCAACGATGGCTTTTTTTAGGTTATGATTTTGTTTTGGATCAAATCGGGCATTGCCCAATGTCCCATCCCATTCCGTGCATGCGCGCATTACGGTATTCATGTGTTTGCTCGCTAGCTTCGAGCCTGAAACCATTGCGGCTACCTTTTGCTCCTCAACCACTTTCCATTCGATAAACTGCTCGATATCCGGATGATCGATAT
Source organism: uncultured Thalassobaculaceae bacterium (assembly GCA_964483985.1). GTDB lineage: Bacteria > Pseudomonadota > Alphaproteobacteria > Thalassobaculales > Thalassobaculaceae > CAZADS01. The sequence continues at coordinate 23,902 of CAZADS010000102.1, forward strand.
CAACCGTAACCATTTTGGCGGCACGTCTCGTAGTTCCACCTGATTTAATTGCACCAGCTGCTCGATCACCAATTTTAAGAAAGCTCATAAGGCCGGACGATCGCCCACCCCCGGACAGCGCT
>CAZADS010000103.1:0-20541 GCA_964483985.1 uncultured Thalassobaculaceae bacterium
CGACCATTCACGATCATTATTTACCATAGGAAAAGAAAGTATCGCGAAGTCTGGTGTGAGTTCAGAGAATTGCAACCAATTGCTGATTTCTAGCTTATCCGATAAAAGTGTCAGTAGAATTTTAGGTCTTTTCTGCTCAAAGTAAATTTCACCGGAGCCAGATATCAGATCGGCACCGATACCTAACCTTATTTTCTTTAAAGTTATTTTTGCTTCCTTACCCTCTAAAACTACAGCAAAGGTTACCGGTACAGAATTTTGAAAAGAAACTTCCAACTCCGGTTCAATAGCCTTCATTAATCTATTTATATCGTCATGTTGGAATGATATTTTCGCGTTAAAGCTTTGGCCTTTATTACTCGGCTCTATCATTGCATCTAGCCCAATTCGGGCCGCGTCTGCTTTCAGTCTAGACTGAATACTAATTTTTCCGTCGTTGTCAGTCCAAATTCTTCCTACAATCGAAGCTGGGCCGAATTCTAACTCTTGTTGTCCATCGTTCTGAAAAGCCAATCCTATTAACCTTTTTGATTTCAGGTGATGAACCTTAAACCCAAAATCGATATTTAGCGGTTGATCGAAAGATCTAATTTTACCTTTTAGATCAAATCCGCCTTCTTCGAGAATAAGTTTTGAGTTTACATTCAGCATTTCTAAAGATCCACTGAACTCACTCTTCCAAACAAACGGGCCGAAGTCATTTAAACCCTTCACCCTATTGATATAGCTAAGATCTGAGAACCGAGCTAGAGAAGCACCTTCCATAATAGTTTCAATTTTGGCAACAGGATCTTTTAGTTTGTTATCTATAGAGCCCCTGATTTTTAAAGAGGCACCAAGCCATTCCGCAATTGACAATTCGCGAATTAAAAGCACACTATCCTTGACCATACCCTTAAAATTAACATCTTTATATATTTGATTCTCGAATTGAATTTCATCTGCACTAAACATAAAATTTGCATCAAATTTCGAGATAAAACTTATCTCGCGAGCAATAAAGTTCAATACATCGCTCTTAGCTGAGGTCACCTGCAAGGACGTCTTTGCGCTCGGAGTGGGTATCTTCAAATAGGAATCAAGGTTCATTCTATCAATTAATATACTGAAGCCAAACGCTGGGCGTTTCCTAACCAAAAATGAAAGGCTACAAATGGCATTTGTGTTATCTAAAGTCATTGACCAATTGTTCACCTGTATTTGCTTTGGCGAAAGGTCCAAATCTGCTGTAAAATTTCCTTTTCGAAAGCGTTTTTTGGAAACCCCTTCCAAAGATATTCCCATCCAAGTTAGCGGGACTCTTGCGTTGTCAGAAAATACTTTTGCCTGACCAACAAATCTCGGAAATCCAGAATCAGAATAAAGCTGGCCGCTTAGCTTAACATCGGTCGCACCCGGAAGTTGTGCCTTAAATAATGCCACCTTAGCGATTCCGTTGGCAAGTCGGGTTTCTATCTGCAATTTGCGCAATTTATGATCGTTTAAATCAATCGCATCTGCGTATAAGGAAAGATTTACGCTAATATCCGACGGCAAAGCAAAATCAGCTCTGTCCCAAAAAGGCCGCAGTTGATCGTAATAGGATTTTTGTATTCCAGTATTCGAAACAGCTGGGTTTGTAAATTTGAATTGGTTTAAATCCAATCGGTTCAGATACAACGTCGCATCTATTTCCGGTTTTTCTCGCACCTTGAAGTTCAAAGAACCCGTTAATCGGATATTATCACTTTGGATTGTTACGTTGCTGGCCCGAATTTCGGTTGAATTAGCTATGATTTTAGAATTTACATCGAGGGATTTGATATTAGGCTCAAACCAATTGTTGATCGTTCCTTCTTTCATGTTTATAGAATCTGAAAAAGAAGTAAAATCTCGAATTTTTATACTTGCATCGCCCTCAATGCTTAGGTCGTGATCAAACTTCAATAACCCATCAAAAAACGCGATCCCATCAATATCTAATAACGTGAGATGTGTTGAAAAATTAGTGCTTCCAAAAGGGTCAATTTTCCCCATGTTTGTCTGAAAACCCGTTTTGAACCCAGCGAACGTAAACGAACCACCGGCCGAAAACGGCCCTCTAAGACTTGAGGCAACGATATTGGCCTCTACCGCCTCAAATTTATGGGACATTTTGGATCGTTCATCTCGAAGAATCAAAACCCCATCAATTATATCTGCACTGTCAAGACTAATATCCAATTTGCTACTTAAACTACTTGCCTCTTGGTACTGGGATTCAGTTTTTTGGTTACCCCTTAATAATTTTTCTAAGGACCATTTGGCTTGCCCATTTCGGGTTTGTTCTAGTAATAAAACTGGTCGAACGAGAGTAATTGATTTTATTCGCACGTCTCCTGTAAGTAAGGGTCTTAGACCAATCTCTATCTTAAGTGAGTCTGCTTGAAATACCTTGAGACCTGGGGGATCACTCTGATTCGATAGTACAATTTTTGTGATATTTAAACTCGGGGCAGGGAGAATATTGAATTTGATTGCGCCTTCTATATCACATTTTCGACCGGTAGTTTCTTCAACAGTTGTGCAGAGTTCTTTTCTAAACGAATTCCAATCTATAAACTCTGGAACTACAAACAAAGCTGTAACGGATAACACCGCTAGCACCGAAAATATCGTGATAAACTTCTTCACCTTTTGCCCAGTCTAAAATGAGTTGCTATCTCATAGTTAAGAAAATTTAACCGGGAATGTGGCATTTGTTAGATTGAAACTTTGTTAGAGGATTTTACAAACTTCTTCAAAGTCGAATCTTGGTGCACGAGGAGAAAGATTCTTACCTAAACCGTAACCAAGATTACAGAGGAAATTAGATTTAATAGATGTTCCAGAGAAAAATTCTTGATCAATTCCTCTGTTATCAAAACCGGACATGGGACCGCAATCCAAACCTACTGCTCGAGCAGCCAATATCAGATATGCCCCCTGCAACGATCCGTTTCGGAAGGCCGAATACTCAGTATAAACTTTATCCTGATTAAACATCGACCTCACATCCTTATACGGGAACAATCGAGGGAGATGTTTCCAAAATTCAAGATCATAGCCAATTACAACACAAAGGGGCGCACTCATAGTCTTTTCAAGATTTCCTGGGACTAGATGTGGTTTCAAACGCTCTTTACCCTCCTGACTCTTAACAAAAATAAATCTTGCCGGGCACATATTAAAACTTGTTGGAGCCATTTTCATTAGATCATATAACTGCCGAACGATTTCATCGCTAACTAGTTTATCACTCCAAATACTGTGGGTTCTGGCTTGGTTAAAAAGCGAATCTAGCGATTCATTATCTAGGGGAGTACCATTAAGCATGTAACCGGAAACATTGGGGTTTACATTCGTAGTCGCCTCAGTCATCTGAATTCCCTCTAATTAACTAGCCAACAAGCCGTGCACTTTATAATAAGGTTTACATTCACGTTAGAAACAAGTCACGACTTTTTGCTCAGTTCATAATCTTTTGCAATCTTGTAGAGAAACCCCCAATGGAACTTTTAAACCAATTCATACCTGTCGAGCTAAATATGTTAGAGGTCATTGGACTAACCATATTTAGCTACTTTACCTCTGCTGTCACAGCCGCTTTTGGTTTGGGTGGTGGAGTACTGATGCTGGCAGCAATGGCAACCGTCATACCCGCCATTTTCGTAATTCCTGTGCACGGTGCCGTCCAATTGGGATCCAACGGAGGACGGGCATGGGCTTTGCGGAACCATGTTAACTGGACTATTTTTTTCTATTTTTTGGCTGGCTCATTAATTGGTGCCGCGGTAGCATCTCAAATCGTCATTGTCCTCCCTCAAGCATTATTGCGACTAATCCTGGGATGTTTTATAATTTGGATAGTTTGGACTCCAAAATTATCAAAGCGATATGTGGACTTGAAAACCTTCATAGTTATCGGAATGGCAACCACTTTTGCTAGTATGTTTGTAGGAGCCACCGGCCTCCTAATTGGTGCATTCATTTCTCCAGAAATACTGGGACGCATGACCACGGTCAGCACTCACGCTGTTTGTGCAACTCTACAACATGGTTTGAAGATTGTCGTCTTTGGACTTTTAGGTTTTGCCTTTTGGCAATGGATCCCTCTCATCATTGCTATGATCGCTACAGGATTAATTGGCACCTATACGGGCAAAAAATTGTTAGAGAAAATTCCCGAAAAATACTTTGGAATTATTTTCAAATTATTACTCACAACACTGGCACTGAGGCTAATTGTTTTAGCCATTTTAGATTTCTGGCCCTTTCAGGAATCAATTTAAAGAGATCATAAAACAATCCTCTAGAAACTAGTTTCTTATTCCAAGCATAAAATATCGGGATTCATCCCGGCTACCTTTCACCAATCCGAGAATAAGTGTCTCTTTATTCACTCCAAACATCACCCAGAAATTTTAACCAGTTTTCCCCTAAAACACGCCGAATTCTCCCTTCATTCCAACCAGCTCTTTCCATCGCCGGAATAAAATTTTGAAAATCCGATATGTTTTCCAACCCTATTGGCATAGGAGGGACTCTAAGGTGAGGCGTGGAAGTCGCTCTACCCTTTCCTTTATCAGCAGAGAGATAATTAAAAAAATCTAAGTCTTGTCCTTGAACCCAATCCGTTCCTATCCCAACCCTCTCTTCACCAACTATACCAATTAGATATTCCATAGCCTCTATGCAATCATCGAGTGTTGTATCTTCTCCTCTTGGAAGGAACGGCGTATAACTAGCGAAACCAACAAATCCCCCAGCATCAGCTATCGCACGCAATTCTTTATCTGTTTTATTGCGCGGGTGCGATTTCAACATTGGGCAACAGTGCGTATAAGCAACGGGTTTTTTAGAGTGCCGTATAGCATCGGCGCTCGTCACTGAACCAACGTGTGATAGGTCGACCAGAATCCCAAGCCGATTCATTTCGTCTATAACATCGCGCCCAAAATCGCTAAGCCCACCATCTCGACTTTCCCAACAGCCAGAACCTACTAAATTTTGAGAGTTATAGGTCAGTTGTATTATGCGAACACCTAAATCCCTAAAAAGAATCAAATTATTTATGTCATCCTCAATACCGCTAGTGTTTTGCCAACCTAAAATTATACCAACTTTACCTTCTCGCTTGGCTAGACGTATATCAGCCGTATTTTGAACCTGCATTATGATTTCACTAAACTCAGCGAACCACAATTTCCAACGAGCGATATTGGTCATTGTTTGCCGAAAATTATGCCAAACGGAACAAGTGCAATTAGCTGCCGTAATTCGGGCTTCATGCATTTGACGAAAAATTTCAGGTGAAAATTTAGCAATTACTAGGCCGTCTATTAAAATGGCATTGTTAAACCGAGAATTCATAGTCGACTCCAAAAAAGTTGGAAATAAGCCCTTATCATGGTCTAAAGAAGTAAAATTAAAATACTTTTTTATTGTTATTCTTTTAGATGAACCGGAAAGATCATGCACCCAAGAATTGTGCTAATTCATGCAGTACCCATGGCAATCCCACCTATTACCGCCGCTTTCAAAGCCAGTTGGCCTGAGGCTGAAATCGTAAACATTCTGGATGATTCATTGAGTATGGATCTGACATCGGATGGTATCCTTACCAACTCAATGATGAAACGTTTTGAAACTCTATCCAACTACGCTTTTTCTATTGATGCAAAAGGGATTCTATTTACTTGTTCAGCATTTGGCCCAGCTATAGACGCTGTTTCTAACAAAGCCCATATCCCAGTCCTCAAACCTAACGAAGCTATGTTTAAATCCGCATTGAAAATTGGAACTCGTATAGGAATGTTGGTGACTTTTAAGGGCAGTATGGATTCCCTGAAAGATGAGTTTGACAGCCTTACTAAAACGAAAAATACTCCATCAACATTAGAAATTCTTTTAGTCGAAGACGCAATGAACAAGTTAAGGCAAGGAGATCATTGCGCACATAATCAATTGATTGCAGACGCGGCGTTGTTATTGAGACACTGCGATGCTTTAATGCTCGCTCAATTTTCTATGGCTCAATCGTTGGCTAAGGTATCAACAGCAATTGACATTCCAGTATTCACTGCGCCGCACACCGCAGTATTACAAATGAAAAAAGCCGTTGTGGGGCTTGAGACCTAAAATGAATTGTGAGAATCAACTTGCTATATAAGGAAAAACAATGCCCAAACTGAACCAACTAACTGCTGTCCAAGCGTTAGACGGCCTAAAACAAGGAAAGTTCAGCGCTGAACAATTGATGCGTGATTGTCTGGATCAAATAGAAAGCCGTGAAGAGGAAATTCGCGCTTGGACCTACATTGATCCCGAATATGCTTTAGAACATGCTCAAGCAGCAGACAAGCTCAAAGAAAGTGGTCGAACCCTCGGTTCCCTGCATGGACTACCAATCGGGGTAAAAGATGTTATCGACACCGCTGATATGCCAACGGAAAACGGGTCTCCAATTCATAAAAACCGAAGGCCAGATAAAGACGCGCTTTGTATTGCCGCTTTAAAAAGTGCTGGTGCAATTATAATCGGCAAAACGGTAACCACGGAATTTGCGAACGCCAATCCTAGCAAAACCCGCAATCCTCATAATTTGGAACATTCCCCGGGCGGGTCTTCAGCAGGATCTGCGGCGGGAATAGCCGATCATCATATGCCACTTGCTCTCGGCACTCAAACGGGCGGGTCAGTAATTCGACCGGCTTCTTTTAATGGGGTTTACGGTTTTAAACCAACGTTAGGGCTAATTCCTAGATCCGGAGTTCTCCTTCAATCCCATTCGTTAGATACAGTGGGGGTCTATAGTAGGTCACTACAAGACCTTGCAGTTGTCACAGATTGCATGTCAATGCCTGACCCCAATGACCCAGAGAGTTATTTAGGTAGTCGCTCGACACTGACAACGGAATTGGATCAAATATCAGAAAAACCACCTTCATTTGCTTTTCTCGAAACACCTGCTTGGGCCGAAACAGATAATTCTTCGCGAAACGCTATTATAAAAGCAACCGAAATACTGGGAGATGTGTGCAAAAAGAAAAATTTGCCTAAACCCTTTGACGAAATTTTGGACTTACATGCCACTGTTTTCGCTGCGGAGAATGCTTACTATTACGGAAATTTTCTCAGAACAAAACCCGATCTTCTAAGTTCGATACTTCGGGATCGTTTAGATGCAACCAAGGACACTTTGGCCAGGGATTACATTGCCGCTTTGCAAAATAAAAAAATAATATATGAGGCTTTTTCTAGCCTTCTAGATGATTTTGATGCTGTCATTTGCCTGTCCTCAACGGGGCCTGCACCATTAGGGTTTTCAACAACTGGATCGCCAGCGTTTAACAGTCCTTGGACGTATCTTGGAGTACCTTGTATTTCCCTGCCCAAACTTAACGTGAGTGGACTGCCCTTGGGTCTACAAATAGTCGGAAAAAGGGGAGAGGATGGCAAGCTACTAAGAACGGCTCATTGGTTAGATAATTATTTTTCCGAAAACAAATAGGGAATACAACTCTTATTTACTCTACACCTGACAAACAATTTCAACCAAACACATGCCTTTTTAATACAAAAGATTGTTGGCGCTATGGCAAATTTACATCATTTATCAGCTTCCGTCTCCACCGTTCATTGGGGTTATTTTGATTCAAAATTAGCACCTGTATTGGAAATAGAATCTGGTGATATTGTAACCATTGAAACAGTATCTGGAGGTCCCGAAACACTTCCCAATAGTAGCTATTATATACCTCCCGAACTTCTGGAGATACATACTGATGTCCCCAAAAAGATGAATGGGCATATATTGACTGGTCCCATTCGCGTTAGTAATGCAAAAACTGGTAACGTCCTGCAGGTTGATATCTTAGATGTTCAACTTCGCCAAGATTGGGGGTATAATTTTATTCGACCTTTAACCGGGGCCTTGCCGGGAGAGTTTACTGAGACGGAAAAAATGACGATTCGATTGCATAAAGATGCAAATGAAGGGGAATTACCTTGGGGTACACGTCTGCCATTACGACCTTTTTTTGGAGTGATGGGCTGTGCCCCCCCGCTAAACTGGGGTATGATAAGCTCAATACAACCCCGGGCACACGGGGGTAATATGGACAACAAAGAGTTAGTAGCCGGAACAACTCTTTACTTGCCCATCTTCATCGATGGTGCAAATTTTTCTGCCGGTGATGGACACGGTTGTCAAGGAGATGGAGAGGTCTGCGTCACAGCAATCGAAACTGCATTACGCGGCAAACTTCGCTTAACAGTACGTGACGATATGTCCCTTACATTACCCCGAGCAGAGACCAAAGATGCTATCATTTCCATGGCCTTTGATGAAGACCTCGACGATGCAGCCAAAGAAGCGCTACGACAAATGCTGGATATAATTACAGACAGGACTAACCTCTCCAAATCCCAAGCCTATTCACTATGTTCTTTGGCAGCAGATTTGCGAGTCACTCAAATTGTCAATGGAAATAAAGGCATCCACGTCATTCTTCCAAAATCTGTACTTTAAGGAAAACTCAATGTTAAAAAACCATGGCCGCTACGGTTATTCCAGTCTACCCTCTCGAAAATCTTACGCGTGGCCCAACGACACTAAACTAGCCGTATACGTTGCAATGAATATCGAAGCGTTCAGTTATGGAGAAGGGAAAGGCGCCGCAATAGCTCCCCCTGAGCAAGCAAAGAGTCATAGTATATTTTCGTGGCGGGATTATGGAAATCGAGTTGGGTTTTGGCGTCTCATGGATTTGTTTGACGAACTCAATATCCCAGTCCAACATCAACTAAATACATCTATTTACGAAGAATGTCCCGATATCCTAGAACGAATTCGCTCCCGAAATGACGAAATCTTAGGGCATGGATTTACTAACTCTGAAGAACAAGGCGGTTTAACCGAAACAGAAGAGAAAAAATTTATAAATGATTGCACCCAAACAATCATTCAGCATGAGGGTACTGCCCCTACTGGATGGATGAGCCCGTGGCTATCAAATAGCGAATTCACGATGGATCTCTTGCAGGAAGCAGGATACCGGTATGTAATGGATTGGACTATGGACGACCAACCAATTTGGATGAAAACTCGCCAAGGCAGAATTCTTTCAATGCCATATCCGGTAGAAGCGAACGACAACAGAGGCATTGTTTGGTATCGATACACCTCATCTGAATTCACCGATATGCTGATAGATAATTTTGATGAAATGTTAGAACAATCAGATCGCGATGGACACGCAATGGTTTGCCCAATATCACTTCATCCTTTTGTTGTAGGTAGGCCATATAGAATTCGGCAACTTAGGCGAGCATTTCAACATATTTTAAAATATCGAGACCGGATTTGGCTCACGCGACCAGGGGAAATTTGTAGACATATCGAAAGCCTGCCCGAAGGTGTGGTTCCGTCTGGTTAGTCAAATAGATTGATTATATGCAGATACCTAACTAAGATTTCTTGCTGTTTCCTGAATTAAGTCCCACGCCATTTCAACATGTTCCTTTTTTGTATTAGTCTGTCCAATTGACCACCTTATAACAAACATATTACGCACTCGGTTTTGAGAAAAGTAAACATGGCCGTCGTCATTCAGAGAATGGAGTAATCGCTCGTTTAACTGATTTAGTTCACTGGGATCGTGAATTTTTTTAGGTCGGTAGCGGAAATTAAATAGAGCCAAAGATCTAGGTGTTACCACTTCAAAATCCGGAGTTTCAGCGACCCACTTTTCGGCTTGGCAAGCCAATTCAATATGCATTCTAATTAAACTTTGCAAGCCTGACACACCATAGTAGCGAATTACAAACCAAAGTTTTAAAGCGCGAAATCTCCTTCCTAATGGAATACTCCAGTCTCGATAATCAATAACATTCCCTTGTTCCCGGCTCTTTAAATATTCAGGCATTATTGACAACGTTCGAACTAGCGCATCAGGATCTTTAACAAAATAGGCGGAACAATCGAAATTAGTCATTAACCATTTATGTGGGTTAAAGACAAAGCTATCTGCTAACTCAACCCCATCTGCCATCCATCTGTTTTCCGGAAGGATTAATGCAGAGCCCCCCCAAGCAGCGTCGATATGAAAAAAAATATTCTGGTTTTTGCAAATTTCCCCTATCGTCCGGATCGGATCAATTGCTCCTACTCCGGTTGTCCCAATTGTGGCTATTACGCAGGATGGAATCAGGCCATTTTGAATATCTATATCAATCATTTGTTGAAGACTATTTGGACACATTGAATGTTTATTATCGGTAGAAACTAAGCGAATGTTTTCCTTTCCGTATCCCGCTATTTTCGCCCCTTTTTCGGTCGAGGAATGAGCTTCCTGTGTTGCGTACACAACTAGTGGCGCCCTTACGGCTGTCATACCATTATCATTCGTTTCCCAATTAGTAGCCTTTTCTCTAGCCGTGAGCAGAGCACAAAGACTGGCACTTGACGCAGAATCCTGAATTACTCCATGAAAACCTTCTGATAAACCTATCATTCGGCGAAGCCAGCCAATCAGTGATGTTTCCATTTCAGTACCAGCCGGACTTGTTTGCCATAACATACATTGAGCGCCAATTGTCGCTGTCAACATTTCTGCCAGTACTGATGGAGGACTAGAGTTTGCTGGGAAATAAGCAAAGAAACTTGGATGCTGCCAATGTGTCACACCGGGAAGAATCTTATCTGTAAAATCAGAGAAAATTTTTTCCATTGGCTCACTATGAATTGGAGGTTCTTTGGGTATTTGGTTTGCGACCTCTCCAGGTTTTGTCTGCGCTCTTACTGGGTAATTTTCTATAGATTTCAAATAATCTGCCATCCAATCAACTATTAAATGAGCATTTTTACGAAATTCTTCTAAATCCATAATTAAGCCTTTTGATAATATTTTTTAGTTAAGTACTAGTCGTTAACAAGAACATTATACCATTCGGAAAGGACATTCTGATCGTCCTCACCGGCTAAATGAAAAGAAGCCAAATCCTTAAAATCAGTTGGTGAAATAGTAAGACTTAACGCCCAAACAGCCATCGCTCTGACGAGAGGAGATCCGTCTTTAAGAAGTTGGATTAAGGAGGAACGGAAATTTGGGTCTCTAGTATTTGCTACTGCAATCAGTACGTTCCTAAGAAATCTGTTTCGCCCAATCCTTTTTATAGGCGACCCCTTAAACTTACGCCTAAATTCCTCTTCTCCTAAATTCAGGAATTCTTTCAAAAGAGGTAAATTTAAATCCTCTCTGGGAATAAAAGAAATTTCATTAGCTACTCTTGCAAACTTGTTCCAAGGACACACGGCGAGGCAATCATCACAACCATAAATTCGATTGCCTATTGCTACCCTAAACTCCTTAGGAATATGCCCTTTGTATTCGATTGTTAAATAGGAAATACAGCGAGTAGCGTCCAACTTATATGGTGACGGAAATGCATCAGTCGGACAAATATCTAGACATTTTCGACAAGAACCACAATGATCCATTTCTCCTTTATCAGGCTCCAAGGGACAGTTAAGGAAAATTTCAGCAAGAAAAAGCCATGATCCAAAATGTTGGCTCACCAAATTCGTATGTTTACCCTGCCATCCAATACCAGCCGCTTGAGCTAAAGGTTTTTCCAAAATAGGTGCTGTATCAACAAAAACTTTAAGTTCACACTCTAATTCTTTCACCAGCCAACGGCCTAATTGTTTTAGTCGCTTCTTCATGATCAGATGATAATCTCGGTTGCGAGCATATACCGAAATGTTGGCTCTATGTCTTTTACTTATGTTGCTAATCGGATCATGGTCCGGCCCATAATTAGCAGCAAGGACTATCACCGTTTGAGTGGCTGGCCAAAGTGCTTTAGGATCACGCCGACGAAAAGCTGTATTGGCTAGCCAATCCATATCACCATGCTGCCCATTTTGGAGGAAAGCATCAAACTGTGTTTGATAATGAATTCCTATTTTCGCTTCCGCAAAACCAATGGCATCAAATCCAAACTCTTCCGCTTTTGACCTTATAACTTCCTTCATATTCATTCTTGCTGAGAATTCCAGACCTTCCTAGTAAAGGCCATATTTCAAATTTCTGGAATATCACCTTCTAGCCAATTCTCAAAAAATTGTTTCCTAAATTCATGGAAATTTTGCTGATAAATAGCTTCCCGTATCTCAGACATTAACATTTGGTAATAATGGAGATTATGCCAAGTCAGCAACATAGCACCAAGTATTTCTCCAGACTTCACAAGGTGATTTAAATAAGACCTCGAAAAGCTCCTGCATGCAGGACAATTGCAATCGCAATCAATTGGCCGCTGATCATTCGAATGACGGGCATTGCGCAGATTGATTTGGCCTCTCCTAGTAAAGGCCTGACCCGTCCTCCCGGAACGGGTAGGTAACACACAATCAAACATATCAATTCCACGACATACAGCCTGAACTATATCATCTGGTTTCCCCACGCCCATTAGGTAGCGTGGATGAAATTTTGGAAGGGTAGGAAGGGTAATGTCGAGCACCTTTAACATCACACTTTGACCTTCCCCAACAGCTAAACCACCAACAGCATAACCGTCTAAATCAAGCCCTTTCAAGATTGATGCAGACTCAAGTCTCAATTCGTCAAATATACTTCCTTGAACAATTCCAAATAATCCATAACCCGGTCGTACTTGAAAAGCTTGTTTTGACCGCTTCGCCCACCGCATGGAAAGCGCCATTGACTTTGCCGCACCTGATTTGTCTATAGGGTATGGCGTACATTCGTCAAAAGCCATCGATATATCCGAACCTATTTGCCGTTGGATGGAAATTGAACTCTCTGGACTTATGGTGTGATACGAACCATCTATATGACTGCGAAACCGAACACCGTCTTCGTCTAATTGCCTTAGGGTACTTAATGACATGACCTGGTAACCACCAGAATCAGTTAAGATCGGCCCATTCCAGCCCATAAAATTATGCTATCCGCCTATTTTTTCTATGGTGTTACTACCGGGGCGCAACATCAAGTGATAAGTATTGCTCAATAATATTTGTGCGCCCGTCGCTTTAACAGATTCCGGTAGCATTGCTTTTATAGTTCCAACAGTTCCAACGGGCATGAAAGCTGGTGTATCTATCCTCCCGTGCGCAGTTTCAAGACGCCCAAGACGGCTATCGCCGTCAAAGGAATAAACGGAAAATTTTAAGGGCATAAGAAAAAATTTCTGTGTTTAAAACATGTAAAATAAGCCACGGTAAAACCGAATCCAATTTTCAGCCGAGGAAACTCTGAAAACTTCGGCTACTACAAACGTTATTTCATCAAGCCAACATTCAATCCATTCATCGATTGTTCCCAAACATAAAGATGTGATTTCCAGAATCTATCTCCGCTGGATATATATCATATTCTGGCATACCTGCGCCAAATCCTTGTTTCAAAGTAGCGGCAGTTGATCGAGTATCTTGCCCCTCTAAAAGAACTATCCATTCGGGAGTTTCATCCGATGGGATATCAACGCCTTGAGCCTTTCGCCCCTCGTTCACAACGTCCAAATTGTTTTCCGCCAGAACAGCTCCAATCATTCCGGATCGTTCAATTAACGTGGGTAGTAAAGATTTTTCTAAATGCGTTCGTAGGGCGTTCATGACACTCGGTTTTGGATAAAACCTTGCTATTGCGCACGCGCCGGAAAATCCGTGCGATAGATCGACCGTGACGTCGGCAGTAACCCGATCGAATTTTACAAAAGTCGCCATAACTTTCTTGGACCAGTCAGATTGATCTTTTAGCAACTCCATATATTCGGGAGCAGCTAAGTCCCGAACATGATCAGTTTCATAAGTCGCAAAATATTTTACCTTGGCATTTCCCTGACAATCGTAGTAACGACGCGCACGATGAAAACCCGGCATCCAAACGCGTTCGTCTATGTGTTCTCTATTATACCATTCATTAAAATCTTCCTCGACACCGGGGAGTGTCTCGGAAAAAGTCATAAGCATTCCCTTACCGTATAACGCCATTAAACAACTCCCTTATTTAAATACGAGTGAATCTACAAATACTTTGGCTGGCATTCCAACTTCGCCGCCAGCAGCAATGGCTTTTTTATTAACATGGGACAATATACCTTCATTATAAACTGACTCTCCATCTCCTATCCTCGCCGACATCCCGGCCACCGTACCAGCAATAATACCGCGTTGATCTAAAGGAGATAATCTAGAAGAGGCCGCATTATCCTTCCCTCCTCCTGCATCATGGAAAAATCCAGCAAACGCGTCCCCTCGAATTGCGGATGCTGGATCACTACCCAACATAGCTCCATGACTTCCAGACACTATTATCCGTCCTGCGTCTTCATCATTAACTAAAGAAATCGAGTCCATCAGCACAATCATTCGGCCCCCTGATTGGACTGAAAGTTCTTTTCGAGCTTCTGCATAAGTGGGGGCTATTTTGTTTGACATTTCAGCGTGGGCCATAAGTTGTGCTGCCTCCAACGCAGGCATATCAACTTTTACACCTAAAGCAGAGGCAATGGGATTAACGAAAGATATTATGCCTTCTGTTAATGCGCTGTGACCGTTTCCAATTTTACATGACATAGTATCTGTAGTAGCATACGGTATTCCAAGATCTTCACAATACGGGCCACCAGAAATCCCTGAATTATCTTTAGCGCGTCCAGCATCATTGAGTATTATTCCCCTAGCCTTCGCTTTCGCAGCAAGATAAGTTGCATAAATACCTCCGTGAGAAGCACCTAAAATCACGCGCCCCTCACATTCAGAACCAATCTTGGTAACGGTATCGGCAACAACAATTTGATCATCAATAATACGATTTTCCATTAATCTGTCCCCCATCAAAGGATATTAAGGTATCTAAGCATCCAGTGAAGATTTAATTCCGCATCATCTCCTCCGCTAACCGGACAATTTGGCTACTGGAAATCCGAACCTGTTCTTCCAACGGTGGAGCATAGGAAATCGGGATGCGCGGTGCCGCCTGTCTCCTTACTGGAACCTTTAGCGATTTGAATAATTTCTCCGAAACAGTAGCTGCTATTTCTGCTCCAAAACCGCCGACAGCAACACTCTCGTGGGTTATTAAAAGGCGACCTGTTTTTTCCACTGAATCAAACACTGTTTCCCGATCCCAAGGCCAAAGTGTTCGTAAATCAATAACTTCTACAGAGACGCCAAGGTCATTTAATTTTGAAGCCGCTTCACTCACGATATGAACTTGTGCAGACCAGGATACAATCGTTAGATCAGTACCTTTGCTATCGATCCGAGCTCGTCCTATCGGTATCAAACTGTCGTTATTATCTACCTCACCCCTCATACCCCAGATATTTTTATGTTCAAAATACACTACAGGGTCATCTGACCGGATAGCCGATTTCAGTAATCCTTTATTATCATTAGGCGTGGCTGGAACAACGACTACAAGGCCCGGAATATGCGTATACCAACTTTCAAGGGATTGACTATGTTGGGCCCCCGACGATCTCCACATCCCCATCGGCTCACGGATTACCATCGGGACCTTAACTTGACCACCAAGCATATAGCGTGCCTTAGCTGCCTGATTAACCAGTTCATCCATCGCGCATAATGCAAAATCCGCAAAACGCATTTCGACAACAGGACGCGTTCCAGCCATAGCAGCTCCTACGCACGCTCCCATTATTGCGGATTCGGAAATAGGAGCATCTGAAATACGATCACTGCCAAACTCTTCAACCAAACCTTTATATTGCCCAAAAACGCCACCACGCCCAAGATCTTCTCCAATGGCCCAAACCAAAGGATCCCGTCTCATTTCTTCCGCAAGTGCCATTTTACTAGCTTCGGCATAAGTTAGAATTCTCATGAGAAAGGCCTTTCCAATGGATTACCAATATCTTGGACATCGGTAAATGCAAGTTTCAGATCTGGCCAAGATGCTCTTTTGGCTATCTTATAAACTTCCTCCATTTCCGTTCGGGCACTTACTTTATATCCATTAATGATTTCCTCTGATACTCCGGACTTTCTGAGGAAAGAGACACAACGAGAGATGGGATCATTTTTCCAAGCTTCATCAACTTCACTTTGTTGCCTATAGGTCGCCGGATCAGAAGCCGTATGCCCATGTAAACGATAGGTGTTACAGAGAATGAACTGTGGACCACCCCCAGATCTAATCGTTGCCAACTTGGAACACACCGTCTCGTCCACTGCGATAATATCATTTCCATCTATTGCCTCTGCGGAGACGCCTAAGGCTTTGGCGCGAGCAACCGGCCCATCACCAGAGGTCATGCTATCTGTGCGGGTCGTCGAAGCATAACCGTTTGATTCACATATAAAAAGTACAGGAAGATTAAACACACCGGCCCAATTTAATCCTTCTAAAAAAGGGCCACGGTTAATTGCGCCATCCCCAAATATAGTGCATGCTATTCTATCCTCGGCTTTTAATTTAATAGCATGAGCTGCTCCAGCCGCGATATTGATATTGGCTGCGACGACCCCATTGGCTCCGAGCATACTTACACTGGAGTCGGCGATGTGCATGGACCCCCCCTTACCTTGGCACACGCCTCCCTCTCTTCCGAGTAATTCCAACATCATGGATAACGGATTAGCTCCCTTAGCGAGAGTATGTCCATGACCTCTATGGGTGGATAATAAATAATCACTATCCCGTAAATTTCTGCAAACGCCTGAGGCGATAGCTTCCTGCCCGACAGACAGATGAATAGCCCCAAGCACTAGCTGCTCATCATTAGCCTGTGCAGCAACTTCTTCAAAAGCTCGAATTCTTAGCATCGTTTCGAGATGATCAAGATATTTTGGCAAATCAACGTTCTGCATTCGTCTTAAAGCCACAATACTCTCCCTAAAGCACAAACCTAAAATAACCATTCTAAAAAGGGACAAAGCTGCACGCAAGAGTGACTCCCTTAATAAATGAATTGGGTTGGCAGATCACAAACATAAGGGTATTAAGCGCCTTTAATGTTATTTCGCTTTAGGGACAATATGACACGAATTGAAACCAAGGGGTTATTTGCCGGTATCGCGGCAATGGGTCTGGTAGTACTTGTATCGAATATCGCGGTAGGGTTTCCAATCAACGACTGGTTAACTTGGGGAGCCTTAACGTACCCAATAGCCTTTCTTGTAACTGATCTGATGAATCGGCTGTTCGGAGCAAGAATTTCCCGAATGGTGGTTTACGCCGGATTCGCCGTAGGCGTGATTCTATCATTTACGCTTGCAGATCCTCGAATTGCTATTGCTTCTGGCAGCGCTTTTTTAGTTGCTCAGCTAATTGATATTTCGATATTTAATCGCATACGTCAACAAACATGGTGGAAAGCACCCTTAATATCATCCTTCATTTCATCAGCCATCGATACGGCACTATTTTTCTTCATAGCATTTTACGATTCCGGTTTACCTTGGATAACATGGGCAACGGGCGATTATGGCGCCAAACTTGTCATGGCTGCCATACTACTTTTACCTTTTAAATTAATAACTGCGGCCCTTAAGGATGCTCTGCCACAAGGGTCCAACGACTCGACGGCTTAATCCCTTATGCATGTTCGTCTTTTTGATTATCATTTACCACGAGAATTTATAGCTAAACGACCAATCCGGCCGCGAGATGCGGCTCGTTTGCTAGACATTACGAAATCACGATCGCAAGATAAATTTATTCGGGATCTTCCCACAATCCTTAACGATAACGATTTATTGGTAGTCAATGATACCAAAGTTTTGCAATGCCGTTTGTCGGGGAAGATTAAAAACACTCGGATTGAATTAACATTGCATAAAAGAATTTCGAACGGTTGTTGGGCCGCTTTTGCTAAACCCGCTCGACGTATCCATCAAAACGATGTGATAATTTTTAACAATACCATGGTGGCCGATGTGGTCTCCAAAAACGGAGGGGAAATTATTCTGGATTTTAAATGCGACGATACAGAGGTTTTAAAATTAATGAAACTTCATGGCAGAATGCCAATACCTCCATATATTAAACGCATAAAGAGTGAAGGTCATGAAGATGATCGACAAGATTACCAATCTATTTTTGCCAACCGAACCGGTGCCATTGCTGCCCCAACCGCCAGCTTACATTTCACTTCAGAATTACTCACCTTGATCAAGAAGCGCGGAATTAAAGTCACGAATATAACCTTGCACGTTGGTGCCGGTACTTTTTTACCCGTTACCAAAACTAATATTCTCGAGCATAACATGCACTCAGAATGGGCCGAAATTACGGATCAATCTATTCGAAAAATCAAACAAACGAGAGCTTCTGGTGGCAGAATTGTAGCAGTTGGGACGACATCTCTCCGAGTATTAGAGACTTGCGCTCTAAACGGCCAATTAAAACCATTCACCGGTGAAACTAATCTATTTATTACGCCTGGCTTCAAATTTAACGTCGTTGATATGTTACTAACCAATTTCCACCAACCCCGCTCAACCTTATTAATGCTTGTTTCTGCTTTTGCTGGACGCGAACGTATTCTGGACGCCTATAATCACGCAATAAAGAAGAAATATCGCTTTTTTTCCTACGGCGATGCTTGCTTGATCTCCCGAAATAATGAGGAAAAAACTCTTTGACCGGAGTTGAGCATAAATTAATTTACAGGCTGCTATAAATCCATGTTTAAATCACCGTAAGCCTCATTTTAGGATACAAAATATTATTCGAATTTGGCTTGTTTTACACTTAATCAAGTTGACTCCTTTTGAATTCAGGAACCCACTGGGAGACTAGAGTGCGCAAACCAGACCAATTCCTTGAGTCTTTGTTCAAGGCAGCCGTATCTGCTGCAAACCCAACTTTGTGTCTTCCTTCCTTCCTCAACCAAACTTTAGACAAGCGTTCGATAGGTCGGACCATTGTCATAGGAGCAGGAAAAGCGAGCGCAGCTATGGCACAGACTACCGAGGAATTTTGGAAATCAAACTTTCCAGAACATATCTTGGAGGGCTTGGTCATCACACGATACGGGCACGGAGTCCCTTGTCAATGGATAGAAGTGGTAGAAGCTGCACATCCAATTCCAGACTCAACTGGGCACGATGCAGCTATACGTTTGCTAACGGTTGCCAAGAACGCCAAGGCTGAAGATCTAGTATTATGTCTGATATCCGGCGGGGGCTCATCATTATTATCGTTGCCTGCTGATGATATTAGCCTCGCTGACAAGCAAAAAGTAACCAGTGAACTCTTAAAGTCGGGTGCAACTATTCATGAAATCAATTGTGTAAGGAAGCATCTTTCGGCTGTCAAAGGAGGTCGCTTAGCTTCTGCTACGGCTCCAGCAACGCTTAAAACTTTCGCTATTTCAGATGTGCCTGGAGACCAACTTGATGTCATTGCCTCGGGGCCGACAGTAGCGGATTCAACTTATTATAACGATGCTTTATTAGTCCTCGAAAAATATGGAGTAGAAGGAACCGAAGCGGTAATCAAAAGACTTTCCAAAAGTAATGATGAAACCCCCAAACCTGGGGATTCGATTTTCACGAAATGCGAAAATTTTTTAATAGCCACTCCACAAATAGCCCTAGAGGCAGCGGCCGAAAGAGCTAGATCGGTCGGAGTAACACCGATTATCCTAGGAGATGCAATAGAAGGTGAAGCAAAGGAGGTTGCAAGAGTGCACGCAGGAATTGCCAGTCAAGTTGCTCGACATAACCAACCATCAAAGCCTCCTGTTGTTTTGATTTCAGGCGGCGAAACAACGGTCACGCTGAAGGGGAAAGGTCGCGGGGGTCGGAATACAGAATTTCTTCTGTCATTAGCTATTAGCCTTGACGAGAGATCACCCGATTGTGTCCATAGAATCTCGGCGATTGCTTGTGATACGGACGGTATCGATGGGACAGAGGATAACGCTGGCGCTATTTATCTTCCTGACACAATCCAAAGGGCAAAATCCAAAGGTATTTCTCCAGCAGATAACCTCGTTAATAATGACGGATACACGTTTTTTGAAAGTATTGGAAATTTAGTATTTTCAGGTCCTACCCTAACAAACGTTAATGATTTTAGAGCGATCCTGATCACTTAATAGGTTGCTGGAACCGGAACAAGACATTGAATGGCTAGGGGGAATAATCATATCTGAATACCAAACGATTGGAGAAAATCATGAATCAAAACCAATTTAGAAGTCGCGATTGGCAGTCACATCCCCCTTATTCCGTACCAAAGTATAAATCAACCTCGTTCCGTAGCCCTCAGAATCCCCTTATCCCACTCAAACAAACAATTTCTGAATTAAGTGGCCCCATTTACAATCAAAATAATGTGAATCCACTAGACCATGACCTAACTAAAAACGCTGCCAAGAAAGGACATGAAGCAATGGGGGAAAGAATAGTGGTAACTGGGCAGGTGATGGACGAGCGAGGTCGAGCACAACCGGAGACATTAATTGAGATTTGGCAATGCAATGCGGCCGGCCGTTATATTCATGTACAAGATCAACACAACGCTCCAATTGATC
>CAZADS010000104.1:0-63507 GCA_964483985.1 uncultured Thalassobaculaceae bacterium
CACTTGGCAGCGTTAATCCTAGATAAACGTTTGCGAGCGCATTAGATGGTGATTAGATTTAAAAAATTACATTATTATTTTCATCAGGCCGTTAGCACCCATTTCGGCACACACCTGCGATACCTAACTTGATGTTAAAAATAAAAGTTTATATCCCACTAATTCTAATTTTAGGGCTATTTTCTGCCTGCGACGAAAATATTAAGGAAACAATGAACAGACGAGAGGTAGTTCCTCCGCCCGGCACAGGGGCTTCCGGCGATTTCTGCACAATTATTCGTAATCATGCACCTTTCACTATAACTGGCCGCATTCAAATGAAGTCGCGTGAGAGGGTTGGTTTTCGTCTTCCTAGAGAAAAAAGCCAAAAATTATGCCTTTCCGGTGAATTATATGGTCACGACACAGTATCATTGGTGCTTACAAATTTCCTGACGGTCCCGCTCTTTTCATGCTATACTCAGACTATTCAACCGATCAATATTTATGCAAGTCGTCAAAAAGAAGGTTGGATCTATGATGCCACCTGCAATTGGTGAAATCGGTTTTACTCAAAAGACTAGATTAACATTAACCTTCTGAGATAACTGTTGCGATATAAAATTGCCGCCTACTTGTCACTTGGCTCAATCCGCGGCATTTCCATTTCCACCAAGCGCGACCAATAACTAGCCCCTATAGGCAAAATTTCATCATTAAAATCATAGCCTGGATTATGCAATTGTTCACCAGAACGGGCTGGACCATTACCTATCCAGACATAAGATCCGGGTTTAGCTTGAAGCATAAAGGCAAAATCTTCGGACCCCATACTGGGCTCGGGATCGAGAACAACATTGTCAGGTCCGCACACTTCAGCAGCAACTTTAATAGCGATTTCTGTTTCAGCCTCAGCGTTAATAGTTGGCGGATACCGCTTCTCATATCGAAGAGTAGCTGTTGCTCCAAAAGCTCGAGCCGTATTTTCGCAGATTTGTTTCATACGTGGTTCGATAATTTTATGGACGTCTGGGTTAAAAGCCCTGCAAGTGCCCGCTAAACTCACCGTTTGAGGGATAACATTGTAAGCATCCCCGCCGTGTATCTGAGTCGTAGATACTACAATAGATTCCATCGGGTTCACATTTCGGCTAGCGATAGATTGGAGAGCCACAACAATCTGGGATGCGACCAAGACCGGATCCACTCCCAAATGCGGCATTGCACCGTGGCCTCCGATCCCCTCTACATTTATTTCAAACATATCATATGCTGCCATCATTGGTCCCGACCGAGCAGCAATCGTACCGACCGGCAAGCCTGGCCAATTATGCATACCCCACACATTATCCGCTGGAAATTTTTCAAATAAACCTTCTTCTACCATTCGTTTTCCACCGCCTTCATTTTCCTCAGCCGGTTGAAATATTAAGTAAACAGTCCCGTCAAAATTTCTCGTTTCAGCGAGGTATTTAGCCGCCCCTAATAACATCGTACTATGACCGTCGTGGCCGCATCCATGCATTTTACCCGGATTCATTGATTTGTATTCAAAGGTATTAGCTTCGACCAAATCAAGCGCGTCCATATCAGCCCGCAATGCTATTGTACGAGAACTATTGCCCTGTCCTTTAATTACCCCGACCACGCCTGTTTCCGCCAATCCTGTATGGACCTCAATTCCAAAGGATTTTAATCGTTTAGCTATATACTCAGACGTCCAAACCTCTTCAAAAGCCGTTTCCGGATGTTTGTGCAATTCTCGGCGCCACTCCGTGAGTTCCCGATGAAAATTCGCAATGCGGTTTACAATTGGCATATCTATTCCCTCGTTCAGTATGAACTTAGATTTTCGTTGGTATTATGGGTGGTAAGCAACATTTTTTAATCATTAATCTTTGTAGGCGGAGCCAGGTTTACCAAATTTTCGTCTATTTGCCTCATACTTGGTAACTGGGTCTGTGCGCCTTCATTTAAACAAGCTAATCCGGCAGCGACCGTAGCACGGTGAAAAGCCTCATAAATGGCAACGCCGCTATCCAGACTTGCTGCTAAACAGCCTACAAAAGCGTCGCCGGCCCCCACACTATCGACCACATCCACATCTAACGCTTCTATTCGAAATAAAGTGTCACCTGTGCAAAGAATTCCTCCACGCCCACCCAAGGTTATTATACAATCCAAATCATATGAATTTGAAATACGACGGACTTGATTCGTTGGATCATTTTTCGCCCCTGTCAAAGCATTCGCCTCTATCGCGTTTAAAACCAATACGTTGCAAGCTCGGAGTGCTTTTTCATCTATAATTCCCGCTGGCGCGAAATTCATAATAATCCGGCAGTTAGCTGTTTTGGCTTGGTAAATCGCTTTTTCAATTTGTTCAATTGGCACTTCCATTTGCAACAACAAAATATTAGAAGGGCAAAGGTCTTCCTGTGAAATTTGCTCATAAACGATATCTTTATTGGCCCCGCTAGCAACAACAATCTGGTTTTCTCCCCTAGAGTCTACCATTACGACGGCAACACCTGTCGCGTTTAAGGATTGCGTAACCCCAGAAACATCGATTCCAAAGCTTTTGAGGTTATGCAAAATTGGATCAGAAAATGTGTCATTTCCCACACAACCTATCATTTTAACCACAGCTCCAGCCTGTGATGCTGCTACGGCTTGGTTTGCACCCTTACCACCAGGGTAAAGTTTATAATGAGGAGAAAGACTTGTTTCCCCAGAAACTGGTAAATTCTTCACGGTAAAAAATAAATCGGCATTCAAAGAACCGAATACTAATATCATTGTCACCCCTTTCGCCCATTACAAATAACTGGTAGAGCCTGAAACTCAATTGTCGTTCGGTCAAGTTCAGGAATTTTTTAATCAATGCCAAAAATCCAACCGGTTATCCTCTCAGGCGGATCAGGCACACGTCTTTGGCCAATGTCGAGAGCTTTATTCCCAAAGCAATTTCTTTCGATAACGGGCGATAATACCTTGCTTCAAGAAACCGCATTGCGCTTGAAAAATCAAAGTCAATTTAACGCCCCATTGGTGATTTGTAATCAGGAACATAGATTTGTGGTCGCTGAGCAATTTCGTCTTATTAATATAGAACCCAGCCAAATAATTTTAGAACATGCGGGACGCAATACAGCTCCAGCTGCTGCTTTGGCATCTCTAACAACTTCTAGCTGTTCTGTAGATCAATTAATATTGCTTTTGCCTTCCGACCATATCTGGGAACAACCTGACGTGTTCATGGAAAAAATTCTTAATGCCGTCGATGTCGCTGAAAACGGTTATATTGTAACTTTCGGTGTCCAAGCTACGTACCCTGAGACAGGATACGGTTACATAGAAATTGGGCCTCCATTAGAAGATTTATCTAACGGCCGGTCTATTAATCGGTTTATAGAAAAACCAGATGCCAATATGGCTAAGAAATGTATTGATTCGGAAAACTTTCTATGGAATAGCGGAGTGTTTTTATTTCGAGCGGATATTTATTTATCTGAACTTGATCGACTAGCTCCGAAAGTGGGGCATTTCTGTAAGGCATCCTTAGAAGAAGGAAAAATAGATCTTGGATTTTTAAGACCAAAATCTGATTTGTTTTCAAAATGCCCATCTATTTCTATAGATTATGCGGTAATGGAAAAAACGAAAAAAGCGGCAGTTGTACCCGTAAACTCTGGGTGGGTTGACGTTGGTTCATGGTCAACCCTACGAGATACCTCTATAAAAGATAAAATGGGCAATGCATTAATCGGAGACGTCTTTACCCACAACGTTCAAAATTCTATTATCCACTCAGCCTCACGCTTTGTGACCGTTATAGGATTGAAAAACGTGATAGTGGCTGAGACCACCGATGCGGTACTTGTTGCAGATTTGTCATCAAGTCAGGAAATCAAACGAGTTGTAGAAGAGCTTGCGGCTGAGGGGCGCCCAGAAACCTCAGCACATGCTAAGGTGCATCGACCATGGGGCACCTATGAAATTGTAAGCTCCGGATCGGCATACCAGGTAAAACGAATTGTTGTTAATCCCAAAGGATCTCTTTCATTACAAAAACATTACATGAGATCCGAGCACTGGGTGGTCATTGCAGGAAAAGGAGCAGTAACATTTGGACCAGATGTGAATCATCTGGAAGTTAGGCAGTTAGATCGTAACCAATCAATTGACATTCCAGTAGGTTGGTTACATCGACTTGAGAATCCCTACGACCAACCGCTAGTGATTATAGAAGTTCAATCTGGGAATGACCTTAATGAGGATGATATTGAACGATACTCCGACGCATACGGCCGAGCGTAAATGTAATCACAAATTCTAATTCCTAGTTGAATCACCTTTCTCTAACGACTAACAGTTGGCCGTTCATTTAAATATACCGGACAATTTCGAGGCTTTGCTCTTTTAACCCAGTTTCGATATCAGTCACAGCATTCACCAAGGCTTCATTTGCGGGTGCGCTTAAACCAATTTCAGCACCTTTTTGGACTACAAAACCGTTGATAGCATGAATTTCTGTTCTTCGATTTTTAGCAATATCCTGAGCCATTGATGGGCGGGAATCGTCACTTCGACCGACAGCCCCATCCTCCATTGTTTGTTCTATTTTCGCTATCACTGATATATTTCCATCCATCGCAGCAATCCAATCGTCTGGCTCAAATTTATTGATAGTCTCCAATTCATACCCAAGAGCTTTCCCGATTTTGATGGCTTCGCCAGCAAGTTTAATAGTTAGGAGCCGAGTAATGCTTTCCCGATCACAAGCATTCGCCCCCATCCCCGTTGCTGCACAAACACCATTTCTCATTGCATTTGCTACCAACTTTGACCAGCGCTCTCCCCATAGGTTGGTCGTCGCTTTAGCGCTGTCGATAGAGGATAGCAGCGAAACAATTTCCTGAATTCGAGGCGTAATACGGCCGTGGACTTCACCCGCACGGAACACAGTGTGCTTGTTCCCGCCTAGTGGAACGCCACGACGAACAGTTCCCGGTCCTGTGAGTTCGACAGAAATTTTAGCCGCTATGCAACCCGTTGTGCGTCCCCACCCAACTATCCTAGCAATCGTTTCTTCATTAATACAATTTTGTAGCGATACGCAAAATCCCGTCGGCGATAGATAATCTTTAATGAGCGTTGTTGCCCAGGCTGTATCATACGATTTCATACAAATAAACGCTATGTCGATCGGCTTTTCGCGAGAAAAAGACTGAACGTCGGTGAGATTGATAGCACGAGCCGAGGTGTTAAAACATTCATCATCAGTTAAACCTGATAGAGTTAAGCCGTGAGAATTGATAGCTTCAACATGAGCCGGCCAAGGGTCAATAAACGTTATATCTTCACCCATCCGAGCCATATAGCCGCCAACATAAGCACCAACCGCTCCCGCCCCGACTATCACAATTTTCTTCCCCATTAACACCCCCAAATTTCTTCCAATTTTCCAAAAAATCGGCCAATTAGACCGGCTTATCTCCCCCGCCAATAGTAAGTCGATGCATAACTCTTCTCTCTCCATGATAATCGTTTAGGGCCCTATGCTGGGTACACCGATTATCCCACAAGACTAATGTGCCTCGACGATACCTAACTCTACACGTAAACTCTGGCTGAGTTGCATGATCTCTTAAATAATCTAGAATGGGCTTGCTTTCCTCCTCTGTCATATTTTCAAATCGAGCTAAATGGCCAGCACTGATATATAGAGCTTTCTGTTTTGTTTCAGGATGAACTCGAACTATAGGATGGTATGACGCTTGTTCTGCCCGATTCAGGTTCCGCACATTGAACCGCGTCATGTTCATCACCATTGCCCTTCCACCAGAATGTTTCAAGGCAGCGGAATATTCTGCTCGAATCCCTGCTAACAAATCTTTCATTCCATTTGACAACGTTCCGTACGCCTCATAAAGGTTGGTGAGCAGTGTATCTCCACCTTTTGGCGGAATTTCCAACGCATAAAGCATAGTGCCCAGAGGTGGCGTATCGGTAAAAGACATGTCGGAATGCCACCTACCACCAAAATTTCTGCTTTCATCCGGTTCTTTCCGTATCTCAAATATTTCAGGATGATCCGGCAACCCTTCAACGAAAGGATAGGGCTCCAAGGGACCAAAACGTCTCGCAAATGCCTTACATTGTTCAGGTGTCAATTTTTGGTCGTGAAAAACAATCACTAAATATTCAAGAAATGCTTTATGGATTTCATTAAAAGTATGTCTGCCTAAGGGTTGACTTAAGTCAACCCCGTTTATTTCGACTCCCATGGCACCAGAAATTGGCGTTAGACTAATTTTCTCGTCATCCATAAAGTATCATCCACAATTCAAAACAAAATATAACAAACATTCTTTTTGCCTAACATATTACAATTATCACACATGTCACAGGCCTGATGTCCCAAACAAAAACTAGGCCCATGTTTTTGCAAATATGCTACAAAGAATAACAAGCTTATTAAACAGTAAACCTGTGATGTTTTCACACAGCTCTCTAGCCGAAAACCAAACTTTCGGAGCGGAAATCGGATAGGTCAATGAAATCTCCCTGCTCTAAGCTTCTTAGACCGCTAAAAATTGGCAACTCCTGGATAAAAAATAGAATTTTGATGGGTTCTATGCACACAGGACTCGAAGAACTAACCGATTCTTTCAAGCGATTAGCCGTTTTTTATGCCGAAAGAGCGCGGGGTGGAACAGCGTTAATTGTTACGGGAGGAATTTCCCCAAATAATGAAGGAAAACTAGGCTTAGGAGAGGGGGAAAAGATATTCCCGGAGGAAGCGGAAAATCATCGAGAAATTACAAGCGCGGTCCACGCTGAAGGTGGAAAAATTCTACTCCAATTGCTGCATGCTGGACGTTACTCCAAACACTCGGATTTAGTAGCTCCATCTGCAATTAGAGCGCCAATAAACAAATTTGAACCCCGTGAAATGTCAGAGAAAGATATAAACCGAACTATCCATGACTTCGCTATATCTACAAAACTCGCTGCTGAGGTCGGTTACGATGGTGTTGAAATTATGGGTTCAGAAGGATATCTCATAAGCGAGTTTCTTTCCCGGCATACAAACAGACGAAAAGATGGCTGGGGGGGCAACTGGCAAAATCGTAAGCGATTTTTCGTCGATATATTACGAAAAGCTCGAAACACCGTGGGCGGCGATACGATAATTATGGCGAGAATGTCTGTTCTTGACCTTGTCGCCGGAGGAATGACTGGAGAGGAGACAATTGATTTAGCTCGTTCACTTGAAAACGCAGGAGCTAACATCTTAAACTCTGGCGTCGGTTGGCATGAAGCAAAAATCCCAACCATTATGCATAGCGTCCCTCGGGCAGCCTTTGTTTGGGCAACGAAAAGAATTTGTGATTCTATATCTATACCTATTATAGCCTCCAATCGAATAAACGATCCACTAGACGCCGAGAAAATTATTGCCTCTGGAAGTGCCGATATGGTTTCCATGGCCCGCCCTTTCCTTGCCGATCCAAATTTAATTGAGAAAACCCAGACGGGACGATTAGAAGAAATCAACACTTGCATCGCTTGCAACCAAGCTTGCTTAGACAATATTTTTTCCAATAAAGTCGCCACTTGCTTAGTTAATCCAAGAGCTTGTCGTGAATTAGACCTTCATATAACAACGGCAACGAAAAAAAAATGCGTAGCTGTCGTTGGCGCTGGTCCAGGAGGCATGGCAGCAGCAGCCACTCTCGCTGAAAGGGGACATATAGTCACGCTGTTCGAGTCAGAGGATAGAATAGGCGGGCAATTCAATATGGCAATGGCTGTTCCTGGAAAAGAAGAATACGGAGAGACCATTAGATATTTTTCCTCACGGCTCAAAAACCTCGGTGTCGATATAAGATTGTCTACTAAAGCGTCCGTGAAAGATCTTCAGAAAGGAAATTTTGAATCAGTTATTTTGGCGACCGGCGTAATACCACGTAAGCCGGATTTAATAGGCATAGATCACCCGATGGTTTTGAACTACATAGACGTATTGTGGCACCGTAAAGACGTAGGCCAGCGAGTAGCAATCATCGGGGCAGGTGGAATAGGATTTGATGTTGCGGAATTCTTATCCTCCCCACATCCAAGTGCACGTTTTAGTTACCCCGCCGTCGACCGATTTATCGCCAATTGGGGAATAGATCGCTCTTTGCTAAAAACAGGCGGAGTGGATCTCTCTGGTTCATCTATGAATTCGCCTCGCAATATCACTCTTTGCCAAAGGTCAGCATCCCGTTTCGGACGGACCCTTGGTAAATCGACTGGATGGGCCCTTCGTACCTCTTTGCAGATAAAAGGAGTCACATTCCTAGGAGAAGCTGTTTATAATCACATCGATGACAAAGGCTTACACATTAATATAAAAGGGGAAAATCGAATCATCGAGGTAGACAATATTGTTGTTTGCGCAGGACAAGAATCCAATCGTTCACTTCAAGCCAATTTGAAATCAACCGGCATAAACGCACATCTAATCGGAGGAGCGGAAGAAGCTCTTAATTTGGATGCCCAGCGAGCCATTGACCAAGCCGTTAGGCTGGCAGTGGAAATTTAATCTATCGTAGCGAGAACAAATAAAGTTCTGTCAGAAAGACCCAATTCGTGCCAGAAGCGTTTATACCTATTGCTCTATCTCTACTAGCCGCCTTCTTTTTTGCGCTTGGAGCTCAATTCCAGAATCAGGGTTTGCCATACATGGATTCCCGAACAGGTGCAACAATTACCATTAGTACGGCTGCCTTAATATACATTCTTGCTGCACCGTTTTTTTTGAACGTTAATAATTTGTTCCACCCAGCGGTATTGATTTTTATCCTTGTCGGGGTTTTTCGACCCGCATTATCAGGAAATCTAGCGTTGGCTGGAATGCGCTTTTTAGGACCAACCATTGCTACCACACTGACGGCTACCTCCCCTCTATTTGGTACCGCTCTCGGAATATTTTGGTTAGGAGAAGCGTTAAATTGGCCGACCGGAATAGGAACTATTATCATCGTTGCGGCGATTATGCTGCTTGCCAAAAAGGATGATAAAAAATCCCTAAATTGGCCTATTTGGGCACTCGCGTTGCCTATTGGGGCGGCCATAATACGAGCTTTCGGACACGTGTTGACTAAAGTAGGAATGGAATCCATTCCAGATGTGTACCTAGCTAGTTTCGTTGGGCTCCTAGTTTCCGCATTTATTACCCTATCACTTCATAAATTCCGAAAAAACGCTCCCCAAATTCTTTGGTTAAGCAAAGGCACACATTGGTTTATGGGTGCTAGCGTTTGTTTTAGTTTAGCCGTAATTTTCCTCAATATAGCGCTTTATCGGGGAACCGTAGTGCAGGTTGTACCGATAGTCGCGGCATCCCCTATATTTACGTTAATCCTAAGTTTAGCTATTTTTCGACGTGAACAAATAACAATTCGAACATTAGTAGCCGTCTGTCTTGTAGTCCCGGCTGTTATTTTAATAGCCGTTGAGGGTTAATGGACATTTGATTAAACCATATGTCATTTAATTTTTGCTAGGAGAAAATCATGTCACTACGAATAGCAATGGTAGGAGCCGGCGGCATCAGCGACGTTCATTTAATGGCATTTTCTGCCCACCCTAAGGTTACTTTATCCGCCATAGTCGATCCGGATCTAACGGCGGCTAAAATTCAGGCTCAAAAATATGGAGCCCGTTCAGTGATTGCTGATTATCGACAGGTTTTAGAAGATCCTTCTATCGATGTTATCGATATAGCAGTCCCACATTTTCTACATTGTCAAATTACGTTGGACGCTCTCGCTTCGGGCAAACATGTAATTTGCGAAAAACCTATCGGTCTGAATTTAGAGGATGCCGATCGTATGATTGCAGCGGCAAAACATGCTAAAGGGCGACTTTTGATTAAAAAATATCAACGATGCGGAGCCCATCACACAAAGGTTAAAGAGGTCATCGATAGCGGGCAAATCGGTGATGTTTTTTTAGCTCAAGGCACGTTCATAGGGCAGCAACTCGGTTGGGAGAATGATCCAGAAAACTGGCGCGGCACCTGGAATAAGGCCGGAGGAGGATCTCTTATCGACAGCGGTATACATTTAGTGGATCTGATGCAGTTTATCTTAGGCAAAGCAATTGCGGTGACGGCAACAACCAAGCGATTGGTTGCAGATTTCCCAGAAAAAGCTGACGACACTTCCAGTATTTGTATTGAATATGCAAATAATAGCGTCGCCAACATTCTTTGTACTAATGCTGATACTTCGCTTGCCGAATCAAATTGGACAAAAACGTTTTTTGGAACTAAAGGCTCACTAAATGTTTTTATGCGGGATGGCATAACGTATGTAGTGAAACACGCGAATGGCGCGTCTGTGGAATTAGTAAAGTTAGCTAATTGGTGGGAAATTACGAATATTGAGGTCGTAACACACTTAGTCGATTGCCTTTTAAACAATCAAGAACCAATAGCCAGCCTTGCCGAAGCTAGGCACGACCTTGAAATAGTATTAACTGCTTATCAAGCTTCCACATCCGGTCAGCGTATAGAAATCGGAAAAGAAGATTAATTACTTTTGTTTATTCAACCGGATGTAACCTGTGCCATTCGTTGACTGCTTCAAATGCCGCTCCCACCCGAATCAAAAGTGGTTCCGACAGAGACGGCCCAACAAATTGCATTGAAAGTGGTAAACCATCTTCGCTTAACCCGCATGGTAACGCGAGCGCTGGCAGTCCAGCGAAGTCCATTGGAACCGTAAATCGGGAATCCCAAGGATCACGGTCTTTAGGAATCGGTCCATATGCCTGCTCGCGAGTGTAAGGATACGCTGCCCTTGGACTACTGGGACAAGCCAGCAAATCAACTTCAGTCAAAATCCGACGGAACTCTCCGGAACAAGCAAAGCGAGCCTCTTGAGCTCGAGCATAATCAACCGCTGAAAACGAACGCCCCCTACGCAACCACTCTCTAAACCAAAGTCCATATTCGTCCGACCGCTCAGGAAAAAATGCTCTATGGGCATCTGCGGCTTCGGCACTACATATAACTGGCCAAGCCTGCAAATATTCGCGAAGTTTTGAAGGCATGTTTATTTCTACAATTTCGGCACCTAACTGGCGCATGGTTTCCATACCATTATTTAAGAGCGCAGCATAATCAGATGCTAAATCTTGAGAGCTGTAATTAGCATCCCAACCAATCCTGAGATTCTTAACGCCGTCATTCACACCCGTCAACATATCCGGTACTGGGTCCATAAGGGTTGTAGGGTCATTAACGTCTTCTCCCGAAATAGCGTGCAATACGATGCCCGAATCAATAGAAGATCGGGTTAATGGCCCCACATGATCTAATGATTGCGCCAGATCCAGAACACCATAGCGACTGACGCGTCCCCACGTTGGTTTTAGTCCCACGGTCCCACATGCTGCAGCCGGATGACGAATAGACCCGCCGGTATCACTTCCCAAAGTTGCAAAAGCAAGTCCAGCCGCCGTCGCAACCCCTGACCCACTTGAAGAAGCCCCAGGCCAATGATCTTCCCGCCAGGGGTTCTGCGGAATCTGGCGTTTAGGGTTGTATCCAGCCATTGCGCCTTCGGTTAGATTAAGCTTCCCGAGTATAACAGCCCCAGCTCGTTTGAAGCGAGTGACAACGGTCGCGTCAAAATCGGGCACGTAATCTTCTAAAACAGCGGTACCACCCATGGTAGGCACGCCCTCAGTACAACAAAGATCTTTTAGTGCTACAGGTACTCCGTGTAAACGCCCACGGTACTGACCATTCATAATTTCTGTCTCTGCTATGCGCGCATCGATAATTGCGCTGTCTGCCGATACCGTAGCGTAAGCCTTTAATCTTCCATCTAGTCGTTCTATTCTAGAAAGGATCGTCTCAGTAACTTCAACGGGAGAAATTTCATGACCCCTAATTAGCTCCGAAAGTTCAAAAATCGATAAATAATGAAGTGCTGCACTCATTCTAATTCCTTAAATATTATAAAATACTACGTGTCCTATCTTACTTACGATGTTTATTACTCCTATTTAATGCGAACGATTTTACCCTTTAGACGCCCAAACGATCTTTCTACAAAACGATATTAATAACAAGGAAAAGCGCCAATGAAGAGAAGTGTTGGAATTATAGGTCTAGGAAACGCTGGTGCGGCGATTTCTAAAGCCTTCATAAAAAAAATAACGGTCTTTGGGTACGACTCCGACCCCGTTCAAAGGGAAAATGCCCAAGCATTAGGCGTAAAGTGTGTGCCATCGGTTTCCGATATTTCGCGACACACAAACCATATCATTCTATCGCTACCAAAACCGGAAATATCTCTCGCTGTTACTAAACAGTTAACCAGTTGCGAATCCGGTCCCGATTTAGTAATAGAAACCAGTACAGTAACGCCCCAAACAGTCATAGAATGTCAGAGTATTTGCGCAGACCAAAAGATCGCGTTTGTTGATGCCGCTATCGCCGGTGGCGTAGCAAGTATGGCCGCTGGTGAAATTACATTTTTCTTGGGTGGGTCCGATTCGGATAAAGAAAAAGCGAAACCCATACTTACTTTAGTTGCTGACAGAATTTACGATTTAGGCGCCATTGGAGTTGGAATGGGGGCCAAAGTGGTCAACAATGGCGTGATGCATGCTCTTATGGTTATTTTAATCGAAGCTTTTTCAATGTCTAAAAAGCTCGATATTCCAAGCCAAATCATGATTGATATTTTAAATCGCGAAGAAGGTCTCCTCCGCCCGTTAGTACATCGTGTTAAAGAGCGGATGCAAAACGGGAACTATCAGGGAGGAATGTCTGTCACAAACGCTAGAAAGGATTCGATACTTGCGTTGGAAACCGCTCAACAGTTGGGCGTACCACTATTTGCGACGCTTGCAGCCCATACACCATATGAAATCGCTGAAAGCCGGCGCATGGGAGATCTTGATTACGCTTCCCTTGCAACTTTATGGGAGGAGTGGGCAAACATAGACTTTAAAGTCAACAACACTCGATAGTAAATTTCAGGTTAAAGCCCAAGTTTAGATGTCATTCCATATTTTTCGGCCAAGAACCGTAATTTGTTCCACGTGGCTTCTTCAACATCGATTCCGTTTACAGCCCTTTTAACTTCATTTTTATGCTCTATCTCCCCTGGATAAAAGACTTCCTGAAATCCCTCCGCGGGCAATGTATCCTTCAAATACCGTGCAAAATCGGCAACTTCCGCCTTGAACGTTTGAAGAGGTCTAAAAGATTCAACTTTAAAAACCGCCATAAAGCATCCATCATTATGACGCCCAGTTGGTTCCACTCCATGGCCAAGCCCTGTCAAAATGCCCGAGAATATTTCGATCATCGCGGAAAGCCCATAACCTTTATAACCCTCCGTTCCACCCAAAGGCAGAAGAGGTCCGCCTTCCTTAAAATCCCTTGGATCCGTGGTCGCTTGTCCATTTTTATCAATAATCCATCCCGTTGGTATTTTGGTATTCCGAGCCACGGCCAAATTAATTTTGCCCGCCGCCACTGCAGAAGATGCCATATCAATAAAAAATGGCCCGTCTAAATCCGAAGGCATCGCTATCGAAATCGGGTTAGTGCCGAGACGTTTTTCACGTCCTCCGAAGGGCGCGACATGCTTTGGACCACGTCCTGAATCAGCGGTTATCATAGCAATCATCCCGCGTTCAGCAGCCATCAAAGGATAACTTGCTAAGCGTCCAATATGACCCTGACGAAATACCGTCGTTGCCGCAACGTTTTGTGATTCGGCTTTCTCGATTGTGTATTGCATGGCACGTTCATTAGCAACATAACCAAAAGCCCAGTGTCCATCCACGACTGTGGTAGTTGCTGATTCTTGTATTATTTCCCAATTCGCACCCGGAATAATATCTCCCTTATCTACTCTTTCGATGTATGTTGGAATCTGAATAATACCGTGGCTATCATGCCCCGCAAGATTGGCACCAATAACATGCCGAGCAACAGTCTCAGCTTCATCCGGCGGTGTACCCGCCCCTTGCAAAAGATTATTAGCTATAACGGTAAGACGATCCGCCATCACTATAGGCATAATTATTTCTCCGTTCTCAATGCCCGCCGTCTGGCATTGTCAAATCCCAAAGCCCCGGATTTGGATGATCCAAACCAAGGTTTTCTCGTAGTGTCACACCAGCATAGTCGCTACGAAAAATACCACGGCGTTGAAGTTCAGGAATAACAAACTTGACGAAATCCTCATAAGCGCCAGGAACGTGGGTGGCCGCGATAACGAATCCGTCACACGCTTTTGTAGTAAACCATTCCTCCAATCTATCTGCCACATCTTTACCACTGCCAACCCAGGGATTATGCAAGAGACCACGGCCACTATAGACCATAAATTCTCTAGGAGTAGGGTTTGGCTTTCCACTCGCCGCAACAACACGATCTCGAAGGCCCTGTATGCCCTGCATTCCTGAGAGTTCGTCCAAACTTAATGGTTCGTCTATACCTCGGCTCCCAAAATCAAAATTCAAAGCCTCCGATAATAATGACAGTTGGTCAAGATCAGTCGGCAATTTATCGATCAACGCTCTTTTATCTTCTGCCTCGGCTCTTGATTCCGCAGTCACACAATGGGCCAAGGCCGCTACCTTTACTTTTTCTGGATCTCGGCCGTGCTTTCCAATGTTTTCTTTAAACGCGGCGTATTCAATGCGACCAGTCTCAATATTTGGATATGTGACGAATACTAATTCAGCCCATCTAGCTGCAAAACGTTGCCCTCGCCCACTTTGCCCTGCTTGGATTAAAACGGGATGCCCTTGAGGGGAACGGGGAACGGTAAAGGGACCCCGGGACTTATAATATTGCCCCTCATAATCTAGGCGGTGAATTTTTTTAGGGTCGGCAAAACGATTATTACGTTTGTCATTTAAAATTGCATCGTCTTCCCATGAATTCCAGTGGCCCAGCACTACTTCAAGAAATTCATCTGCCCGATCGTATCGTTCATCATGTTCAATAACCACGTTTTGTCCCATATTCATTGCCTCGCCATCATTCAACGACGTGACGATATTCCAAGCAGCCCGCCCTTTGCTCATAAGATCCAGCGACGAGAAAACCCGAGCCACATGGAATGGTTCGAAATAGCTAGTTGAGTACGTTGAACCTAATCCAAGTCTTTCCGTCGCCATCCCCATAGTCATCAGAACCGTTATAGGGTCCATTTTTACACACCTTATACCGCCTTCAACGGTGTGCTCATGACTTCCTCCATACATATCAGGCATGGCTAATCTATCGTCGAAGAAGCCTAAGTGAAATTTTCCTTCCTCTAGTACCTTTGCTATATGGCGATAAAATTCTGGGGAAGCCGAGTTAGTCCAAGAATCTGGGTGTCGCCAAGAAGCCGCGAAATTAGTACAATTTTGCGCTTGCAAAAAGGCTACGAGTGTCATCTGACGCAAAGTGGCGTCCTCCTAAAAAAGAATCAACATAAGATTTTTTTGAATCCTAAATCAGCACCCTTGATCTGTCGATGTTCCAATGAAAAAATTGCACCATGTTGATAAATAGGTTAAGCCCATCTAGAAGATCAATGGGTCATTTCTAACAGGTCATATAATTCCTCACCCTTTTTCAAAAGGGACGAACCTAATACAGATCGATGTATTTCTGAGGTACCATCAAAAATTCGATAAATCCTGGCATCCCGGTAATAACGTTCAATAGGTCGATCCTTCGAAAATCCGGATCCACCATATAACTGTACGGCTCTATCAACGACCCGCCCCAAGGTTTCAGAAGCGTTCACCTTGACCATTGAAATGAGCTCCCTAGCATCCCCAGTATTATCTATTTCAGATGCCGCCCGCCATAGTAATAATCGAGCCACGTTTATCTCTAAAGCACTATCAGCCAGACTCTTTTGCATCAGTTGAAACTCACCAATCGGGCGTCCAAATTGCTGTCTTTGGCGTGCGTGATCCAACATCAAATCTAGTACCTTAGCAGCCTTTCCTACAGCTCGAGCTCCAACCTGACCCAATCTAACTCTACCAAGAGTTTCCAAAATTTGACGCATACCGCGACCTTCTTCTCCCAGAAGGTTTTCCTGACTCAAATGAATATCATCAAAAAACATTTCGATATGACTAGTACCGCGGAGGCCCATCATCGGCTGATCTCGACCAATCTCAAAACCAGCCATGTTTTTATCTACCAAAAATAATGATATCCCCCTCGAGCCCGCCCCAGGCTCCGTAACCGCTGAAACCACAAAAAAATCGGAATATAACCCGTCACTGATATAATGTTTCTGTCCCGAGAGTTTCCAACCGTTACCAACTCTTACAGCCTTAGTTTTTATAGCAGCCGCATCAGACCCAGCGTCGGGTTCAGTAATCGCTATTGAGCACGTCCGCTCACCCCGAACAGCCGGAAGCAACCACCTTTCTTTTTGGATTTCGTTACAATTTAGAAGTACTTCATATACATTCCCGAATGCCCTGCGGACCAGAATGTCGGTAGTTCGACCAAATTCTTCTTCCAACAACATAGTATCGAAGGCATTCAATCCGCCGCCACCAAATTCTTCCGGAATATTAGTCGCATAAAGCCCCAAAGCCCGAGATTTTTTAAAAATATCGCGCGCTATATTAGAGTCAAGCTTTCCCTCTAAATCCACTTGATTTTCGAGCGGGGCCAAATGTTTTTCGATAAAACCACGAACTGTTGAAATCAACAGTCTTTGCTCCGAGTTCTACTTAAAATTCATCTTCAAACGACACCATTATCGGTATAAAATTATTGCGAAAACATTATTTTAAAATATTCTCGGTTCTGAGAGTAAAGCTAACCTCCCGTCCTCAAAACTCTTTGGGGCGATCCGCATAAAATTAAACTAAAAGGAGTTGTATTTTATTTTGGTAATGATCCCTCCACTCCCTCAACATAAAAATTCATACCCAACAACATTCCAATATCTGCAACCTTACCCGCTTCAACAACAATTTTCCCAGATTGATCTTTTATAGGTCCAGTAAAGGGATGAAGTGAGCCATTCCTGATTGCGTTCTCCGTTTTCTGAGCTAGGGCCGCCACATCAGCCGGCATGTTTTGGTAGGCCGCCATTTCGACCATTCCTTCTTTTATGCCTAACCATACATTTTTCGATTTCCAAGTGCCGTTTACGACTGCTTTCGCACGTTCGACATAGTAATGATTCCAATTATTAATAATTGATGACAGCTGCGATTTTGGTGCAAAGTGGATCATATCAGATGCCTGACCGAAACCCTTGACGCCACGGTTTTCGGCTGCCTGCAATGGTGCAGGTGAATCGGTGTGCTGCGTTATAATATCAGCTCCTTGATCAATCAGAGCTTTTGCCGCGGCCCCTTCTTTTCCTGGGTCGTACCAAGTGTTCACCCACACCACACTAATCTTCATTGCAGGATTGACGGAACGAGCGCCGAGCAGAAACGCATTAATTCCCCGAACCACCTCTGGTATAGGAAAGGAAGCCACATAACCAATCTTGTTGGTTTTTGAAAGCTTCCCAGAAATCACGCCCGCTATATAACGACCTTCATAGAAACGGGCACTATAAGTGCCGACATTTTCTGCCTGTTTATAACCAGTAGCATGTTCAAATCTTACATTAGGAAACCTTTTGGCGACCTTTAACGTTGGGTTCATAAAACCAAAAGAAGTTGTAAAGATTAACTTATGACCCGTCGAGGCAAGTTGACGTATGACACGTTCAGCATCCGGACCCTCTTTTACGCTTTCGACGTATGTAGTTTTAACTTTACTACCAAGAGCTTTTTCAATCGCAAGACGACCCAGATCATGTCTATATGTCCAGCCATGATCACCAATGGGCCCAACATACACAAAACCTATTTTAGTTTCGGCATTAGCAAGACCCAAAGTCCCTATCCAAAAAAATATTGTCCCCAAATATGCTATGAGCATGCTAAACATCGTCTTTCTTCGCATTTCTAATCCCCTAACTACTTTTTAAACAATGTAAAAAATTTCACTCTTTATTATTTTTCATGTATCCGTCTAATTACCGCTTTAACGTGAAGGATGAAATATCTTTCCAATACACTGCGGTGCGTTCAATCTAATCTTAGTCTTATCCAAGGAAATTAGCACCAGAACCAAAATTGTGGCCAGATATGGTAACATTGACATGAACTGAGAAGCGACACTTAATCCCCAACCTTGAGCGTGAAGTTGCAAGATTGTAATTGCTCCAAAAATATATGCACCTAATAAAACTCTAGAAGGATACCAAGTCGCAAAAACTACTAAAGCTAAAGCTATCCAACCTCTCCCAGCTGTCATATTCTCTGCCCACATAGGCGTATATGCAAGTGAAAGGTACCCACCAGCGAGGCCACTCATCGCCCCGCCATACAAAATCGCTAAAAAACGGATCTTCACTACTGGATAACCAAGTTCATGCGCCGAATCGTGCGACTCGCCAATAGCTTTCAAAACTAGACCTAAACGGGTTCGGTTTAAAATCCAGCCAACAGCGGCTAGCATGAAGAAAGAGAAATAGACCATCAGATCCTGACCAAATAACAATTTCCCAATAAATGGAATAGATGACAATGCAGGTATCGAAAGTTGCGGCAATGGCTCCAAAGCAAAACCAACAAAATTTGCTCCTAGGAGTGCGCTCAATCCAACACCGAAGATGGTTAAAGCTAAACCCGTCGCAACCTGATTAGCTAGAAATATAAGAGTTAATAAAGCAAAAATACTCGCCATAGCAGCCCCAGCAAAAGCACTGGCCAATACACCTAGAAGACTGCTATTTGAGTACGTTGCAACGATGAAAGCAGAAATGGCCCCAATTAACATCATGCCCTCTACACCTAGATTGAGAACCCCAGATTTTTCAGTTATCAGTTCTCCGGTAGCTGCTAAAAGTAATGGCGTGGATGCAGCCGTAATAGTTATTAGTATCGAGATAACATCCATTAATTAATTCTTCCTGCTGTGCTTGAAAACCCTAATTCTTAATCGGTAATAGATAAAGACGTCACATCCTAAGAGGAAGAAAAGAAGGATACCTTGAAATAAGCCCGTGGCTGCCGCAGGTAATCCAATTTCGATCTGAGCAACCTCACCTCCAATATAAGACAAGGCCATTATCAAACCGGCCACCAAAATTCCCAATGGATTTAATCTACCTAGAAAAGCCACAATTATCGCAGTGAAGCCATACCCAGGAGAAATTGTTGGCAACAGTTGGCCAATAGTACCAGAAACTTCGGACACACCGGCCAAACCAGCCAAACCGCCACTGATTAATAAGGATAGCCAAATTAATTTATTTCGGCTAAATCCCGCATGATGTGCCGCTGAAGGTGCCAACCCTACTACGCGAAGTTGAAAGCCAATCACTGTACGAAAAAAAATAAACCAAGCCGCCACCACCACTATCAAGGCAAATAAAGAACCTAAGTGGAGTCTGCTATCGTTAAACATAATGGGCATAATAGCAGAATCAGGAAAAATTCTACTTTGCGGGAAATTGTAACCAGCGGGATCACGCCACGGGCCGTGCACAAGGTAACTAAGTAATAACAATGAAACATAAGTCAGCATTAAAGTCGTTAGGATTTCGTTAGCGTTAAATCTGGTTCTAAGTAGAGCTGGTATAGCCGCCCACGACATCCCGCCTAAAATGCCCAAGATGATTACCCCTGGCAAAAGAACAACGCTTTCACTTTCGTGAAAAGAGATCGCTAAACCGCCACCAAAAATAGCACCTATCGTAAATTGACCTTCGGCCCCAATGTTCCATACGTTTGCCTTAAACCCAACTGATAAGCCAATTGAAATCAATATTAGGGGAGAAGCTTTAACTATCAATTCTGTAATGCCGAAGGAACTTGTAAGCGGCTGAATAAAAAACGTATAAAGTGCGGTGCCTGGATTTTTTCCCATTGCTGAAAATATAACAACACCACTAAATACTGTAAGAAGAAGCGCCACAATTGGAGAAAAAATCACCCAACTTTTGGAAACATCCATACGGTGTTCAAGACTGATCATTGGACAGTCCTTAAATCTTCAATAGCGCTCTTTACCGCTCTCTCCTCCCATAAGTAAACCCATTTCTTCATTAGAAACAGATCCCACAGGAAAACTTGCAGAGAGTTCGCCAGCTGCTATTACCGCAATCCTGTCACACATCTCAAAAATTTCATCGAGATCTTGAGAAATAATTAATACTGCACACCCGGCATCCGCCAAATCTAAAAGTGCTTGTCGAATAGTCACAGCGGCACCGGCATCTACTCCCCAAGTCGGTTGTGACACCACAAAGATGCCCGGATTTTGTAATATTTCTCTTCCAATGATAAATTTTTGTAAATTACCTCCAGACAAATTAGCCGCAGTTGCGTCTGACCCGGTTGTTCTAACATCAAATTTAGAAATAATTTTCTGACAAAAACTAGAGGTAATATGCCTCGAAATTAGACCTTTCGACTTAAGATTCATAGTGCTAGCCGCAGTCAAAAAAGCATTATCTTTCAAATTCATCTCTTTTACCGCTGCATGGCCATAACGCTGCTCCGGAACAAAGGCTGCACCCAATAACCTGCGAGCCAAGGGACCCAATTCGCCTATAGAACGTCCATCAAAGCAGATTACATCTGACTGCGACTTAATTAGCGTTTCTCCGGAAAGGGCGGCCATCAATTCAGTTTGCCCATTTCCAGCCAAGCCTGCGATACCTAAAACTTCTCCTTTTTTAACTGAAAAGGTGATGTTTTTTAAATTTACTCCGGAAAGCTCACTTGATGGTGTCGTTAGTCCGTTAATTTTAAGGCGCTCAAAAGAAGAAGTATTACGCGTTGGTCGGATGGTATTTCCGGGTCGTTGACCTAGCATCATTTCCGCTAACGTTTGAGTCGTTTCTTTTTTTGGATCGCAAGACGCGACTAATTTTCCATCTCTTAAAATTGTAGCCTTTTCACAAAGCGACATAACTTCGGTTAGCTTATGACTGATATACAAAATTGAACATCCAGATTCAGCTAAATTTCTAATAGTCATGAATAATTGACTGGCTTCCTGAGGAGTTAATACCGAAGTTGGTTCATCCAATATTAATAATTTTGGATTTTGGAGTAGACATCTAACTATTTCGATCTTCTGGCGCTCGCCCATGGAAAGGAAATTTACATGCCTATCAGCGTTTAACGTCAGCCCATAACGTCGTGAAACTTCATCTACAAGGAATCTTAGTTTCTTAAAATTTATTTCTTCATTTATACCTAAAGCAATGTTTTCGAGGACGGTCATAGATTCAAAAAGAGAAAAATGTTGGAAAATCATTCCTATTCCCAATTCCCGGGCAGCTGCGGGTCCATTTATCTTGATTGGCTCACCAATCCAACGCAAAATACCTGCATTTGCTTGCATAAGTCCGTAAATAATTTTCACGAGTGTAGATTTACCAGCACCATTTTCTCCCAATAAAGCATGGATTTCACCTGGGTAAATTTTAAGGCTAATCCCGTCATTAGCAATTACGCCAGGAAAGACTTTGGTTATATCTCTTAATTCTAAAAGTGGTTGCGAGCCTATCGTTTTAATTTTTCTACTCCTGCTTACCTCGTTGCTGTTTGATTAAGCTCCTTAATAAAGGTCTGAAACATTTTTTAACAAGGTTAGAAATCTAACCACGTCACACGACCTAAGGCAGCGTATCTGCGCCAACGTTCCAATTCAGCTTCTAATTTCCTTTTTCGCTTCCTAGACATTACAATTTTTGGTTCCAACCACATCCCATGAACCTCTAATGAATCTCTAGATCGATTTGCCCTGATTTCGATTCGACCTATCAACTCGTCGTGTTCTAAAATGGGATATACATAATAACCAAAAATCCTTTTGTTTTTTGGAATATAAATCTCGATTTTATAATCGAAACCAAACAAACGTTTTATTCGGTTTCGATCACGAATCATCGGGTCAAAGGGTGAAAGAAATCTAATACGAGAGGAGGGCTCAGGAGACAATTTCAACCATTGGAACAAATCGGGGTGGCCCAATACATTAGATGTATCCCCATTAAAATCTTCCAACTCTATCGGTCTCACAATATGTCCACCGTTTTCATTACACCATTTTCTAACTTCGGGGGCTTTAACGGACTCCCAAAATCTAGCGATTTCACTATGGTCTCCAAAACCAATTCGTTCTAGGGCACTAACGCAGCTCCAGTTCACATATTCCGCTTCAGTAGGTTCCAATTCCCTATATTTTTGAGGGATCACTCTTTCGGTAAGATCGTAAATCTTTTGAAAACCATGCCTAGCAGTAACCGCCAATTTACCGGTTCGCCAAAGAAATACCAACGCGGCCTTCGACGGATGCCACCCCCACCAAGAACTTTCGGATTTACTGGTTTGCAATTGATTTAACGTTCCGTTAAGTCCGATTAAATCTCGGGCCATTACTGGGCCATTTTCAGCAACGTAATCCAAAACTATTTGACAGACATGTTTAGCATTTGGTCCAATCCTTTTTTCCCACCAGGCACGTCGAACCATGTCAAAACAAGCTCGTTCAAAGCGAGGCTTCCAATAAGGAAAAAAAATTATCGGAATATAAGACGCGTCATGAGTCCAATTTTCAAACAGACTTCTTTCATGTTCAACGTGATAATCTAACCATGACGATTTATACCCTTTTACTCTCGAGGCAAGGATATGGTGATGAGCACGTTCCATGGTTCGAATGCTATCTATTTGAACAAACCCGAGCCGTTCAACTAACTCGGGAATATCGGATCGCTTACTACTTGGGGAAGTTTTCCGAGACAGTTCATGCAAACTCAGGAAAAGGCGTCGCGCGTCAGAATTGGTTAATCGATCGGTCATCAAAAAGTCTAAAGCTACCAAACTTTAGCAATAAAATGAAATTGGGTAGAAGGTTAAGATCAGACTATATCTCGGGGTTTTAATAATAGTAACCCAGAAATCAACCCAAGAATACTCAACACCCCTATTAGGATACCCATTGGTAATGCCGTTCCATCATGGAAAATAGCCACAACCCCCCCCATAGCAGCTCCCATTGTCATCTGTAAAAACCCAAACAAGGATGATGCTGTTCCAGCAAGTTCCGGAAAAGGCTCAAGTACTCCAGCAACTGCATTAGCACCGATGAAACCTAGACTCCCCACCACAATAAAAAGTGGAATTATGATTCCAAAAATGCCCCAGATACCCAAATAGCTGATGATCGAAAGACTAACACCACCAATAGCAGCAACGACCAAGCCGACTCTCAACATGTAAATTGCCCCAAGCGAGGTCACTAACCGAACATTAAAAACATTGGCTATCATTATACCAATCACGTTGAGCCCAAATAATAATCCATAATATTCTTCAGGCACCTGAAATAACGTA
Source organism: uncultured Thalassobaculaceae bacterium (assembly GCA_964483985.1). Taxonomy (GTDB): domain Bacteria; phylum Pseudomonadota; class Alphaproteobacteria; order Thalassobaculales; family Thalassobaculaceae; genus CAZADS01. The sequence continues at coordinate 23,455 of CAZADS010000104.1, forward strand.
ATGTATACAAATGGCGAGGCAGCAAAATAGGTAAACATACAGGAAAAAGCGAATACCCCGGATAGAATACACCCCAGCGATTGGGGCTCACTTAAGATTCTCTTATACCCAGTAAAAAGAGTGTAAAAAGACAGCGGTGTTCTTCGTTTCGCTACCAAAGTTTCAGGCACCTTAAAAAAAAGGGCCAAACAACTCAAAATTCCCAAAAAACAAAGTATAATAAAAATAGCCCTCCAACCGAGCAGTACCAGCAAGTAACCACCAATGTTAGGAGCTAGAAGAGGCGTAATCAAAAACACCAAATAAATAAATGACTGAGCCCGTGCCGCCTCATCTCTTGAGTAAAGATCCCTTACCATCGCTCGAACGATCACTAGCCCCGCAGCACCTCCAAATGCCTGTAAAAATCGAGCGATTAACAATTCGAACATGCTTTGCGAGAGAAAGCATGCGCCACTACCGCAACAATATAAAATTATACCAGCTAAAAGTATTCGTTTTCTCCCAAAAGAATCGGAAATTGGCCCATAAAAGAGTTGACCAATAGCCAATCCAAAAAAAAACGCACTGAGTGTATATTGTGCTCTATTGAGTCCTTCTCCCAATTCAGCTTCTATCGCTGGCAAACTAGGCAAATACATATCAATTCCCGCGGCAGCTAGAGCAGTGACTGCGCCAAGAATAACAATAAAACTCATACTTATTCGATCACTCAAAATTAATATGTACCTTGTTGGAGCTTATTTATTTCCAACAGCCCTTGCGAAAATCGGACGAAAAATCCGTTCCTGAGTTTAACCGCTCTTCTCAATGAACCAATATTCATTCATGATTTGTTTAGCCCAATCAGGCTCTTCGATATTACCTCTAGGACCGAAGCCAGAAAAATAGGGTTTGATATCAAAGACCGGTGTACCATCGATAGCGTCCAATCCTTGCACGTGGAGGGTCAAACCACAAACACTTAGCACACGGCAAACAGTAATCCCCATCCTATTGGGACGAGGACTACCCCTTTGAGCAAAAATCCCTACCTTCGGCCATTCCGCCCGATCCCTTGGGCGTCGTGCACCAATCACCATTTTCTTTGGATCGCCTCTATGAAAATGGAATAGTATCTCAACATGTGAAAAACTATTTAACCCCAGCAGCGACTCCGCAGAGAATTGTTCCGAGTCTAACACTATCTCAGAATGAACTTTGTCCCAATCATCGTCTACCGCCTTATGACGACCTCCTCTGACAAATCCAACCGCACGTATTAAGACATCCATTTAGGTCTCCTTGTTTTGTAATATAATAAAGTGGATAGTCTCAGGATATAAATATTAGAGCTTAATTAAGAGCATAATCGGGTCCTAAACATGACAATTCCTTTAACTCCTTCTGTACATTCTTTTTTAGGTTACAACATCCCAAGTCTCATCGCTGAAAGAGCTAGAACGAGAACGTCACATCCTTTTCTAATTTGGCATCCTTTTGACGGCGAACGCCGCTCATGGACTTACGGCCAATTTCATCATGACGTGGAACGCGTCGCCGCCGGATTAATAAAACGAGGAGTTAGCCCTGGCGAAAGAGTGCTTATCCATCTTGAAAATTGTCCAGAATTACTTTTATCATGGTATGCCTGCGCTCGCATAAATGCCATCGCTGTTACTACCAATGCTAGATCCACAGCAGACGAAATCTCCTATTTTTCGGAGCATGCTTCTGTCTGCGGGGCTATTACACAACCCGCTTTTGAACAATTAATTGCATCGAACGCAAAATCCATTAAATGGCTAACGATTACGGACCACGATAGCGGAACTCCTGCCGAAACTAACAAATCACCCAATACAAAAAATTCGTTCAACAATCTTTTCGATGATCCCCAAATCGTACCCCAATTTTATCCTAACGCCATGGCACCAATTGGTGTTCAATATACATCCGGGACAACATCACGACCAAAGGGTGTATTGTGGACCCATGCTAATGCTCTTTGGGGCGCACGCGTTAACTCAGCCCATGAAAATTTGCAACCACAGGATATCCACTTATGCTATTTGCCATTATTCCATACTAACGCCCAAGCTTATTCAGTTCTTGCGACACTTTGGGCTGGCGCTACTTGCGTTTTACTGCCACGATGGACAACAAGCAGATTCTGGGATCTTTCCCTGCAATACAAATGCACTTGGACTTCGATGGTTTGGTTTTGCCTTAATGCTCTTGCAGAAACAGACTCGCCCGCCCAGCATTATTATAGGCTCTGGGGCAACGCAATGGGAGCACCCCCTCAAGACAAACTATATGGAGTTAAAACCATCGGCTGGTGGGGAATGACAGAAACGATAAGCCATGGAATCGTTGGAAATGTTCACTTGCAGAATCGATCCATGGCAATCGGAAAACCGGCTTCAGAATACGGGATTTCAATACAGCGGGAAGATGGTTCAGCGATAGAACCAGGCGAAACGGGACATCTCAAAGTATCCGGAGTCCCGGGAATATCACTCTTTAAGGAATATCTTAACGATTACAGTGCTACGGAAGCGTCCTATGATCATGATGGTTGGTTCCTGACGGGAGATATGGTGACGCTTCATGATGACGGTTTTATTAGTTTTTCCGGACGAGATAAAGACATGCTCAAAATTGGCGGTGAAAACGTGGCCGCAGCAGAAATAGAGCGTGTTATTCTTGAGTTACCAGAAGTAAAGGAAGCAGCAGTAGTTGGTAAAAAGCATTCAATGTTAGATGAGGAAGCTGTCGCTTTTATTTTAGTTGAAGGAGGACCCGACGCAGCTGATCCCAACCTGCCAAACAAAATAATGACTGCCTGTAAAACTAAACTTGCCGATTTCAAAGTGCCTGCTGAAATTAAGATACTTGAATCCTTTCCCAGATCAACTTTAGAAAAAATCGCAAAAACAAAACTGCGAGAAATGCTGGAATTTGAACGGAAAACTAAAATTTAAACACTGGCGCCTATATTAAAACAAATAACTTAGGAACGTTTTTATGACTTTACAAAAGGTGAAGGCCTTAACTTTCGATACTGGGGGCACGGTTCTAGATTGGCATTCCGGATTTCGGAACATACTGGCTAAAACTGGGAAATACCACAATTTAGAACGCGACTGGGGAGCGATTGCGAACGATTTACGGCGCCGCTCGTTAGCAAAAATGCTTAACTTAGGCGAAAACACTCCCCCGACCTATAACTTCGATGATGCTCATCGAATCGTTTTGGATGAACTATGTGATGAGAACGAACTGAATATATTCTCTAAAAGCGAACGCCATACGATTTCTTGGACCACACCGCACAGGTTTTCTATATGGCCCGATTTCGAGGGCATTTTACCTCAGCTGAGAACCAAATTTATTTGCTGTTCGTTCACTATTTTGAGTTTTCGCATCATCTTAGATACAGCTAAATACAATAATCTCTCGTGGGATGCAGTATTCTCGTGCGAAGCAATTGGGAAATATAAAGTGCTCCCAGAAGCCTATACAACAGTCGCTCGTTGGTTAAATCTTGCCCCATCGGAAATTTGCATGGTTGCATGCCATAATTTTGATTTGGACGCCGCCAGAAACATCGGGTTCAAAACGGCCTTTGTTCATCGTCCTGAAGAATGGGGTATGGCTAGACCGCCCGACCCATATCCCAACAAACATCACGACATCATAATTAATTCATTTCCCGAACTAGTCCAAAGTTTATTGGATTAGTTAATCGTATCACGTCTTTTTATTTTTAAGCTTACGTTAAGCTTTGGAAACTTCCTTCTCGCCTTGTTGTAACGCAAAAATAGAGCTATATCCCCCCGACCAATCTGGAGGCAATTGGCAAGGCCTAGCGTCGATGTGCGCAAACCTGGCTGGTTGACCGTAAACAACACGCCCAGAATTCACAGTCCCTAGCGGATTATAAGTGTAGGCGAATGAGTCAGCTGCGGAAAACACGTTCAATAACAATGGCCTACCCTCCACTGAATGATTAGGTTCTGAGCCGTGAATCGTGCGGCAATTATGTATCGTCACAGAACCAGCTGGTCCTTTTAGGTATTGGACCGTCTTTAAGTCAATTTCGGTTAAATCTTCGTCGCTTAAATTTCCAGTCCATTCACCTTTTTTATTATAAAGGTCAAAAAGTTTTCCTTCGTGGCTTTCCGGAATCACCCCGAGCGGTCCCTGATCAGGGCCCACACTATCCAGATATAAACCGATCGTTAAAGGTGTATAGTTAGTATGGGGCCAGTATTGGATATCTTGATGCCACTTAACTTCTTCGCCACCTTTAGACCATTTAAAATTTAGCTTTGAATGGTGAAACTTTACGTTCCCGCCAACAAGGTCGGCAGCAATCTTAGTTATAACCGAATTGCTTGCGAACTCCCAATACTCGGAAGCGTAGGCATCCGGAGCCGACAACCGCCTTAACCGTGGGGCATCGCTTGAATGCCCAATCTCTAAATCAAAAACCGAATCAGACTCACGAATATTCCTGCTTTTCTCTACCGCAGCCTGAGTTATCCGTTTTAATTTATTTACCGTACATTCAGGTACAATACTCTCAACCAGCAAATAACCATTTTCAAAATAGAATTCTCTTTGATCAGCAGTCAAAATTTCTGGTGGATATTTGCGAATTTCTTCCGGGGTCATTTCTGTTTCCTTATTTCGCTATTTCCCTGCAACCCTCGGTACGTTCCTAAAATCGTGTTGGGGTTGGCTATCCCACGCAGCAATGGAGTTGCGTTTGACAATAGATGTCGTTTCAAGAATCCTGGATCCGGCGCCTTAGCATCCATGAAGTGCATCGCCAACCCTCGGCGAGGTTCACTGGTCTTGTTCTTTAATGATCTATGTGGCATCAAGCAATGATGGATTGAAAACCCTCCCGGCGGTACTGGCGCTGCCACAGCGGTTTTTTCGTCCAAGTCATCTATAGCAAAATAGAAACCCTTTTTGTCATTAGAATTCCATAATTGCCTATGATTATGAAGAACATGGTGTTTTCCCTGTAAATACCACATACAACCGTTCTCTATAGTCGCCTCGTCTAGCGCCATCCAAACACTAATTGTTCTATTACCTTCAACTTCGAAATACTTATTATCCTGATGCCATTCTATAGCTCCCCCAGAAAGAGGTGGTTTGTAAAGCCCTTGGTAGTGAACCAAGCGTATATCTGGGCCTATCAAATCTTCCACCATATCCAAGAGCCGCGTGTCATTGATTAACATCCTAAAGATTGGATGCTGAAGGTGGGCAGTTCGAATTTGAAACACCTGGAAGTCTTCGTCTTTATCGCCGCCCGATTGAACATTTTCCAAGGCCCCTTCTGAACGAAGTCGCCCCAAGGTCTGCATATAGCAATCGCGAATATGACCCAGTTCCGCTTCATTTAAAAAGCCTGCCGTAACTAGAAAGCCTTGCTCGTTAAATTGGCTAAGCTGCTGACCTGTCAACCGCATGACCCACTCCAGGTTCCGAAACAAACAATTCAATAAAAATACAGATGATAAACAAATCGAGCAACCGAGATAATTGATTAAATTTCAACGTATGGGAAAATTATCCCCGTAATAGTGGGTCAAAAGAAATAAACTTTTCAATGCCTATTTCTAGGATTTTTCATTTTGTTATTACCAGTCTTTCAAACCTTAACCTGCCCTTCATTGAAGGGTGGCATGAAAGCAATCCGAACCTGTTGGTAAAACAAACCCAAACCACTATCAGACGGAGATATGGCAATAGCCACTGGGATAGATACGGGCGCTTTTTCGACGTTTATTCTTTCCGCTATTTAATTTCTCGCGCCCATCACGAATTTTGTCGCAATTGATACACAAGAAAAGAATCGAATATAATCATCATATTCTAAATTTTACCTAGAAAAGCACCGCCTTTTGGCAATTAACTCCTTAAAGTGCCTCCGGCATGTTTTTCTACATGAGCAAGAATTTTTCTAGAAACCTTTTCCAAGTCATGGTCTGTTAGTGTTCTTGCTTTTGGTTGTATAGTTACAGATATAGCCAATGATTTTTTTCCATCAGGCAATCCTGTTCCAATATATTCATCAAAAAGATGCACTCCCGTTATTAAATCGCGATCCGATGACTGAGCTGCTCTAATCAACTTTTGAGCTGGAACATCCGAATCGACAATGAAAGAAAAATCTCTAGTCACAGGCTGCAAAGTTTCTAGTTTCAACAAAGACCTAGTTGGTCCCCTTGACCTCGAACGCGGGATCTTCACGATAAACACTTCAAAAGCTGCGATAGGACCATCAACATCCATCTGGCGAAGTACTTTAGGATGAATTTCGCCAAAATATGCCAAAGTGCTACGTCCCAAGATCAGTGACCCCGAGCGACCGGGATGATACCAACTTGGAATTTCGGTCGAAACCTGAAGACTTCCAACTGGTACACCCAAAGTGTCTAACAAAGCCAAAGCATCAGCTTTAACGTCAAAAACATCCACTGGACGCGAGGTCTTTGCCCAGTTGCGCCGCGCCGTTTTTCCAGAACGAATACCGGCTGCCACGGTTTCTTGTCCCTCGGGCGAAGTATTCAAATATTGCGGCCCAACTTCATACATGCCTAAATCGCTATTTCCCATATTCGCATTCCGGCCAACCGCAGATATCAAATTAGGTAGGATCGACGGACGCATCACGTCTAAGTCGGCACTTATAGGATTTAGTAAAGTCAACTCATCATCTCCACCACCAAATAAAGGTGCGTGTTTGGACGATAAAAAAGAAAAAGTAACAACTTCAAACATTTGGCGAGCTGCCAGCACCCGCCTACTCATTCGTTCTCGGACTTGCATAAAATTAAGAGCGGGCGAAGGGACGACTTCTTTAAGCTTCATCGAGCTAACCGGAATAAAATCGTAACCCCAAACTCTAACAACTTCTTCTACTAAATCGGCTTCGCCTACTATATCTCCTCTCCATGATGGCACTTGGCATTCAATGAATTCTCCCGATCCAGACACTCTAAAACCCAGTTTTTTAAGAATTCTCACCGCCTCGATTTCTGGGATTTTAACACCTGTCAATCCTTTAATTCGGCTGTATCTCAGTATGAAAACACGTTTCCAGTCTGGTTCGCTCCCATGAATAACAAGTTCGCTAACTTCCCCACCGCAAATCTGCAGTATCAAACGCGTTGCTAAAGTAGAACCCCAAAAAGGAGAGGTAGGGTCCAACCCGCGCTCGAAACGATATCTTGCATCAGACAAAATATTTAGTTTGCGACCGGTAGCAGCTATACTAATAGGATCAAATTTTGCCGCTTCCAAAAACATGTTAGTGGTTCCGTTGCTGCAGCCAGTGCGTTCACCTCCCATAATACCCGCTAAATCGTCGACTCCATTGTTATCGCCGATAACCATCATATGTTCATCGAAGGCATATTCTTTCCCATCTAATGCCAAATACTTTTCTTGGTTCTTGGCCAAACGGATGAAAATATCCCCTTCTACCTTGTCCGCATCGTAAGCATGGAGCGGTCGCCCAATGTCCATCATCACAAAATTGGTGATATCAACCAACGCAGAAATCGGCCTTAATCCAATGGCAGTCAGTCGGTCTTTAAGCCACTGGGGGCTTGGTCCGTTCTTTACATTTCGAAAATAACGACCGACTACCAATGGAGCTAAGTGAACCTGATTTTCGGGTAATGAAACATTCCATCGGATCGGGCTTTTGAAAGTTCCCTCAATTTCCGACGTATTTATAGCTTTAAGAGTACCAAGACCCGCGGCAGCCAAATCCCTAGCAATTCCTCGTACCCCCAAACAATCAGCTCTATCGGGGGTAATTGCTATTTCTATCACAGGGTCATCCAAGCCGGAAATTTCAGCAAATAATGCACCCGTCGGCGCATCATTTGAAAGTTCGATTATGCCGTCATGCTCTTCCGATAATCCCATTTCGCGTTCAGAACATAGCATACCATTGGATTCTTGGCCGCGAATTAGACCTTTTTTCAGATCGATTCCTGTACCTGGTATATACACACCTACTGGAGCGAAAACACTTTTCATGCCAGTTCTAGCATTTGGGGCACCGCATACTACCTGAACTTGGTCGCTACCAGTGTCCACAATGCAAACCTGAAGTCGATCAGCATCTGGATGTGGTCTGGCTTCTATTACATTACCTACTACAAAATGCCTTAGCTCTTTAGCGCGATCCTGAATTTTTTCTACCTCAAGACCCAGCATGGGAAGTCGTTCACAAATTTCTCGCAACGATGCCTTAGTTTCCAAATGTTGCTTCAGCCAAGCCAAAGTAAATTTCACGGATTTATACCCCCAGCTATCGTTGGCACATTTAGCGGTATAAAACCATAATGTTTCAACCATCGAATATCCGAATCATAGAACGGTCGCAAATCAGGAATCCCATATTTCAGCATCGCAATTCTTTCGATTCCCATACCAAAGGCGAACCCTTGATATTGTTCTGGATCAATCCCACACCCATGCAGAACTCGAGGGTGAACCATCCCCGAGCCTAGAATCTCCAACCAATCCTCACCTTTTCCTATCCGTAATTCTCCGTCAGTTCTCATGCACCCTATATCCACTTCCGCGGAGGGTTCCGTAAATGGAAAATAACTAGGGCGAAACCGAACAGGCAAATCGTCTATGCCAAAAAACGCTCGGCAAAAATCGATCAGACAGCCCTTAAGATGGCCCATATGTGTCGCCTTATCGATCACCAAACCTTCAACCTGGTGAAACATTGGAGAATGCGTGGCATCATGATCAGAACGGAAAGTACGTCCTGGCACAATAATTCTAATAGGCGGTGAAGTAACCTCCATGGTCCTAATTTGCACTGGTGATGTATGGGTGCGCAGAACTCGAGAACTTCCAGTGTCATCCGGTGGAAGATAAAAAGTGTCCTGTTCCTGTCTAGCTGGGTGTTCTGGTGGGATATTAAGAGCAGTAAAGTTATAGTAGTCAGTTTCTATATGCGGCCCTTCCGCTACCGAAAATCCCATCTCACAAAATATTGCTGTTAATTCGTCTATCGTTTGGGTTATGGGATGAATACAACCCGGATTCTCGGGCCGCACGGGTAATGTCACATCTATTCTTTCTTCAAGAAGACGATGATTCAACCGTTCGTCATCCATAGCCAGTTTTCGAGCGTCAAGAGCTTTGGAAATATCCGTTTTAATTTGATTTAGCACCTGCCCAGTTTCTCGTCTTTTTTCAGGGTCTAAACCACCAAGTTTCTTCATTAATTCTGTAACACGCCCTTTTCGTCCTAAAGCCGCCACACGAATATCTTCTAACGCCTCAAGCTCGGAAACTTGTTCAATGGACTCCATCAGTTCTTTTTTTAGTTGTTCCAGATTCTCCATATCTGCCACTTTTTAATCCGCAAACCTGATTCTGAGTACAACCCGATTCAGTGTAAAAGGTCGAGTCAACTAACAAACCACTATTCAAATTACCGCATTTAGGTGCTTGGTTAAATGGTTTGAGTAAAATTAGCCCGGTTGGGCGAGCGCGGCCTGTGCTTGTTCAACCAAACCCTTAAATGACGCAGGCTCACTGATAGCAAGGTCTGATAGGATTTTTCTATCTAAATCAATGCCTGCCTTTTTCAACCCATTCATAAATTGAGAATAAGTGAGACCGTGCTCTCGCGCGCCAGCATTGATGCGCTGTATCCACAATCCTCGAAAAGTGCGTTTTCTTACTTTGCGATCTCGATAAGCATACTGACCCGCCTTTTCTACTGCTTGAACCGCAACCCTAAACACATTTTTGCGGCGACCGTAATAACCTTTAGCCTTATCCGTCACTTTTTTATGACGGGCATGAGCCGTGGTACCTCGTTTCACCCGTGCCATTTGAAGCCCCCTATAAATACGGTAAAAATTTACGGACTATCTTAGCGTCCGGCGCAGACAGAACTGTGGTGCCGCGAGAATTTCGAATCATATCTTTTGGGCGTTTACGCATACCGTGGCGTTTATAGGCTTGATTATGGAGGATTTTACCCGTCCCTGTAGCACGAAAACGCTTTTTTGCACCGCTTTTAGACTTTAGCTTGGGCATTTTCTTCTCCACTCATTTTAATTAACCTCGAACAACATTGATTCCAAGGCTTAGCTCTACCGGTACGGCATGCCCTCAAGCCGCAGACGGTATAAATTTTCAAAAGAACTGGCAGCGGTTTATAACCACAGGACGCTATCAAATCAAGCTTCGACTTTGAATTAAAAAGAGACACACTTTTTTAACTTAACCATCGATCCGTTTCAAACTCATTCTACTGGCGGAACATCCAATCTCGCGACCACACCTTCTAATGCTTTTGAAGGCGCCGGATAATATTTCATTACCAAAGGATCATGACCCGGAATAATATGATCGGCAGAATCGGCTAACATCTCCATCGTAGTATATCCGTTCATCATATCTCCTAGATTATAGACAATAACAAACGGATTCCGTTCCCGGATATTTTCATAAAAATGAGCACAATCAGAAGCAACTATCACCCAGCCACGCTGGGTCCACACACGGACGCACATCAAGCCAGCCGAATGCCCGCCGATTTTATGAACTGATAAACCAGGTAATAATTCTTCATCACCATCCACAAAATGAACTTGGTTTCCATATATCTTCCTAACCATTTCGCACACGTCGTCGGCTTCGAATGGTCTTTGAATCGCTGGAAAACACATGCATCTCCCAGTAGCATAAGACATTTCCGTATCTTGAAGGATGAACGTAGCATTAGGAAACTCAGAAATTCCGCCTGCATGGTCATAATGCATATGACTTATAATCACATTTTCGATTGAAGTTGCGTCGACTCCCATCATTGACAGTCCCTCAGCTGGCGTTCGAAGAAGAGGCGTGCCTCTTTTTTTTGAAGCTACGGCCCCAAATCCCGTATCTACAACATAAGCTCTATTGTTGTTTTTTATTAACCAAATAAAATAATCCAATGGCATGGGAACATCGTGCTCGTCCATAAACAGCATATTGCCATTGCGTGTTCTATTTGCATTGTGCGCATACTTAATTGCGTATATCTCAAAAACTTCGCGTTCTTTAGACTTATTCATGGCATGCTCTCCCTAACTGGATGAGCCGCAAATTAGACAAATCGGGTAGTACTAGACAAGTATAGCAACCGAAATTAGGAGACTAAGCATGGCGGGTATCACAGTTGGGTTTATCGGAACTGGCGCAATGGGCGAACATATGTGCCGCAACATTGCACAAAAAAGTGACAATACTGTAATAGCCTTCGATCTAAGATGCGAACCGCTTGAGCGTCTAACTGCATATGGTGTTGAAAAGGCGGCAAGTGCCTCGGACCTTGCCGGCAGAGCCGACGTTGTTATACTTTCATTACCGGGCGGTCCAGAAGTAAGTGAAATTACTAATTCCACCCTGCTGCCGGCTGCCCGAAAAAGTTGGACAGTGATTGATATGTCTACCACTCCTGTTTCACTAACAAGAGAAATTGCGAAAAAGTTTGCGTCGAAAATGACAAACTTTATAGATGCACCTGTAGCACGCACTCAACAGGCTGCAATAGAGGGAAACCTATCAATTATGGTGGGCGGTGACCAAGCAGTACTTGACCAATTTCGCAACCTATTCCTTTGTATGGGACCAGACGTAACACATTGCGGCGCCGTTGGATGTGGGCAGATATCAAAAATACTGAACAACATGGTGGTATTCCAAAACGGCGTAGCCCTGGCTGAAGCTATTAGTATTGGCCGTTGTGCTGGAATGGAAGGTGAGCAATTGTTGGAAGTAATTAATAAAAGCTCTGGCAGCTCCTTTGTCGGAATGAACCATGGCTTAAAAGCTATGGTTCCTGGAATTTTTCCCTTGAAGCAGTTTCCAGCACGTTATGCCCTAAAAGATTTGTCTTACGCATTACTCCTTGCTGAAGAGAATGGAATATCCGCGCCAGGAGCAGAGCTAGCTGGACAAATGTTAGAAAAAGCCATCAATATGGGGTATGGTGAAGAATATTGGCCAACCATTATCAATACCGTCATCGGCCCTAAAGACAAACCACAATAATACAGCGTTGTTGCGAACAGAATTCGGGATAGCAGAGCTGAGATGATTTAATCTTGGTTTTCAAAATGCATACTAAACCAAAAACATCACCAACGACTGAATCCTTAGATTCTAATATGTCCGATCGAGACGGAAAAATTTCAATCGCTTGGATTTTGATCGTTATAACCATTATAGCCGCTGTGTTTCGAATTTCTGCGTCGGCATTATCTGATCTTGGATTCCATGGTGATGAGGCTCAGTACTGGTCTTGGAGCCAAAATCTCGACTGGGGTTATTTCACCAAGCCACCTATGATCGCTTGGATTATTGGAATTACAAATTCCGTGTGCGGTGACGCTGAATGGTGCGCTCGCTCCAGCTCAGCACTTATGCATTCTGTGACAAGTCTCTTATGTGCGCTTATCGCGGGTCATATTTATAATAAAAAGGCTGGTTTCTGGGCTGGGATTTTGTTTTTGACCCTCCCAGCAGTTTCGTTCTCTAGCTCCATCATTTCCACTGATGTACCACTACTTTTTTTCTGGGCCTTAGCTCTATATTCTATCCTTCAGGTATTTAAGAAAAAATCTTACCTCTGGGCAGTATTGCTGGGCCTATCCATAGGTCTTGGATTCTTGAGCAAATATGCGATGGGGTATTTCCTAGTTTGTACGATTTGCCATTGCATTTTTTTTAAAGAACATCGCTGGTTTTGGAAAAGTCCTCAGATATTCATTGCGCTTTCTGTTGGATGCATAGTGTTTAGCCCAAATGTTATTTGGAATGTATCCCAAAATTGGGTGACAGTGACCCACATCGCCGATAATGCTAATTTTATTGGCAATCTCTTTAACATAAACGAACTTCTCTATTTTCTATTGGGACAAATAGGCGTTTTTGGCCCATTCCTTTTTGGAATATTGTTATGCACAATCATCTCATTTTCAAAGCAAAAGACTAGCCACGGTGACAATTTACTCCTTAGTTACGCAGTTCCAATACTTATCATAATTACTATTCAAGCCTTCATATCTCGAGCTAATGCGAATTGGGCCGCAACGGCCTATATTGCTGCAACCGTGTTGGTAGCGGGTTATCTAACTCGGCGATCCATGCTTTGGATTGCTAAATTATCTCTTGTAATCCATTGTATGGTGGCGATTACTATGGCCGCATATTTTTTGGATTCGCCTCACCTAAAACTTCCGTTAAAAAGCGATCCTCTGCGGAAACTAAGGGGGTGGCAAGAAACATCTAATCAAGTCATTCGAGCCATGAGGGATAACCCAGACCGAATACTTTTAATGGATGATCGAAAAACTATGGCTTCTCTTATTTATGGAATGCGACACCACCCTTGGCGTCCACTCATTTGGGATTACGACGGACTCCCGAATCACCATTATGAATTAACAGCTCGGTATTTCCCAAAACCTAAAGACCGAATTTTATTGGTCGCAAAGTGGAAAAATCCGCATCCAATTTTAGAAAGATTTTCTAGTGTTTCTTTCATTGGGAAAATTAATATCCCTTTAGGAGCAGGCAGAGCACGAGAACTTTATCTATATAACCTGGCTGATTATGCTGAATAACTTCATAAATAGAGAGCTTTGGATGAAGTCCTTAATGTTGCAAACTGTTATAACAACAACAATTTTGATCTCTATCTGCTTTATAATTTGGCCCGAAATTGACTTATGGGCAGCACACTTATTCTATAATAGAGAACTCGGTTTTGTACTACGAGGCTCCTCTCTAAATCAGTTTACAGATGAATGGATTAGACCAGGAGCAAAAAATTTCGTGCTCATGATGATGACGCTTGCTTGTGTAAGTCTGGCCTCACGTGGGCGACTTTTAGCTTGGCCCCCCAGACAGATCGCTTTTGTCGCACTCACCTTCGCCGTTGGACCAGGCCTCATTGTCAATGCCCTTCTAAAACAATATGTCGGACGAGCTCGACCCAAATACCTCATAGAATTTGGAGGAGATAAGGATTTTAGTTACGCTTATTTTCCATCCGACCAATGTGTTCAAAATTGTTCGTTTGTTTCCGGTGATGTGGCGTTTGTGATTGGGTTTGTCACACTGGCAGTTTTTTTAACCGGAATTTGGAGGATACTCGCCTTTATCAGCATCTTTTTATTAGGCATGATCACTGCATTCTATAGAATGGGTACTGGAGCTCATTTTATGAGTGATACAATATTGGCAGCGTTATTTACGGTTATTGTAGCGATAGTTTGCTATAATATTACGATTGGTTCTAAAGCTGACAAAAATATCAAATGAAATTCTATTTCAACATTGCTGTAGCCATTTTAGACTGAAACATCAGAATCGCAGTTTGAAGTATAATTAATTAATTTCTCTCCATCCGATCGGGTGCACGCCCAAATTAACCCGCCAATGACTGCTGCTATAGCTATAGATAGCCCCCAAATAATGGAAGCCACGAGAGCTGTCTCTTTATCAATACTGATCAAGGAAAAAAGTATAACGACTGTTCCCTCACGAACTCCCCAACCAGCGATAGATACAGGGATAAGTTGGGCCAAAATAATGATTGGAAGAAAACCCAAGATGACAATATAGTCAACGGTAATTCCAACAGCGAAAGTTGAAAACCATAGACACATAGCGCTAATGATATGAATACTGTAGCTTATCAATAGAATTATTATGGAACTTAATGTTGCACGCAGCAAAACACTCGCTTCCTTAAAAAATTCAACCAACCAATCCAATCCAATCCAATTAGCCATCTTCTCCGATACCATTTTTCCGGACCATATTCCGGTTAATAGGATTAGTATTAAGAAAACCGGTAATGCTCTAATTAGATTTCTTGGCCAATCGGGCGGAGCGTAGATACTGATAACCACGCCTGTAAATATCATCAGAGTCAAAAGTGATAACAAGCCGGCAACGCGATCAAGGACTACTGATCGAACTGCCCGACCAATCGATAACCCATGCGGTTTGGCTAGCCCAATACGGACCAAATCTCCTCCAATAGATATTGGTAGGACTTGGTTGCAAAACATCCCAGCCAACATTATACGAAGCGTCGTCCAACGGTTGATGAACTCTCCGGTGCTATCTCCGATAAGATGCCATCTGAAACCTGCAAGCACCATTTGGAGAAACGCTAATACGACAATCATCAGCACAATCCAGTGATTAGCCTTTGAAAAATTGGCTAAAATCTTGCTAAAATCCAGTCCTAGAAAAATTAATGTTATAATCACCAGACTAGCAATCAATTTTAAAACTTGAAAAAAACGAGACCGAATTTGATTCGAAATCATTTAAAGTCTACTCAAAAAAGATCGGCATTAATCTAGTTTTATCATCGCAAGCCAAAGTACCTATCCCTTCCAAACTTCTGACCGAGCATTTTAAACCTGATCAGCCTAATATTCTCTTATGTTAAGAACAATGCATTTTGGACACTCCATTATAAACTCCAGTAACGAAGTGAGTCTGGTACTGAGCTAGGATCTATAGCAGATTTAATATCCAATAAAACGCCATTAGACTTTAATTTACCAAATAACTGATCGGAAGTTTGAGTTAAATAAAATTTATGAGGGACAATTATTAACAACGCATCAAGTTCCAATACCTCATCCCATGGCGAGAGATCTATTTGATATTCATCCTTTAATTTTTGCGCCTCTATATGCGGGTCGTGAGCCAGCACCCGCGCCCCGAAATTCATTAAGGAATGAACTATTTTAGGCGATTGACTATTCCTTAAATCCGAAACATTTTCCTTAAAAGTCAATCCTAAAACGCCAATCCGAGCTTCCCTTATAGAGACTCCCGTCTGTAAAACGAGACTTAGAGTGCGTTGAGCCACGTGGTCTGAGAGGCCGTCATTAAGCCGGCGAGCCGCACGAATCACCTCAGGATAATATCCTAGTTCCTCTGCCTTCGATATCAAATAATAAGGGTCAATACCGACACAATGACCACCCACCAAGCCAGGTGTAAAATGCTGGAAATTCCACTTTGTAGCTGCAGCTTCAATCACATCTGCTGTTCTTATTTCCATACGGTCGAATATAAATGAGAGCTCGTTCATCAGAGCGATATTGAGATCGCGTTGCACGTTCTCGACAACCTTAGCCGCTTCAGCTATTTTAATAGATGGAGCTCTAAACAAACCGGCTTTTACAATGGGTTCATATATTTCGACTAATCTATTCAGTGTTTCTGAATCTTGACCAGAAACTATTTTAACCACCTTTTCTAGAGTATTTTCCTCGTCGCCAGGATTTATCCTTTCTGGAGAATAGCCTAAGCAAAAGTCTGATCCTTGTTTCAAACCTGATAAGGTTTCAATCCACGGGCCACAAGCTTCTTCTGTAACTCCTGGATAAACCGTCGACTCTAAAATCACTAAATTGCCGTAATCAATCACCTTGGCAATATCTTGGCACGCCGTCTGCAGCAGACTAAGGTCGGGACGACGATTAGAATCAATGGGCGTTGGAACGGTGATTATATATACATTGGCATTTTTAAGTTCCATTAAATCATTAGTAAATACAAGCGTAGATGGCAAGGTAATAGGGTATCTATCCGATAGATTCCTGTCTACGCCCTTTTTTAAATCGCCAATCCGCGATCTATCTTTATCATATGCAAAAACATTTTTATGATAACGAGCAAGTCCTGCTGCCAGCGTCAAACCAACATAACCTACACCAATTACTGCAATGACATTTTCGGTCACTGTTGTAGTTTACCTTCCATTTATTTACGAATTAAGCTCCGACATTGGACAGCAGCATTACCAAATGTCAATCCAACTAACTAATATGTTCTTATTATATAAATAAAAACAGCAATATAGTGTAAACTGGTTTATTAAAATTTAAAGTCACACTGGGTCCTAGGAGTATCTATGCAAATAGGAAATGTTGACAGCAAGGATAACGTGATTGTCGTTGCTGAAATTGGTAATAATCACGAAGGGTCAATTGAAGTAGCAAGAGAGTTGATAGACCGTGCTGCGGAGACTGGGGTCGATGCTGTTAAATTCCAAACCTATCGTACTGAGACCTTTGTAGCTCCAACTCAAAAGGAACGGTACCAACGGATGAAAAACTTTGAGTTGTCTAATGAAAACTTTTTAGAACTGTCAGATCGGGCTCATCAACACAGTCTCAAATTTATTTCCACACCACTTGATTTACAAAGTGCGTTTTTTTTAGACAAAATTGTGGACGCGATCAAAATATCATCGGGGGACAACACATTTTATCCTTTGATTGAATACGCTGCCTCAACAGATAAACCTTTGATTATTTCTACGGGATTTGCTAGCGAATCTAAAATTCGTTTTACGACCGCCTTGGTTGAGAATATTCGAATGGCGGACAAAAGAAACCTCAATCTCGCCCTTCTTCACTGCGTATCTGCCTATCCCGTAGCCATTAAAGATGCAAATCTAGCTGCTATACAAAGGCTAAAAAAATATTTCGGCCAAAAAGCAACTATCGGTTATTCGGATCATACGCTTGGTATTCAAGCGGCTACCCTAGCGATAAGCGCTGGAGCAAGGATCATAGAAAAACATTTCACCCTCGATTTAAATTATTCGAAATTTCGGGATCATCAATTATCAGCCGATCCGCCGATGATGAAGCAATTAGTGGACGGTGTACGGGAGGCTGAAATATTACTTGGCGATGGCAATCTGACAGCAAGAAAGATTGAAAAAGAGAGTGAAATACCGGTTCGCCGTTCCATTGCCGCTGCTCAAGATCTCGATGCTGGTATCACGATTAAAATGTCTGACCTGATGTGGATCCGGCCTGGTGAAGGTTATGCCCCTGGTTCAGAACATCAAATTTTAGGGAAAACGCTTGCACGACCAATGCAAACCGGAGAGTTATTTACAAAAGAAATTTTTGACTCTGAGAATTAACAACTAATTGAGAGCCTAAAAATATGTGCGGTATTGCCGGAGCAATAGGTCCGAGGAACATACCGGTCGACCGGATAAAAAGGACTCAATATCTAATGCGATTCCGAGGTCCCAACGGAACAAGTTCACATACGCAAAAGGTGGCTCGGAATATTGTGACTATGCTGTTTTCTCGACTAGCAATTATTGACCCCAGTCCAAGATCGATGCAGCCATTCACAAGAGGAAACCTTTCAATCGTCACAAACGGAGAACTATACAACTACATCGAGTTAAGACGGCAACTGGAAGGTCTAGGGCACCAGTTCATTACAGAGTCAGATACAGAGGTTATGCTTGCATCATGGGAGCAATGGGGTGGAAAAGCGCTAGATCGCATGGAAGGGATGTGGGCCTTCGCTTTGATAGATTCTAATTCTGACCAACTTATTTTATGCCGAGATCGGTTTGGAGAAAAACCCCTCTATCTTTGGCGATTGGGTGATACATTATATTTTGGTTCAGAACCGAAGTTCTTAGCTGCTTTAGCCGGCCATAAACCAGATATCAACATCCATCAAATTCAGCGATTTTTGGTTAATGGGTACAAATCTCTCTATAAGAAGCCCAGGACATTTTTTTCCAATATTTTCGAGGTTCCACCAGCCCATTTTATGTCAGTACAAGCGCCAAATCATATAAAGTCCAACCGATATTGGAAACTAAACTATTTTCCAAAACCGATGAGTGAGGATGATGCTCGCCAAGGCACATATGAGCGCCTGTTGACCGCTATGGAAATACGCCTTCGAGCCGATGTTCCCGTCGCCTTTTGTATGTCAGGTGGAATTGATTCCACTACTTTGTCGGGCATTGCCTGTAAGAAATTTAATCATGATCTACATGTATTTTCGATTCTTGACAAAGACGAACGTTACGACGAATTAGCAAATATCGAAGCCCAGATAGCATTTCTCGGTTGTAATATTCATAAAGTCAATGCAAGTCCAGAAGGGTTTTTTGACCGGATGGAAGATCTCGTGAGCTACCACGATATGCCGGTGGTAACATTGACGTACTACCTTCATTCCTTTCTTTCTGAGGCAATTTCCAACGCTGGATATAGGGTAGCAATTTCCGGTTCCGCGGCCGATGAAATTTTTTCCGGTTATTATGATCATTACGCCTTTTGGCTTGCGGAGATGAAAAATCAACCTAATTTGCACGTACTGTTAGATGACTGGAAAAATAGCTATGGAACTTATGTTCAAAATCCAATTTTAAAAGACCCGATGGTTTTTATAAAAACACCGAGTGAACGAGCTCATATCTATCTCAATTCGGAAACTTTTACGCAATGGCTCAAAGTGCCATTCCACGAACCTTTTGCAGAAACAAAATATGTGAAAAGTATTTTGAGAAATCGAATGTT
This sequence comes from uncultured Thalassobaculaceae bacterium, assembly GCA_964483985.1. GTDB lineage: Bacteria > Pseudomonadota > Alphaproteobacteria > Thalassobaculales > Thalassobaculaceae > CAZADS01. Next base: position 42,882 of record CAZADS010000104.1, read on the forward strand.
GAATGAACTTTTTCACGAAACTATTCCCGTCATCCTTCACGAAGATGACAGAAATTCAATGCGTTATTCAGTGGAAAACCGTTCTCCTTATTTAGACAAGGGGCTGATAGAATTTTTATTTAGTGTTCCAAGCAAATATTTAATTAAAGATGGTTTTCCTAAGTATCTGTTAAGGGCAGCTGGTGAAAATTTGGTAGCCGAATCCGTTCGTTGGGATAAACGAAAGCGAGGGTTTAACGCCTCCATCGATACCCTTGTGAATAGATCTAATCCCGAAACCAAGGAAAGATTGCTTTCTGATAGCCCTATATTCGAAATTATCCGCCGAGAGGCCATTGAAGATTTTTTAAAAGGAAGTATGCACGATAATAGTTTTTCCAAAAATCTATTCAGTTTTATCTCTTCAAAGTTATTTCTCGAACATTATCGTGATTGGATCCCATGAAATATTGTAGCAGATGCATTCTCCCAGACACCAGACCGGGCATTAGTTTAGACCAAGACGGCATATGCTCTGGTTGTAGAGGACATGAGGATAAAGAAAACAATATAAATTGGAATGAACGAAAATCTACTTTTCAAAAAATCGTCGATATCGCAAAAAGACAATGTTGCAACTATGACTGTATAGTGCCCGTAAGCGGCGGCAAGGATAGTTGGTATCAAGTATTAAAATCCCAGGAATACGATCTAAAAGTACTTGGCATTACATGGAGAACCCCAGGTCGAACAGCTGTCGGCCAACGAAACATACGCAATTTAATCAAAAACCTAAGAATTGATCATATTGAAGTAACAATTGACCCAGAAGTCGAACGCCGGTTTATGATAGCAGCATATGAAAAAGAAGGTGCAACAGGCCTTCCAATGCATATGGCCCTGTTTGCCATCCCACTACGGTTAGCTGTTCAAATGAGAATTCCATTAATCATCTGGGGAGAAAATCCTCAATTAGAGTTCGGTGGTGATAAGCGGGATCGGATGGCCACTAACTTAAATATCGATTGGATAAACAAACACGGAGTCACAAACAAAACGAGAAGGGAAGATTGGATTGGCAAGGAGCAACTTACGGATAAGGAACTTTCAGCTTATCGCCTCCCAAACGACATCGCTTTGCGAAAATTTTCACCAAAATCAATCTTTCTAGGATCTTTTTTTAAATGGAACTCGTTCGATAATTTTAAAATTTCCTCAAAACATGGTTTCGAAAGCAACCAGAACGATTTGAAAACTGGGATATGGCATTTCGCGGATATTGACTGTGATTTCATTGCTCTGCACCATTTTTTAAAATGGTACAAATTTGGATTTACACGCAGTTTTGACAATCTATCTCTACAAATTCGTTACGGGCTCACCAGCAGAGATGAAGCTATAGAAACCCTATATAAAATCGGCTTTGATATTCCTAAAGAAAGCATCCACCAGTTTTGTCAATTCGCGAATAAGCCGAAAGCATGGTTCTGGGATACCGCTGAAAAATTCAGAAATCGAAAAATCTGGAATCACGACGGAAACGTATGGCATATGCCAGATTTTCTCGTCTCCAATTGGAATTGGGTCGACCAATGAACTTAACCGCCACTCCTTGCAAATTTTGCGGAGCTGCTCAGAAGTTTGTTGCTAGTTTCACTAAACCGCCTAAAGGTGAGACACTTTTTAATATGCTGCCATATTACCGTTCATTATGGCAATGCACCCGATGTTGGCATATCGTTAACTTACACAATTTCGATTTTAACTTTCACGTCTATGGGGGTAATTACGTCAATAATACTTACGGGGAAACTATAAAATCTAAGTTCAAGCAGATCATGGCCTTAGCACCTGAAAAATCTGATAACAGACAAAGAGTTGAGAGAATCAATTTATTCTTCGCCAAGGCTAGCCGACACATGGATCGGTCATGTCTGGACGTTGGTAGTGGATTGGGTGTCTTCCCAGCCGTTATGAAGGAATCCGGATGGAAATGTCTATCCGTCGAGCCAGATATCAGAGCCGCTTCGTTGATAGAGGAATTAGTGGGAGTGACCGCTATTTCGGAAAACTTTACACAGACAGAAAATTTAGGAAAGTTTGATCTCATAAGCTTTAACAAAGTGTTAGAACATGTAAGAAATCCGGCAGAGATGTTATCCCACGCTATATCGTTCTTAAACTTTAGCGGGGTAATTTACATCGAATTGCCAGACGGCGAATCAGCACTTTCAAATGAAGGCCCTCAAAGAGAGGAATTTTTTATAGAACATTTCGATGCGTACTCAACCAGTTCCACAAAGCTTTTATTGAAGGCTGCAACATTAACCCCTTTAAAAATTGAACGCATCTACGAACCTAGCGGCAAGTATACCCTTTGTGCATTTGCACAACCCAAAAAATAGAGGTGATATTCGTGACTAATATATTAATGGTACCTCAACCATTCGATTCAGAAATTTTAGGCCAACCCGTTTATCTGGGGAAATTACAATCTGAGAAAGATATCTCTAATTTAGATAGTTCTATACCCGCCGATGCGGCATTAGTATCCATTCGGATTCCAGCGGCGTGGGGCAATTTAATGACAGCTTCACGTTTTCGTTTTATAGAGCGTTTGATTACTTTCGAACGACCTTTACATCCCCACTGCGATAATTCATTCGCTGAAGGCGTTCGACTTGCAACCAAAACTGATGCAAAAGAATGTGCGGAAATCGCTAGCAAGGCGTTTTTCTTTGATCGATATCATATTGACCCAGAATTAGAAGATAGTTTCGCAGATACTACTAAACAGGAATGGACGAAAAATAATCTAAACGGCCGAGCCGACGTTGGATTCGTTTCCGAAACTCGGGGGAAAATTATGGGATTTAATCTATGTCTAAGAACGGAGAGTTTCGCTTATATTGACTTAATTGCGGTAGCAAAACATGCTCAGGGCCTAGGACTAGGAAAGGCTTTGATAGAGGCATCCATAGCATATTATACCGGCCTCACACCATTTCTAAGAGCAGGCACACAAGTGACAAACAAGGCTTCTGTATCAATTTATCGTGCATTAGGTTTTTATAAAATTGAAGAATCTGTAACCTACCATTATACCCAGCAGCAGACTGAGACAGGAGCATGAAAAAAGCTCTAAAAGCCGGCGTAATTGGTCTTGGCGTAGGGGAACAACATATTATAGGTTACAAATCAATACCAAACGTCGAAGTAACTGATATCTGTGATCTGGATTTAGAAAAATTAAGACTAATTGGCAGCAGGCACGGCGTATCTGGTCTCCACAATGACTATCGTGGGATCACAGAAAACCCAGATATTGATGTCGTAAGCATAGCTAGTCACGATAATTTCCACACAGAACAAGCAGTGAGTGCTTTTCAAAACGGCAAGCACGTAATGGTAGAAAAACCTGTAGCTTTGAACCGAACCGATGCGGAACGCTTACTTAGAGCCCAGCAGGACAGCGGTAAAATCATAACCTCTAACCTGATCCTGCGTCGTTCACCCCGATTTATAGAGTTGAAAAATTGGATCCAAAAAGGGGACTTGGGAAAAATAGTTGCTATTGACGGTGATTATATCCATCAAATTCTTCATAAGCTAACCCAAGGTTGGCGCGGACAGATGGAGTTTTATTGCGTAACCTACGGAGGAGGAATTCATTTAATTGATCTAATGCGATGGCTTCTAGATCAAGAGGTAACAGAAGTATGCGGGATGGGTAATAAAATCCTAACCCATAACTCGAATTATAAATTTGATGACGTAATTGTTAATCTTTTGCGTTTTGAAGAAGGAACTATTGGTAAGACAATGTCAAATTTTGGGCCCCAAAGAAGTCATATTCACGCTATCTCCGTTTACGGGACGAAAAAAACATTCGTTAACGATATCCCAAACGCTAAGATTTTTAATGGGGATCGCCCTGAAAATGAAACAATAATTCACACGCCGTATCCCGCAATAAATAAACATGACTTGTTACCGGATTTTATTGACGCAATTCGAGAGTCTCGAGAATCGTCTGTAACATCAGTGGACGTGTTTAGAGTGATGGACATTTGCTTGGCTTGTTTCGATTCTTTGCAAGCGAAACGTACTGTTCCAGTCAGTTATTTAATTTGATTCAGGCGAAAATTATAACCAGATGTCAAATGCAATGATTCCCTTTGGTCGTCCCCTATTGGACCACACAGAGATTGAAGCGGTTCTAAATGTACTTAAAAGCCCGATCCTGGCTCATGGCCCGATATGCCAAAGATTTGAAGAGGCTTTTGCCGAACGAGTCGGCGTCAATCACGCCATTTCCGTAGCGTCGTGTACTGCTGCTTTACATCTTTCTTTATATGCAAACAACATCGGGGTTGGGGATGAAGTTATTGTACCCGCAATGACCCACGTCGCAACGGCGCATGCCGCGGAATATTGCGGTGCCAAGCCAATATTTGTCGATGTGGACCCTAACAACGGTAATATCTTACCCGAAGGTATAAGCAATGTTGTTAATGATAGAACCCGCGCATTCATAGTTGTTCATTATCTCGGGTTACCCTGCGAAATGGATGTTATTTTGGATATGGCAGCGAGGGCTAACGCCTTTATCATTGAGGATGCCGCGTTAGCCGTAGATGCGACTTACGATGGCAAAAAAGCAGGAACACTCGGAAAAGTGGGATGCTTTTCTTTTTATCCAATAAAACATATGACCTCAATCGAGGGAGGCATGGTCACTACCGATGATGAGGAATTAGCCCACTCTATCCGACAACGTAAGACCTTCGGCTATGACAACACTCATGAAGCTCGTGTAAAACCAGGGATTTATGACGTTAACGTTCTTGGGTTTAACTATCGAATGAATGAAGTTGAAGCCGCTGTTGGTCTCGCACAATTGCCCAAATTGGCAAAAAGGCTAAAAATTCGCCAAAGAAATTATCTTGCCTTAAAGGAAACATTATCTGAATTAGACGAAATTACGGTATTCGAACCCTTTCAAGGTAAAGCCCAATCTTCTTGTTATTGTTTGAATGCTATTCTCCCCAGAAACGGAAGCATAAATAGAGATTTAGTCGCTAGGGAACTCAACGTTCAGAACATCGGTACATCAGTTCATTACCCTAAACCTGTGCCATTAATGACCTTCTATAGGGAAAAATATGGCTATAAAAACGGACAATTTCCAGTCTCAGAATGGTTGGCTGAACAAACTATATCCCTACCAATCGCTCCTCACGTACCAGATGACTTTGCCACAAGAATTTCTACTGCAATGAAACGAGCTATAAAAAAAGCGAAGTTTTAACTAGATAGAGAGGCTACCTGATGACGCTCAAGCTTCCATATACGCAAAAGTTGTTGCCTTCAGGTGTCCGGTCACGTTTTGTTAACAACTCTAATGGCTTGGAAATGCATATCCTCGAGGCAGGATTCGAATCGGCCGGACGCCCTGCTATACTCTTACTCCACGGTTTTCCTGAATTGGCTTACAGCTGGCGAAAAACTATACCTATTTTAGCACGGGCGGGTTTCCATGTAATTGCTCCAGACCTTCGGGGCTATGGTCGCACGCTTGGATGGGGGCCTGTTGAATACGATGACGATTTAAAGCATTTCCGATTATTAAATACAGTAAGAGATGCTATCGGTCTTCTATTTGCTACTGGGCATAAAACCGCAACGGCAGTAGTTGGCCATGATTATGGGTCGTCTGTAGCTGCTTGGTCTACCCTGGTAAGACCAGATATATTCAAATCATGCATCCTGATGAGTGCACCTTTCGATGGCCCGCCAGAACTCCTCTCTAACAGCGAAAACATTGGGCTAACCGATAAAGTAGATCCAAATATTCATGATACGATGGCAGCCCTTCCACGACCACGTAAACATTATCATTGGTATTATTCCACGAAACAAGCCAATGAAGATTTAGTATCTTGCCGACAAGGAATTCATGACTTTCTTCGAGCTTATTATCATCATAAAAGTGCCGATTGGAAATCAAATAAACCTTACAAGCTGGAAGCTTGGCGGGCTGATCAACTCGAAAAAATGCCTACTTATTACATCATGGATCTAGCTGCGACTATGCCCGAAACCGTAGCCAAAGAAATGCCCACCCATGAGGAAATTAGATCTAATAGATGGCTTCCTGATGAGGAACTATCAGTGTACACAGAAGAATACTCTCGCAACGGCTTCCAAGGGGGCTTGAACTGGTACAGGAGGGGGACTTCCGGACTGGACTTGGCAGAACTACGAACTTTTTCAGGGCTAACTATTGACGTGCCATCGTGCTTTATTGCCGGTGCTAATGACTGGGGCGTATATCAACGGCCAGGAATTGCCGAGAGGATGAACGGTACGATTTGCACCAAGATGGTGGGTTTTCATCTAATATCAGGAGCAGGACATTGGGTACAACAGGAGAAACCAGACGAAACCTGTGATCTTCTGCTCAAATTTTTAAATGAAATATCGGACAAAAATAATTAAAATTTGGCAGAGTTCACATGACTTCAAAGAAAATCGATATTTTGAAACGTGAAATCAAGGTGCTGGTCTTTGATCAATACGGCACACTCGTAGACATGCAGGGCGGTCTAACCAAATTAACCACTCCATTTTTAAGAAGAAAAGGCTGGAAGGGCGACCCTGATCGGTTTGTAACGTGGTGGCGACGCGTGCATTTCGAAGATTCTATGATTGATTCATTGATCGACAGAGGCCACACGCCTTACAGGCAAATCGGACATCGGGCCGTTAGCCAAGTTCTCCACCGAGCTCAAATAGAACATACACAGTCCGAAGTTCAGTGGCTAGTCTCCCAAATTGAGACCTTAAAACCTTTTTCTGACGTAATAGAATCGCTAAATCGCTTACGCCCTTATTACAAACTCATCATTCTCTCTAATGGTGATCGAGATATGCTAGAAACGGCAAAAAAACATATTGGTTTCGAATTCGATCGAACTATTTCTGTTCAAGAAGCGGGAGCTTTTAAACCCGATAAACGGACCTACGCTAAAGCCGAACAGCTTATTGGTGGTGTTTATTCACAGATAGAACGATCAAGTATATTGTTTGTAGCCAACCATGCTTTTGACTGTATTGGGGCCAAAGCGCATGGTTTTCGGACCGTTTTTATAGATCGGAGAAGACGACCTTTTGGACAATCACCATACCAACCAGATTTGATTTTTAATGATTTTAATAGTTTAGCAACCGCGCTGGTCCCTAATTAATTCCCAATATCGACCTAAATCACCCCATTAAAACAACAAAAACCCCGTTTTTAATGAAAGTTAGGTAGAAATAATAAATAAAAACGAAATTTTTATGTCGATGCCCAATATCATGATTATTTCCAAGTTAGATAAATGGGAAACCATGCTATTATTTAAACCATCCCAAAAGAAAATAATGTAACACTAACATATTCACGCAGAACTTTAATTTCAAAGACATCAGTTTTTAGAAGGACTGGACAATGGCTCGAATTGGTATTGCTTTTTCGGGAGGGCCCACGGCATCCGATACAGTCAGTTGTATTCAGTTAGCCGAGAGTCTGGGGTATGAATCTGCTTGGGTAACAGAGGGGCACGGCGGTGATCAATTTTCTATACTCTCTAGCGCTGCCCTAGCAACGAAGACAATCCAACTAGGGACCGCCATCAGTAGTGTTTTTGTAAGATCAGCTCCCACGATCGCTATGGCTGCGGCGACTGTGGATGACATATCCAAAGGAAGATTTATCCTTGGCCTAGGCTCCAGTCATAAGGTCCAAGTCATTCCAGAACACGGACTTCCATTCTCCAAGCCAATTACAAGAGTAAGAGAAACTGTGGATGTAGTACGCCAGCTTTTAGCCAACGGCTCAGTTTCATATTATGGAGAGACTATCACAATCGAACGATTTGACCTTTGGTTTAAGCCCTATCGCCCTATATTACCTATTTATTTAGCCGGACTATTTCCCAAAATGACATCTGTTTGTGGTGAAATTGCCGATGGTATCATTCTAACTCGTAGCACAATTAAATCAGCTAAAGAAATTAGCCAACATTTGGCTGACGGAGCAGCCATAACCAACAGGGATGCATCAACGATCGATATTACTTCGTTGCTGCCAACTGCAGTGGCCGACAGCCGAGCGGAAGCGATAGAAATGATTCGACCTGGGCTCGCACTCTATATTGGCTTTTTCCCACGGTATAATAAATTAATAGCAACACACGGATTTGAAGAAGAAGCAGCCGAAATTGCAAAAGCGTTTTCTGAAGGAGATATGGGCAGAGCCAAAAGAGCTGTTACCGAATCGATGGTAGAAGCGACCAGTGTTGTTGGGACACCTAGGCAATGCCGTGAAAGAATCGAATCTTACCGACAATCTGGTATTTCGCTACCAATAATAAGCCCGTTTGCACGCAGCAAACATGCGAAGTCTAAATTTGAAAAAGTCATAAGGGCTTGCGCTGGGGTTTGATTTAATGCCAATAGACAAAAGAGTTGATACTGCAGCAGAAGCTTTGGGAACTGTAAAGGATGGTTCGGTAGTAATGGTTTCTGGCTTTGGCGGAGCAGGGTTTCCCAACATTTTATTGGATGCACTACATACCACCGGATCCAGGGATTTAACCATAATAGCAAACTCTGCTACACACCCTTATTCACTAACGCATAAACTAATCGAGGCAAGAATGGTCCGGAAAGTAATTGTAACCGCGGCCCGTGGTAGGGGGCGGGAACTTTCCGTATTTGAAGAACAATGGCGCGAAGGAACAATCCAATTGGAATGTGTTCCGCAAGGGAATTTCTCAGAACGAATTCGAGCCGGTGGGGCAGGCATTCCCGCTTTCTATTCACCCGTTGGATATGGAACGGATCTAGCAAAAAACAAGGAAACAAGGAACTTTAATGGAAAGCCATGCATTCTAGAAGAGGCACTTACGGGAGATATAGCGTTAATCCGAGGAGATTTGGCGGACCAATATGGAAATATAAATTTTCGTTTTTCTCAGATGAACTTTGGACCGGCCATGGCCACGGCGTGCGAAATTACAATTGCGGAAGTGCGTGAGACTGTCGAAGAGCCTTTAAACTATAAAGACATTCAACTTCCCAGTGTCTACGTTAACGCCGTAGTTGCCGTAGGAACAGAATTATGAATTCGCTCAACAGAAATCAAATAGCGTGGCGTGCAGCGCAAGATTTACCAGACGGAAGTATTGTAAATCTTGGTCTTGGCATGCCCGTACTCGTTTCAAACTACCTTACAAAACCACTTGATGTTTTCTTCCAATCAGAAAACGGGGTCCTTGGCGTTGGGCCAGAAGCCGAGGATGGGGAGGAAGACCCTAACCTCGTCGATGCCGGCAGTCGACGAATTACCCTACGTTCTGGCGCTAGCATTTTTGATTCTACGAGTTCATTTGCCATGATAAGAGGTGGACACATTGATGTCACAATACTTGGTGCGTTTGAAGTCTCAGCATCTGGGGATTTGTCAAACTGGAATTCGGGCGTTCCAAATAAAGGACCTTTGGTCGGTGGGGCAATGGATTTAGCTGTTGGGGCCAAGGCTACATGGACACTTATGCAGCATAATACAAAAAACGGCGCGCCCCGTCTCGTGGACGCATGCACCTTACCTTTAACAGCGCATAGTTGCGTAAAGCGCATCTATACAGATATTGCCGTCATTTCGATAACCTCCAATGGATTCCATTTAATAGAATTAATACCAGGGGTAACCAATGAGGAATTACGTTCTCGGACTGGTTCGGATATTACCATAACAGATCGATGCATACCTTTATCTGCACCAAAGATACCCGATTGAAGTCAAAACTTACGCCCTGATTTCGTCAACCAATTTGATCATTCTTTCCAATCCCTCGCTTAAGTAATTATTTGGCAGTGCAGAGCTAACCCGAATATGATTATCCAAACCAAAAAAATCCCCGGGAACTACAAGAACACTCTTCTGCCGCCGTAAAAGGTGAGCAAAATTCGTTGACCCAACAGGTAAGTTAAAATGCACAAAAGACAAAGCTGAAGCGTTTGGCGGAGTAACCGAGAAAATTTCATCCCTCTCTATCAATGCTTGCTGCAGAATCCCAAAGCCATCCCGTACCAAGGTCCTGGTCCTTTGAATAAGTTTCGGTCTGACTTCTGGTCGGAGGGCAATTTCAGCCAATTTATTTCCCAACATTGACGCGCTTATAGCCATAAATTCATGCCGTCTCCATAATTTTGGAATTATATCGATGGGTGCGACTATCCAACCTATTCTCAAACCTGGTAGCCCGTAAGCTTTGCTCAAGGCATTAACTCCTATAACTTTATTATAAAGACCAACAAAACTGGGCGTTTCTATATTTTGTTCGCGCTCGGCTCCGGCGTAAACCTCATCTGCGATCAACCACGCTCCCACGCGATCAGCGATTGTTACAATCGCTTCCATTTCGTTTCGATCTAAAGTTTTCCCTGTAGGGTTATTTGGATTTACAACGGCAATTATTTTAGTCCGTTCATTAACCGCGGAATTAAGTGAATCTATATCTAATTTCCAACCCCGATGTTCATTTAATGAAAAGGTGCGCACCAAAACACCTTTGTTCCGAGCGACTCCTTCTACTTGCATATAGCTAGGTCGCATTGCGGCCAACTCATCACCAACCTCCATCAATGTCTCTACCAATAAATAATTGGCCTCAGAAGCACCCACCGTGACCAAAATATTATCAAGGCTAGCTCCTTTATAAAGCTTTGCTATGTTTTCTCGAAGATCTGCATTTCCATTCACTTCTGGGTAATTTAGAGATATATCAAACAAATCATCTTTTTTCCCTTCAGCCATTTCTAATAGCTCACCCACTTTAACGGGATAAACGCCGCTCTCAGCCAAATTGAAATCAACTGTCTGTTCCCAGTCGGATAGAAATTTCTCCAGTTGAAATGATTGAAAAGCCATCATTATCTCTTTTATCAATTTTTGTGAGATTCTTATTTGCACGAAACAAATTGGAAGCAAAACGTCTAATATTAAACCACAGTTGCGAGCAGATATCTAACATGGGTAATATTGAACCTCACTCTAAACAAGTGTGAAGATTTAAATTAAGGAGATGTTATGTCTGGATATGACCTTCTTTTGAAACAAGGGCGAATATTAGATCCGTCGCAGAATATAGATTTAATTGCCGACATTGCTTTTTCCAATGGGAAAATAGCAGCAATAGGTCCGGATTTGTCTTCAGAAAACACTCAGGAAATCCGTGATGCAAGTGATAAATTGATAACGCCTGGTCTGATTGATCTGCACACACATGTCTATTGGGGCGGGACATCAATCGGAGTGGACCCAACGGATTATGTAAAACAGTGTGGAACGACGACAATGATTGATGCTGGAACAGCCGGTGCTGCAAATTTTTCTGGGTTCCGTGCCCATATAATAGAAAAATGTGAAGCGAGAATCCTTGCTTATCTAAACATATCCTTCCCAGGAATTTATGCTTTTAGTGATACGGTTATGGTAGGGGAATCCGAAGATGTTCGGCTTTTACATCCTAGGGCTTGCTTACATGTAGCTAATCTGCACAAAGATCTTTTAGTTGGAATAAAAGTAAGAGTTGGTGCGCGAGCCAGCGGTTCTATGGGGTATGCACCACTTGAAATAGCAATCGAAGTCGCGGAAGAGTTGGGATTACCCGTAATGTGTCATTTGGATTGGCCCCCGCCAAGCAGGCGAGATGTCGTGAGTCGATTACGAAGAGGTGACGTTTTAACACACTGTTTTCGTCCATTTCCCGCTTCTCCCGCTCGAGGAAACGGGCAAATTCGGGAAGAAATTCTAGAGGCACGGGACCGTGGCGTAATATTTGATATCGGTCATGGAATGGGGTCATTTGGATTCGCTACAGCAGAAGCGATGCTGCAAGCAGATTTTCTGCCTGACACCATATCAAGCGACGTTCACTCACTGAGTATCAAAGGTCCTGCTTATGATCAATTGGTGACACTCTCTAAATTCTTGAACCTTGGGATGGAGATTAACGATGTTATTGCGGCATCGACTATTGGTCCTGCTAAGGCGATTGGGAGGCCTGAATTAGGCACGCTCAAACCCGGAAGCGTGGGCGATGCAACAATTCTAGAAATCAAAAATCAGAAAACAACATTCATGGATTCTTTGGGCGAGAGCATAACAGGAACCAAAGCTTTGAAGCTTTCGGGCGTCGTTCTAAATGGCCAATGGTGGCATAGCTCTTCGTGAAAACTGGATGTCAAGAATTACATCAATTCTTTTATATCTCTTTTAATCTCACACCAAAACGTCGAAGACAAATATCCGCGATCGTTTCAAAATTAGCGCCACGCCGAATAACTTCAAAAGTCTCTACATTCAATAAGGTTGAGGATTGTTTATAAAAATGATATTTCCGCAGCCCATGATCAATAATTACATCCGCTATGGATAGAATTTCTGGTTCAATATCCTCCACTCGAAATTTTGTTCCATTCGTTGAAATATTCGCCGATGACCCAAAAATAGGGTGGCTCTCGGAAAATGATAGTCGGCAAATTTCTGCATGAAAAGAACCCGCATTTAGTAACATAACTAGAGTCCCATTTTTTGTGCTCGCATTAAGGGCTTTAGAATCGAGAATCTGTAATAAAGGATGGCAAATCTTGCAGGTACCTACCGCCCCTAATGGAAGGTCATAATCACCGATAATGACCTCAATGACTTTCCACGCGTCATCACCAATATCATATAGCTCACGAGCAATAGGCAGGTGACCAACCATAGCGTTGCGCTTTGATACACTACGTTGCTTGATTTTAAAAATTTCTCGGAGAGCTTTTCCTGAACCTCCAGCACAGGTATAACCAACGTCCATAGGGATAATAGCTATTCCACCCGCTTTTAGGACGTCAAACGCTCGACGGGCATCGTTTTGTATAAATTCGGATACCATCAGGGCCGCATGCCAAAGTTACTAGCCCCAATCTCACGTAGAGGTGCTGCTGTTTCAGCAAAATCACATAATAACGCCCTAGTATTTCGAGGATCGATGATTTCTTCTATCCAAAATGTCTCGGCAGAACGAAATGGCGATCGAAGTTTATTTAGTTTTTCTTCAATTTCGGTCAACTTTGCCTCCGGATCCTCCGCTTTTTCTATATCAGCTCGGTATGCAGCCTCAATACCTCCCTCTAGAGGCAATGAGCCCCAACGTCCCGATGGCCAAGCGTAACGAGTACAATAACGGCCACCATTTTTATGCGCTGCGCCGGCAACTCCAAATGCATTCCTTATTATCACTGCACACCATGGTGTTTTAGTTTGCCAAATTGCACTCATTGTTCGCACGCCTTCTTTTATGGTCCCAGCTTGCTCGGCCTGAAGGCCTATCTCAAATCCTGGGCAATCGACCAAGTAAACCACTGGTAGATGAAAGGTCTCAGCCATATCCACAAATTTTAAAACTTTTTTACATGTGGCTGCTGTCCAACAGCCACCATAGGAATAAGGGTCACTCGCCATAAAGGCGACCGGCCAACCATCAAATCGAGCGAATCCAGTTATAACTGATCTCCCATATTGCCTACCCATCTCAAAAAAAGACCCTTTATCAACTAGCGACTCTATGATTGGCCGCATCTTATAAACTTTGCGTATATCGCGGGGCACAACGCTAATTAGGTTTTCTACCCGCCGGTTCGGGTCATCATCACGACAACCTCGAGGTGGTAATTCATAGACTGAATTAGGTAAATATGAGAGAAATTTTCTTGCGCAATCGAATGCCTCTTCTTCAGTATCGACCGCATGGTCTACCGCGCCGGACTTTAGTTGAATTTGATAACCACCAAGTTCATTTTTTGTAAACTCTTGCCCTGTTCTCGCTACGACAGGGGGTCCAGCCACAAACAATGCTGACTTATCTTTTACCATTACAGAATAATGTGAAGCAGCTAAATGTGCCGCTCCTAGGCCAGCGACAGATCCTAAACCAAGTGCTACCCGTGGGACGGTACTCATATTGGCTACCACTAGTTCCCATCCTGAAACTCCTGGGACATTCGCCCGCCCAGTAGTTTCAATAGTTTTGACGGACCCTCCTCCACCCGATCCTTCAACAAGACGTATCAAGGGTAACCGAAGTGCATTTGCCATTTCTTCGCACATATTGTGCTTTTCTTTAATGGTCGCATCCGCTGATCCACCGCGAACAGTAAAATCATCTCCCCCTATAATTACAGGTCGCCCTAGAACTTTCGCTTTTCCAAATATAAAATTAGACGGTGTTAATTTTATTAAATTGTTGTCTTCATCATATTCCGCCAAACCTCCAATTTTTCCACTTTCATGAAAGCTATCTGGATCGGCTAATAAGGCTACTCTTTCTCGAATATTATAACGTCCGCCATCTTTTTGCCGTTTCACTCTTACGGAACCCCCTAATTGCTCCGCAAAAGCCTCTCGGTGACGTAATTCATCCAGTTCTGTCTGCCATGACATTGAATTTTCCCGACGCTCTTACTAAGTTTGACTATAGTTAGATGTATATGTAATAGGTTTCATCTATCGTCCATGATTGCGAAAGTGATCTTTGACAGATAACACAAATTTCATAGACTGGCAGCACCGTAATATTAAATTCGTAGCTTGACATATTAGTCAATAAAGTATTCGCGTTCTATGCGATTAAAAATTTATTGATTTCTGGAGAGTCTTCCATGGCCGAAATAAAAATCCTTAGCGAAGTCACTGGAACGGCGTGGAAGATATTGGTCGAAAATGGGCAACAGGTAAATGAAGGTGATGAATTAATGATTGCAGAAGCAATGAAGATGGAAATTCCACATGTGGCACCCGAGACAGGAATAATCAAACAAATATGTGTAGAAGAGGGAAACCTTATCTCGGAGGACGACTTAATATTTGTCCTAGAGATCTAATTTTGGAACTCTGAAATAAAAACCCAATTTTTCAAGGAAAACTGGTGCGGACGGTATTAATTGCAAATCGTGGTGAGATTGCCTGCAGAATCATAAAAACCTGCAGAATGGAGGGATATAAATCTGTTGCGATATTCTCGGAGGCAGATAGAACCGCAAGACACGTAAAGTTAGCAGACGACGCCATAGAAATTGGTCCATCGCCGGTAAAGGAAAGTTATTTAAATATCCAAGCAATTTTGAATGCAGCCAAGCAAACAAACTCCGATCTAGTCCATCCAGGTTACGGTTTGCTAGCAGAGAACGCTCTATTTGCAACAGCGGTAACAGACGCCGGTTTAATCTGGATAGGGTCTAGCCCCGCAAACATTCGCGCGATGGCAGATAAGGATATTGCCCGCCGGATAGCCGTAGATTTACGTATACCGATACTACCCGGTTCAACTCGGCTTAACGTAGAAGATAGATTATCTATTAACAAATTCGCCCAAGAGATAGGCTTTCCAATTCTGATAAAAGCTACAGGCGGCGGAGGTGGAATTGGGATGAGACTGGTTAACAGCCAACAAAACCTGTTAGAGACAGCAAAATCCATTTCTTCATTGGCTAGCAGAATATTTTCAGATTCAGGTTTTTTTTTAGAACGCCATATTAAAAGTGCGCGACATATCGAAATTCAAATTTTTGGACTAGGCGACGGGAGAGTATTTCATCTCTTTGAACGGGATTGTTCTATACAACGTCGGTTTCAAAAGATTATAGAAGAAGCACCCGCTCCGCATTTAGATCCAACGACCCTTTCAGATATGACCAGTGCGGCTTGCCGCCTAGCTGCATCCCAAAATTATTCTGGCGCCGGTACAGTTGAGTTTTTATTAGATAACGAAAATGGAAAATTCTTCTTTTTGGAGATGAACACCAGAATACAAGTGGAACATCCAGTTACTGAAATGGTTACCGGACAAGATATTGTTGCATTACAGCTAGCTCAAGCGGTGGGTGAAAGCCTCGATTCATTTCTTAATTTTAAACCCCCTACAACCAAACACGCTATCGAATGTCGGCTCTACGCTGAAAATCCGGAAAGGAATTTTCTCCCTTCACCCGGGGTATTGGAAAAATTTTCAATCCCCAACGAGACTTGTTCCCTTCGAATTGATACCGGTTATGAAATGGGAGATTCCATTACGCCTTTTTATGATCCGATGATCGCTAAAATAATCGCATCTGGCAAAACCCGTCCTGACGCTATAAACGAAATGATTAGAGCCTTAGAAGAACTAGAAATCCAAGGGATTTCAACCAACCTAAAGTTTTTAAAGAAGATTCTCAGGCACCAAGATTTCTTATCCGGTAAGTTCGACACCAAATTCGTCGATAATACAAAAAACTCCCTAACCTCGACATAAATAGATAAAACTTTTAAAGTTAGAACTTTATATTATTTAAAATTATTTGAAAAATATCTGGGTAAACAATCGGCTTTAATCACTCCGCAGCAGCTACAGACGAAGAGTTTCCTCGAACTAAAGCGTTATAATCCTCATCCAAAACGCGACTAATGTCACCTGGCGTAAAACTATAGTCGCCTATCATACCAACCGGCGTCACCTCAACAGCCGTGCCTGTTAGAAAACACTCTTTAGCATATTCCATTTCTTCCGGCTTTATATGCCTTTCAACGATTTCATATCCGCGCTTTCTCGCTAATTCAATCACTGTTTTTCGAGTAATACCGTCAAGGAAGCAGTCTGGGATTGGGGTATGAATTTTACCGTCGTCCATAACGAAGAAAATATTAGCGCCGGTAGCTTCTGCAATTAAGCCGCGATAATCTAGCATAAGTGCGTCTTGCAGACCTTCTGCTTCTGCTTCGTGTTTAGCCATGGTGCAAATTTGGTAAAGACCGGATGCCTTACTATCAACCGGAGCACAATCTGGTGATGGCCGCCGCCATCGAGACAAGCCGAGTTTTATACCTTTCAATTTTGCCTCTGGGTCAAAATATGACGGCCAATCCCACGCTGTTATTGCAACGTGGATAATATTTTGCTGAGCCGATACTCCCATCATTTCTGTACCGCGCCAAGCGATCGGTCTAATATAACCATCGCCAAAACCCATAGCTTTAACAACTTTAAGTTTAGCCTCTTCAATTTGATCTACTGTATACGGAATTTGATAGCCTACAGCGCGAGCTGATTTATGAAGACGCTCCGTATGTTCTAATGACTTAAAAATTCTTCCCTCATAGACACGTTCGCCTTCAAATACAGAGCTTGCATAATGCAACCCATGACTCAAAACATGCAATTTTGCATCGCGCCATTCAATTAGCGCACCATCAAACCAAATATATCCATCTCGGTCATCGAATGGGGTCATCGACATTATGGTCATTCCTGTACAGCGTTATATATACTAATATCGCAAATAAACCTGGAACCGTCCATTCAGAATATATCGGCTCGTTAAATTCCGCCGATGAATACCATTCTAAAGGAAAATATGTCAACATGACTGGATGAAACTAGAAACAATATACCGCTATTGATACGAATCGAATCCGTTGGAAAGGCTATGGGGATGCCATTTTTCGGTAACAGGGATAAACAAGTACCGATACATATCTATTCGCACCTCATTCTTTTCTATGGCGCAAACAATCCAATTATTCATTTTATCAAACCAGATTCAGATGATACTGAAACTGAAGTCCTGCCTAGTATAAAATCAATGAGGATTAGTATTTTGAGTCTATTTAACCAACTATCCCGAGAAATATACACTGTGCAGAAATTTCCAGAACTCATCCCCATTACCTGGCCATTAAATCCAATCAAAATGCATCTAAAAAGACAAATTACTGTTCGAACGCAATCTCGTCGATCTGAAAATACCTACAGTGTAAAGAAACTGGGCAATACCAGTAATGACTGATATCCCTCATATCTTGATAGTGGATGATGACAGCCGGCTTCGTGCATTATTGCACCGTTACCTCACTGAAAACAAATTCAGAGTCACAGGGGCTTCAGATTCAAAAGAAGCAAGGGAACGACTATCAAATCTCCAATTTGATCTTATCGTTCTGGACGTAATGATGCCAGGAGAAACAGGATTGGACCTCACCCATTCATTAAGATGCCACTCTCAGATTCCAATTTTATTACTAACCGCAATGAGCGAACCGGAAGATCGGATTTTGGGACTGGAAAGCGGGGCTGACGATTACCTTCCGAAACCTTTTGAACCTCGTGAACTTTTATTACGCATAAGGACGATTTTGCGCCGCGTCAACGAAACGCCGACTAATCCTGTTGACCAAAATATATTTAGATTTGGTTTTTTCCATTTCAACTTATATGAACGACGTCTCATTCATGGAGGAACCACTATCCCATTAACCGAATCCGAAACGGCACTCCTTGAGGCATTTGTAGCAGCGCCAGGAAAAATCTTAACTCGAGAAGATTTGTTAAACAGCCAAGCAGTTAAAGGAAATCTCAGAACCGTAGACGTTCAAATTAATAGATTAAGACGAAAACTTGAAATCGATCCAAAATTCCCGCGATATTTACAAACTATCCGCGGTCACGGCTATGTCTTAAAAGGCCATATATGACTAAAAACGCAAACCAATCTATTCCAGCAGCTACACCAGAATACTGGATTAAACGTTTCCTTCCTAAAACTCTATTCGGACGTGCTCTTTTAATTATTGTAACTCCCTTAATTTTGATGCAAGCCATTTCAACTTTTGTCTTTTTCGATAGGCATTGGGATACGATGACTCGAAGACTCTCTCACACTCTTGCAGGCGATATTTCGCTGGTGGTAGATATGATGACCCCAGTGCCGTCGGACAAAGAAATAACAACTATCACAGAACGCCTTCATGATCTTCTACACATGATTGTAACCTATGAAAAAGGAAAAATTTTATCCAACTTACCAAAGACTTCCAATCTTGATCGAGTAGAGTCTACTCTTACTGAAGCTATGAAGGAACGAGTGCGTAGGCCCTTTACCATTAATTCTAAAAGACACGATCGCCGCGTGGTGGTGGAAGTTCAAATTGCTGATGGACTATTAACAATTAATGTACATCAAAAACGACTCTATAGTTCAACTCCTTATATCTTTTTGATGTGGATGATAGGTAGCTCATTAGTATTATTTGCGATTGCAATTCTTTTCATGAGAAATCAAATTCGCCCTATTCGACGCTTGGCCATAGCGGCCCGGAGTTTTGGTATGGGACGAGAGATCGGTGATTTTAGACCGGAAGGAGCAACAGAGGTTCGACAAGCTGCTGAGGCTTTTCGACAAATGCGCCAGCGAATACGCTTACAGTTCACACAACGCACAGAAATGCTAGCCGGCGTTTCTCATGACTTACGAACGCCGCTCACTCGAATGAAATTGCAATTAGCAATGCTGGAAAATATTTCAGAAATTGCAGAATTACAAAGAGACGTGCATGACATGGAGCAGATGGTTGAAGGCTACCTCGCATTTGCTAGAGGAGAAGGTACAGAAACACCAATTGAAAGTGACTTAGTTAGTTTAGTATCGGACGTAGTAGTTGCTGAACGACGTGATGGTTCTCATGTAAGCTTCAAATTGATTGAAACCCATAAGTATACCCTGGAAGTCCGACCCCAAGCTTTAGAACGCGCTCTATTAAATTTAATCACAAATGCTAAACGCTACGCAGAGACGATTGATGTCGAATTGTGTTTTAAACGCGAAATTGTGACTATAACAGTCGATGATGACGGCCCAGGCATCCCTAAAGAACATCAGGAAGATGTCTTTAAGCCATTTTTTCGACTTGACCCTTCGCGAAATCCTAATACAGGCGGGACCGGACTAGGGTTAACCATTGCACGTGATATTTCCCGCAGCCATGGCGGAGATTTAATATTAAAAAAATCCCCCTCCAACGGCCTCAGGGCCCAGATAATATTACCTACTTAAACATCCTTGATCACATACAAACAATCTAACTACCCAAAACTGTGCTTTCCCAGGTTTTACGCATCCAGACTGCGCAAGCTACCGATTGATCAAACAAAGAATATTTACAACCCTCACCATAATCCAAATTAGGAATAAATTCTGTGCTAATTTGGCCTAATTGGCTATTCTTGTTTTCTGAATGGAATTTCATAAGTTGCTCAATGACCGACTTCCATGGACCCAAAAGCGACTCATCCCAAGTTTCGTGGTAATTTCCTCTACCTGGATCGGAAAAGGGATATTGTATACCCCTACCTACATTGCCGTTCTCATCGACGGCGACCACATTCTTCGGGTTATTAGGAACTGCAGCCCTGGCATGGCAATGTCGAACCCAACCAGCTTCAATCCACTGCTGACAAAGGTGGCCTCGAATTGATGGATCAAGAATTAGCCTACCCGCCTCAATATCCCTATCAATTCCAAATATTTCTTGCTCCTTAGGGTTATCCATTTTAAAAATCACATGGCTATGATCTAGCGTCATACGAAATGGAAGTCCTCGTGCTTCAACCATCTCTCCAACCGTCACAACCCGACGAAAATCCTCCGACCACATGTTTACATGTACTTCCATACAGGGGTGCACATTTTGACGATCACCCTCAACGAGAGCCATCTCATAAAAATCTACAACTTCCTG
>CAZADS010000105.1:0-66001 GCA_964483985.1 uncultured Thalassobaculaceae bacterium
ACGTAACCCATCCGTAGATGCCTCGGTTAATCCGCGCTCGGTAATTAATCCAGATATCAAACGAGCTGGTGTGACATCAAAAGCCGGATTCGCTACTTCGCTATTTTCCGGAGTGATGGTCACTGCTGCAATCGTGCCACCTTTCGTTCTCCCGGTCACAGAGGTAATCTCATCTCTAGGTCTCTCTTCAATGGGTATATCTAAAAGCCCGTTATCTATCGTCCAATCAATAGTTGGCGACGGAAGCGCAACATAGAATGGGATTTTATTATCTTTTGCAGCAAGTGCTTTCAGATAAGTGCCAATTTTATTACATACATCACCTGCAGCGGTCACCCGATCAGCGCCGACAATCACTATATCAACCTTGTTCTGTTGCATAAAGTGACCCCCAGCGTTATCCACTATCACCGTATGCGGAACACCTTGGTTGGACAATTCCCAGGCTGTGAGGCTTGACCCCTGATTGCGTGGACGGGTCTCATCTACCCATACATGAACCGGTAGACCATTATCCTGTGCCATATAAATCGGTGCAGTTGCAGTTCCCCAGTCGACAGTAGCCAGCCAACCCGCATTGCAATGCGTTAAGATATTAATATTCTCGCCTTTGCGTTTATCTGCAGCCATCTTTTTCAAAATTTCCAGGCCCACTTTGCCAATGCGCCGATTAATATAAACGTCCTCGTCGCAGATCATGCAAGCCAATTTTCGAGCCACTTTTCCACGTTCTTTGAACGGTAAAATAATTAAATTTCGCTTTATTAAATCTAGAGCCCACTTTAAATTTACTGCCGTAGGTCTTGTTGAATAAAGAGTTTCATAAGCAGCAGACAAGCCAGAATCTGAACAATCCTGCCGCATAGCCAACCACATTCCAAACGCAGCTGTTGCACCGATTAAAGGTGCTCCACGAACCATCATTAATCTTATTGCCATCGCGGCATCATCTAAGCTGTTAAGTTGAGCAATTTCGAAAGAATGAGGTAATTTTGTTTGGTTTATAATCTGGACCGATTCGGTCTCTGCATCTAACCAAATTGTTCGGGTGGGTTGATGGTTGACCCTCATGGGTGATTTCCGCGAAAAAATGTAAATTAACTAGATAATACCTTGCAAAGTCGATAAAGGGAAATACCTCTCCATTTCAAATACAATCATCATTCAGTGACGATCTAAATTACCAATGCTATGAAAGTGTCGAATTAATTAGAAGGGTGGTAAATAATGATCCCACGTTATTCTCGTCCAAATATGACTAAAATTTGGGAGCCCGAAAACCGCTTTCGAATTTGGTTCGAAATAGAAGCGCATGCTTGTGATGCGCAAGCGGAATTAGGAATAATCCCGAGGGAAGCTGCGAAAGCTGTATGGGAACGTGGTGGTTTTGATATTTCACGTATCGATGCTATCGAATCCGAAGTTAAACACGATGTGATAGCGTTTCTTACAAGTCTAGCAGAACATGTTGGGCCTGAGGCCCGTTTTGTTCATCAAGGTATGACATCGTCGGACGTTCTGGATACCTGCCTCGCTGTACAGTTGTCTCAAGCGGCAGATATACTTCTAAGAGACGTCGACGACTTGTTAGCAGCGTTAAAAATTAGAGCATTAGAGCATAAATTCACGCCGACGATAGGCCGAAGTCATGCTATCCACGCAGAACCAACGACTTTTGGTCTAAAACTCGCGGGATTTTATGCAGAATTCAAACGTAATAAGGAGCGGTTAGAATTAGCTAGAAATGAAATAGCTACCTGCGCAATTTCCGGTCCCGTTGGTACTTTCTCCAGCATCGACCCAAAAGTTGAATCACACGTAGCTAAAAGTCTTGGCCTCAAGGTGGAACCAATTTCATCACAGGTAATTCCACGCGACCGGCATGCCATGTTTTTCTGCGTTTTAGGAATAATTGCTAGCTCATTAGAAAGATTGGCGATTGAAATACGTCATTTGCAACGCACTGAGGTGCGGGAAGCAGAAGAATTTTTTTCCCCAGGACAAAAAGGTTCTTCCTCTATGCCACATAAACGTAATCCGGTGCTCACCGAAAATTTAACCGGATTAGCTCGGTTAGTAAGGAGTTATGTTTTTCCCGCCATGGAAAACATTTCCCTATGGCATGAACGCGACATTTCTCATTCCTCAGTCGAACGCGTTATTGCCCCAGACAGCACTATTGCTTTAGATTTTGCTCTAGCGCGAATGACGAATGTCATTAGTAAATTGGTGATTTATCCGGATAAGATGCAAGAAAATCTTGATAACTTAAAAGGGCTAATTCATTCCCAAACTATTTTGCTAAAATTAACCCAAAATGGGATGAGTAGGGAATCCTCGTACGAAGCAGTCCAACGAAACGCTATGATTGTATGGAATGAAGGTAAGAATTTTTTAGAACTGCTAAAAATGGATGAAGTCATCCGAAAACACCTATCAGAAACTGAACTTGAAGGATTATTTGATATCTCACTACATTTGAAACAAATTGATGTCATCTTCAACCGGGTATTTAGTGAACCTTGAAAGCATTTGTGAATTAAGCAAAATAATATGGACGGACCATTGCTGGATAGTTCTAACCAACTGTGATCACAAAACTAGATCAATTAAATTCTGCAACACGAAAAAGCACTTGGGCTTTCTAAAGTTCAAACGGCAATGTCCGGCGAAGCGAGATTGTTTCCTTGGTGATGGCCGTATCAAAGCACAAAACTTCAACCCCATATTCCAGGGCGCGATGGAGTTCCTCCCTATATGAGGGATCAATATCTCCTGCAATACGAAAGTGATCGCAATCCATTCTTTGAACCAAATATACCATCACAGATCTATCACCCATTTTTACTTGTTTGGACATTTCTTTTAAGTGGCGTGTTCCTCGCTCAGTGACCGAATCTGGAAATTCTGCAGCGCCTGGATTTGGTCCATAATTTCGCTTAAGGTGAACATTTTTTACTTCAACCCAGCAACGACCATATCGTGAATCTTCCAATAAAATATCTATCCGCGAACGCTCGCCATATCTGACTTCACGCCTCAAATGTTCATATTTGGAGAGCTCATCAATAGCTCCCGATTGGATAGCTTCTGATACAATGATGTTAGGATAACCGGTATTAATACCCACCAATCCGCTAAAAGTTTCTATAAGTTCAAATGTGAATGGAAGCTTACGATTAGGATTAGACGAACGAGATAACCAAACTCTAGAACCTGGTTCATTTAACCCAATCATCCGACCAGGATTTGGACAGTGTGCTGTCAAAATTTCACCTGATTCAAACCGTACGTCCACCAAAAAACGCTTATAGCGTTTTATTAGTTGACCAGAATAAAGTGGTCGGGGTAGTTGCATCAAAGGGTCCAATAAGCGATGGTATTACAAAATATAATACCAGAATTCATTAGATGAAAGTACATATGTCTACCAAAATTCCATCGATTCCAATTGTTACCGCTGCATTTATCATAATTGGCAACGAAATCCTTTCCGGCCGGACAAAGGACGCAAATCTAAATTTTCTTGCAGAAACGCTGGTTGAAGCGGGCATCAGATTACAAGAAGTTCGCATTATTCCTGACAGCGAGGAAGTAATAGTTAAAACTATCCTTGAATTGAAAAATAAATTTGACCACGTGTTCACTTCGGGAGGAATTGGACCAACCCATGACGACATCACATGTGATTCAGTTGCAAAATCCTTTGGATTGCCAGTCTACCACCATCCAGAAGCCGTAAAACGCATGCAGATGCACGCGCTGGATCGCAACGTCGAACTAAATGAATCACGTATGCGAATGGCTCGAACGCCTAAAGGTGCAGATTTAATTCTGAATAGTGTTTCAGCCGCACCCGGCTTTACGGTTAAAAACGTTCATGTAATGGCTGGGGTACCAATTGTTTTTCGAGCTATGGTGCAAGAACTGGTTCCTCAACTCGAAGGTGGCGCTAAAATACATACCATAGCGATCGATGCTAACATTGGAGAAGGGGTGATTGCTGCAAAATTATCCTCTATTCAAGATGATTTCCCCCACTTGGACATAGGAAGTTATCCTTATTTTCGAAAAGGGATATATGGCACCACTTTAGTCGTAACAGGCACTAGCAAGCGGGAATTACGGTCTGCTTATGATAATATTTGTCAATTGATTCAAGAAATGGGCGGCATCCCGAGAAGCGAAGAGGATACCAAATGAAAGTCCAAGTATCCCATAGATCATCTGGATCGGGTATTATTACAACTATTTGCTACGACCGCCAAAAGAAATTAAATTCACTTAATAAAGATGGTATTTTGAAACTAGCAGAAGTTTTTTCAAATCTGAAAAATAACTCTGACCTGCGTGCCGTCGTCTTGACGGGAGCCGGCTCGACATCTTTTTTCGGAGGAGCCGATATTTATGAATTAAACGACTTAAACCCTGAGACAGGCAGGGCATTTATTAAAGATCTTCACAGCCTATTTGTTCAAATCCGCACATTTCCAGTGCCAGTTATCGCCCGAATCAACGGCTACACCTTAGGCGCCGGCATGGAACTAGCAGCTGCATGCGATCTCCGCATCGGGTCCGAAACATCTATATTTGGAATGCCAGAAGTCCGAGTAGGTATTCCTTCGGTAATAGAAGCGGCTTTGTTACCACGACTAATCGGGTGGGGAAGATCAAATTATTTAGTGATGACCGCAGAGAATATTGATGCCACCAAAGCTTATGATTGGGGATTTTTGGAAAGTATTGTGCCAATAGACGAGCTTGATTCTGAAACCGATCGGATAGCAAACGCTATCGCAGCATCTGGTCCAATCGCCGTTCGTGCCCAAAAACGGTTAGTTCAAAAGTGGGAAGAACTCCCACTAGGGGAAGCAATAACAGCAGGCGTCGATGCTCTAGCAGATGCTTTTAAGACGAGCGAACCACAACGCATGATGCGCCCGTTCTTTGAGCGGAAAAAAAGTTGAACTATACTATAATCCCTATCTAGCCTGAATAAATAAAATAACAGGTTCCGCCTATTTCACATCTATATAGCAAAACGGTGAATAGAATCTGGATTAAAATTGAAACCCATACCTGGTCGATCAGGAATTAAAATTTCACCACTTTCCATTTCCATATTTTCTTGGAATAGTTCTGTGAACCACGGCATATGTTCTACATAAATCACATTATCGGCAGCGGCACAAAGTTGCAGACTATGTTCTGTAAATATATGGGGGCTAACTGGAATATCACGGGCTGACGCTAAGTGGGCAACCTTCATCCACTCTGACACGCCTCCAACTCGCTCAAGATCGGGCATAATAATATCAGCTGCTTCCCGATCCAACAAATCCTGAAAACCGTAACGAGCATATTCCGTTTCGCCACTAGCAACGGGCGTGTCAAGCGCTGCCGCTACCTTAGCTGATCCAGAAAGATCGTAGGCTTGAACTGGCTCTTCAAACCAAGCCAACTTAAATTTCTCCAATTCTCGACCCAGTCTAATGGAATGATTCACTGTCAAGCCTTGGTTTGCATCTACCATCAAATCTAAGGAAGAGCCAATAGTCTCCCGAACAGCAGCTACCCTTTCGACATCCTCACAGATATCAGGAAGTCCAACTCTCATTTTAATAGCTGTAAAACCTTTAGACATAAAGTCGCGCGCTTCGGCCTGTAATTCATCAATTGCCATCGAAGCCCAGAGCCCTCCGCTTGCATAAGCCCTAACTTTACTTCGGGCCCTCCCCAATATTCGTCCAACAGAAATACCCTGTGCTTTGCCTCGGATATCCCAGCACGCACAATCCACCGCAGCTATCCCAAATAGTGTCACTCCTTTATGACCAAGAAAATTAATTTCGCGCCACATATCCATAAATAGCGCTTCTGTATCCCTTGGATCACTTCCGATTACAACACCACTAAGAGAGTGAACCATTGCTTCGAGAACAGGCAATTTGTGGCGACCAATCGCCCAGAGATAACTTTCACCAGATAAACCTTCATTTGTGTCTATCCATACTAAAAGGCCGGCAACGCCCTTTATTCGGTGGATAGAAGTCTCAATAGGTTTAGAAAATGGTATTTCTATTTGTTTAGTTCTGATACCAGTAATTTTCATAATCCGGTTCCTTGTCCGTGCTGCTTTTCTGTCAATTCTAAAATATCTAATAGCTCATTGGGTGGGTTTTTATCACTCTGATACTGATAAAAATAAAAGAAGGTAAAAGCTTTATTTTAAAAGCCCTGTTATTTCTGCGCGATTTGCACGGACCAATAATCCTCTGGAACCAAAGCTTTTCGCGAAGTAATGCTGCCAAAAGTTAGAGACTAAATTGTTCCAGCTACTGCACAAGCCAATTATGAGGGTAACGAATTCAATAATAATGAGCCAAACCCTAACATCTGAGGACTCGTCCCTCGATAGGTAGAAAGTGCCGATAAGACCTGTGTTTTTTCTTCAGCAGTTAAAGGCGGTGGTTCCGTTGGCCTTTTTAAGGTCTCGAGAATTTTGGGAGCACCATCTGACACTCGTATTGCAATTTGTTCACAAGCAAGAATAGTGTTGGGATCAGAAAGTTGGGGCCCAATCACAACGGCAATATGTGCTAAATAGGCCGGCCAGCGAATGAGAATGCGATATAGCCCAGGAACAAATTTCTCTCCAGCTAAATCCGTTTGAAACGTTTCCAATATCCTTCTTTCTGAAGTATTTAATCGATTCGGTGAAGCTATTTCCGGAAGGCGGGGAAGACACTCGGGGAGTTTCCTTACACCGAAAGTAACTGACTTATAATTAATAGGCTCATCCATTAAGATTCTTTCCAAGCAACCTGCAAAAACTAAATTCACTGGACTTACGCGGATGAATGTTTGGTAGGTAACTTTAATCAACTCCTCGTCCTTTACATCTACTCCAAAACACCGCAAGACCGGAGCAGATAATTTCGGTAAAGGTACAAGGGATGAAACATCTGCTAAATCCCAAGCCTTGTGTTGTAAGTTTCCCGAGCTAAAGGCTGGGCGTGTAATATTCCATATCCATTCAAGTAATCCTGGGTAAGTGGCCAGATGTCTAAATAACGACGACACATAAGGCGCTGCATAAAATAAACGAATCTCTGCAAAAATATCGGCTATCGTACTCTCAGCATCTGTCTCCATGATTTCTCTGAATTCAGCCATTGGAATACCTCATTATTCTTTTCCAAAATATCGATAATATATATGCTCGGTTACTGCTCTTGGATGGAAATAGGAAAACATAGGATGAAAGGCAAAATGATAGCACCTAGTTTTAATCTGTTAGGATTGGATCACGTTGTAATCCGAACCAAGGATGTCAGCCGGATGATGATTTTTTACTGTGACGTACTTGGTTGCAGACTAGCGAAGCATAATAAACCGCTCGGGCTTTACCACTTATCAGCAGGAAGCTCAATGATCGATTTAATCACTCTCGATGGAAAATTAGGGTTAATGGGTGGCGCGGGTCCTGGTATTGAAGGAAAAAACGTAGACCACATAGCGTTAAAAATATCTCCATTTAATGCGAAAATCATACAGGCCTATCTTCTTTCTCACGGCATCAGTCCCGGGGAGGTAGTGACTCGATTCGGAGCCGATGGGGATGGACCTTCTATTTACTTAACCGATCCAGAAGGTAACGGCGTAGAATTAAAGGGCGTATGAATCCCAGAGCAGCAGTGGGTATCAACTAACCTATTCTGCAGCTGATTTAACCAATGTTGGATCACGGAATGACTCTATTGCCAGATCCCACTGGGTTTTTGAACGATGAATAGCCTTTTCTTTTACATGGCCAAATCCCCTAATATACTCAGGTATCGAAGCTAATTCTATCGCTGCAGCGTGGTTGTCTTTAGAAAGGTTTTCGGATACCTCATCCATTAGAGTAAAATAATCCTCTATGAGTTTGCGCTCCATTTTTCGTTCTGCCGTTTTACCAAATAAATCCCAAACTGTTCCACGTAGAAACTTCATGCGTGCTAACACACGAAAAACTGAAAACATCCAAGCACCGTACGTGCGCTTTTTTAAATGGCCAGAATCAAAATCCCGCTGAGAAAATAGAGGCGGAGCTAAATTAAACTGAAGCGCAAAATTACCTTCAAATTGTTCTTGCAAATGACGTATAAAAGTACCATCAGTATACAATCTGGCAACTTCGTACTCATCTTTATACGCCATTAACTTAAATGCGTAACGAGCAACAGCCTCGGTCAAACCATTAAGTTCTGGACTTTTATTTTGTTCCGCGTTTTCTATTTTCCGCACAATTCCAAGATATCGATCAGCATAAGCTTTGTTTTGATACGCTACCAAGAACTCAACGCGCTTCTCAATCATTTCTTCGACAGAGTTCGCTATTCCGCGATGTACAGGCTTATCTAACCTTGGTTTTGCTAATTTTTCGACCGCAGCAAGATCATGTGCAGCTCGTCGCCCCCAAATCAATGCTTCTTTATTAAATTCAACCGCCACAGCATTTAATTCAATTGCCTTTTCTATAGACTCGATAGAAAGCGGAATCTGTCCCTTCTGAATAGCAAAACCTAGCATAAAAAGATTAGATGCTATGCTGTCACCTAAAAGTTGAGTCGCTATGCGGCTTGCATCAATGAAATGAGTTGAATTTTCGCCGGCAGCCGTTCGGATGGCGTCGCGAAAAATTTTTCCTGGGAAAGGTAGATCCGGATTTCTCGTAAAAGCACCCGTCATTGTTTCTTGTGTGTTAACAATTGCAGTCGTTTCTGCCTTGGAAATTTTCGAAAGACCCTCAACACTAGCTCCTGTAACCATATCACATGCCAGCATTAGACGCGTACTGCCAGCAGCTATTCTAACCGCATGAAGATCTTCTGGTTGTTTTGCAATCCTTATATGGCTTATTACAGCTCCACCCTTTTGAGCAAGACCAGTCATATCCAGAACGGAAACTCCTTTATTCTCAATATGCGCAGCCATACCGATTAGAGCACCAATGGTCACAACTCCAGTTCCCCCAATGCCAGTGACCATTATACCGTACGGCCGATCTAAATTGGGCTGAACTGGCGCTGGCAAAACTTCAAAAAGGTCTGAGTTACCTGCATTAGCCACTTTATTTTTACGAACGGCACCGCCTATCACATTGACAAAGCTAGGGCAAAAACCTTTTGTGCACGAATAGTCTTTGTTGCACGCCGATTGATCAATAGCACGCTTCCTACCAAATTCCGTTTCTACAGGAGTTACAGAGACACAGTTTGATACTTCCCCGCAATCGCCACACCCCTCGCAAACCAGTTCATTAACGAAAATTCGTTTCGGCGGGTCAATCATTACACCCCGCTTTCGCCTTCGACGTTTTTCCGCCGCGCAGGTTTGATCGTAAATGAGAACCGAGAGCCCTTCAACATCCCGAAGGTTTCGCTGCACCAAATCAAGTTCATCCCTATGGTGAATTTGGGAATTATCAGGCCATTTAGTACCAATGGGATATTTATCCGGCTCATCAGTCACAATTCGTATGTCTTTAGCCCCTTCAGCCGCAACCTGCGCTGCTATTTGAGGTACAGAAAAACCACCATCCGCCGGCTGGCCTCCAGTCATAGCTACGGCATCATTAAATAAAACCTTATAAGTAATATTTACACCCGATGCGGCGGCGGCGCGAATAGCCAAAGCGCCTGAATGCGTGTAGGTACCATCCCCCAAATTTGCAAAAATGTGATTTGTATTAGTAAAAGGCGACTGCCCTATCCACGGAGTACCTTCGGCGCCCATGTGAGTATAAGTCGCTGTATTTCTGTCCATCCATACAGACATAAAATGACAGCCTATTCCCGCTGTTGCGCGACTGCCATCTGGGACTCGGGTGGAAGTGTTATGGGGGCACCCTGAGCAAAAATAAGGTGTTCGCGCGAAATCAGTTTTAGTCTTAACAAGTTGCCGTTCCCGTTTATCAAGAAAACTCAAACGATCGACAATCGACGGACTTTCGTGAAATTTTTGAATCCGTGCTGCTATCACCCTTGCAATTTGCGACGGGGTAAGCTCACCCGCAGAAGGTTGAAGGAATTCCTGCTTCTCATCTAGTTTACCCACAATACGAGGACGACCTTGAATAGAATCGTTGTAAAGTATTTCTTTTAATTGATGTTCTATCAGGGGTCGTTTTTCTTCGATGACGAGAATCTCGCTAAGCCCTTTTGAAAATGCTTTGATTCCGACGGGCTCTAATGGCCAAGGCATTCCTACCTTGTATAGCCTTAAGCCAATTGCACTCGCCGCCTCCTCAGATATCCCTAAATCATCTAATGCCTGACGAGTGTCCAGATAAGATTTACCCGTAGTTATGATTCCCAAGCGAGCATTTTCGCTTTCTATAACAGTCCTGTTGAGATTATTTTCTCGAGCAAATGCTCGCGCGGCGTCCAATTTATATCCATGCAACCGATGCTCCTGTTCGATCCAGTCATCAGGCCAGCGAATCAAGAGTCCCGCTTCAGGCATATTAAATTCAGGTAATTTGATCTTTATTCGACCGGGGTCGACATATATGGACGAAGAACTATCCATATTTTCTGCGGTCGTTTTAAACGCCACCCAACATCCCGAAAATCGGGACATAGCAAATCCCAGCACGCCATAATCCAAAATTTCCTGAACCCCAGCTGGGTTTAACACTGGTATATTGGCATCCATAAAAGCAAATTCGCTTTGATGCGGAACTGTTGAAGATTTCGCAGCATGGTCATCGCCAGCTATTAGGAGAACACCCCCATGCTTGGAGGGACCTGCCATGTTACCATGTTTGAATACATCACCACATCGGTCAACCCCAGGTCCTTTCCCATACCAAATAGCGAAAACGCCATCGTATTTAGCTCCCTCAAATAAATTGGTTTGCTGTGTCCCCCATATCGCGGATGCTGCCAAATCTTCATTTATGCCAGGTTGAAAATGAATGTGATTTCTTTTCAGAAACTCTCGTGCTCGCCACAATTGCTGGTCATAGCCGCCAACCGGAGATCCCCGATAACCGGATATAAAACCACCCGTGTTCAAGCCAGCTAATACATCGCGTTGCCGCTGAATCATAGGGAGACGAGTTAGTGCTTGCACTCCAGTCAGATAAATACGGCCACAGTCAATTGTATATTTGTCATCAAGACTGACGGCAGCCAACGGCATGGTGATATCTCCCAATCCTTTTCGAACATACAACGCTTATTAAAAGATAGCACTAAATATAAAAAAATGTGATTAATTCAGTTTACTCGGTATTTATTCTTTCGGATAAAACGCAAGCTTGATTTTAACAAACCGTCGAAAAGAGCATTTTACTTCAATTTCTTAATTAATAGAAAATACAACCACCCAATACGCATAACAGCTAACATGCGACCTAAATACTTCACCAAGAGGATTATATGGTCTCAAATGCCCGCACTGGTATAAATTAGAGTGATAGCTATAACCAATAGTTTAGCCCATTTCGGAGACAATCAATGGCAACCCTCGTTACTGGTGTAGCCGGCTTTATCGGTATGCACACTGCCCAAAAGTTGCTAGAAAACGGAAACAATGTCATTGGTATCGATAATCTAAATGATTACTATGACCCAGACCTCAAACAGGCTCGGCTAGCTGTCCTCAACACTACCAAAGAATTTTGCTTTGAGAAGCTTGACTTAGCCGATGGAAAAGCACTACTCGACTTGACAAAATACTATCCTGAAATTGATTCAGTAATCCACTTAAGCGCCCAAGCAGGAGTTCGCCATTCAATTGAAAATCCACAAGATTATGTCAATTCTAACCTGATTGGGCTGCTTTCTATAATGGAATTTTGTAGAGACCTGATGTCGCGGCCTTTAGGCTGTAAAAATTTCATCTACGCCAGTTCATCTTCAGTTTATGGCGCCAATCAAACCCTACCCTATTCCACAAAACAAAGAACGGATCACCCTGTTTCATTCTATGGGGCCACTAAAAAGGCGGCCGAGGTGATGGCCCAATCCTATGCTCACCTTTTTCGCATCCCAACAATTGGCCTCAGATTTTTCACCGTGTACGGGCCCTGGGGTCGTCCTGATATGTCCCCATACATTTTCACTCAACGCATAATTGATGGCGAAGTTATTGAATTATTCAATAATGGAAACATGAAACGCGACTTCACGTATATCGACGATATTGTTTCCGGCATCATAGCCGCATTGGATCGTCCGCCTAATATAGGTGAAGCTGGGGCGCCACATAAAATTTATAATCTGGGAAATAGTCAACCCATACACCTAATGGAGTATATTAGAGTAGTCGAGAATGCCTGCGGTCGCCCTGCCAAAATAACCCTCAAGCCAATGCAATCGGGCGATGTTCTTGAGACTTACGCAGATATAACGGATGCTAAGAACGATCTGCATTACAATCCTTCGACTTCTATTGCCGAGGGAATTATGAATTTTGTCGAATGGTATAAGCAATATCACAATATTTAGAGAGTTCTTGCTAAAAGTTTTTATCGTATCTAAATGCTTGTCAACGCACCGTTTATAAACTCATTCCTGCGTCAAAGCACCGCCCGACCTTACTAGCTTACGTAGACGATCCACATCGTATTCTTTATCTAACTGTCTAGCTAAACATCCCGCTTCATAGCACAAATTTTCACTACATTCAGTTGGAGTCGATTTACGCCATTGCATAAGATATTCTCTAGAATCCTTAAGATCTGCCCGTATCGCCGAAGCATCAATTGCCTCCATAAACCGTCCCTGCAATTCGATTTTTTTACTTTCTTTTGTTTTCCCTCGACCCCGCTCAGCTATAACCTGAGCGGGGATATCCCGCCAATAAATAATAAAAAGTCTCGCCATATCCTCGTATTTAATTCTATGAATCTGGATTTGACTGAATAGTTTGCATAAAGTTCCCAAGCTCACCAAAGCCGTGAAATCGATATTCGTATAACAACCCAAGTCTGAAAGCCGCCCTTTCTGCCTTTTGTTTTAAGTCCTCGTCTTTCGTTTGTGCTATATAAATCACTTTTTTATAATTTTTAAAATAATCGTTTATTAATTCGGGGAACCGGTCGATTCCTAGTCCTTTGATGATAATTTTTTCAAAATGTCTAACTAAATAATCAGTAAGAAAAAAAATACCTGGCTCTGAACTTTGGGCGGCAGAAATTTCATGACGTCCCATAAAAAATTGGTAACAATGGGGTCCCGGGATCCGCTCAATTTGCTCTGCTTCGAGAAATCGGTCTAAGTCCCCGCCGGTTCCACAATCACCATAAAGAACGAAAATGCGTTCAAATCTACGACCCATACCGCGAATTTTTTCCTTCACACCAGAGACTATTTTTTTTGGTGTATTATGCCAAACCGCAGGCAAACACGTCACTGTCAGTTCCTTCCATCCCGTTGCTTCTTTTAGATGGATTATCTCTCTAGCTAAAGCCCCGCATGCGATGAAGAGTGTGCTTGGTCGTTCTTGGTCATTAGAATTTCGCACCATTTTGTATCTTGTTTTATATTGAACCTTCGCTTGAGCATTCATTAATTTAATTTCAAGTTTAATGAAGTTGAATTAGGTCCGCGTCGCTCTGCTATCAATGCCTTAGCGGTTTCGACAGCAATCGCCGCATCACGACAATAAGCATCCGCCCCAATGCTGTCGGCAAAATCCTCGTTCAAAGGCGCCCCACCAACCAAAACAATAAACTCGTCGCGAATGCCTTTTTGTATCAAAGTATCAATAACTACTTTCATATAAGGCATTGTAGTGGTCAGCAATGCTGACATGCCCAGTATATCGGGTTTATGCTCCTCAAGCGCTTTCAAATAGTTTTCTACGGGGTTATTGATACCAATGTCGATAACATCAAAACCGGCTCCTTCCATCATCATAGAAACCAAGTTTTTCCCTATATCGTGAATATCTCCCTTTACAGTACCTATAACCATTTTCCCGACTTGGGGTGCGCCAGTTTCAATTAGGAGTGGACGGAGAATGGCCATTCCCGCCTTCATCGCATTCGCAGCCATCAATACTTCTGGAACGAACAAAATTCCATCACGAAAATCAATACCGACTATTCTCATTCCTTCTACTAGAGCATCGGTCAAAACTCTATACGAGTC
The DNA here is from genome assembly GCA_964483985.1 of uncultured Thalassobaculaceae bacterium. Lineage (GTDB taxonomy): Bacteria > Pseudomonadota > Alphaproteobacteria > Thalassobaculales > Thalassobaculaceae > CAZADS01. Next base: position 14,148 of record CAZADS010000105.1, read on the forward strand.
CCAGCCACGTTCTAATAAAATCCGAACACCTTCGTCAATCTCGTCTTTTAATCCATCATATAAATCGTCATGCATCTGTTGTACGAGGTCGTTGTCATTCAATTCAGACAGAATTATCTCATCATCAGCCATTGCTTTTAGCCAACCCAATAATGTTAATTTCGATGTGCTTATGAATTATATTTTGAGTTAGAAAGTCAACGTTATCGGGGAGCCGACATGATATATCTAGAGCGCGACGTGATTTCGTATTTATGAATCTTTTTTAGACAAAGCGGCACGAAAATATCCTGTTTTTTCAAATGCACGTGTTAGCTGCATTCAGAATTCTGAAGTCCCACTCAGCGGTATAAATTATCCAGCAAATTACCATATGATTCTTTAATTTTATGCCTTCGTATCTTTAAAGTAGGAGTTAGCATTTCATTCTCTGTTGTGAACGGTTCTGCCGCGATCACTATTTTTCTGACTTTTTCCAACTGAGAAAGGTTGGCGTTAATTCGGTTCATAACCCCAACCAGATTTTTGTTGAAATCTTTGTCGCCAGATAAAATAGAAAGGTCCGTTTCTTTACCTGCTCGGTTAACCCAATCAGCCATGAATTCTTCCGATGGAACCACAACTGCAACCAAATAGGGTTTTTTATCTCCATATACCATCGCTTGAGCGATCTCTGTTTCCAACGTGATAATACCTTCAACCCGAGTAGGAGCAATATTATCTCCTCCTGAGTTGACAATTATATCTTTTTTCCGATCTGTAATAGTAAGATAACCGTCCGAGTCTATGCTACCAATATCCCCTGTATGCAACCAATCGTTGATAATAGCTTCTCCTGTGGCCCGCTTATCATTCCAATAACCCTTCATCACCAATTCCCCACGAACCAGAATCTCTCCATCATCAGCTATTTTCATCTCAACGCCTGCTAATGCTGGACCAACCGTTTCAATTTTATTTTTTGCGGGTCTGTTACAGCTAATTACGGGAGAGGCTTCAGTTTGACCGTATCCCTGCAGAATATTAATGCCCAACGATATAAAAAATTTTCCAATGTCGGGGTTTAAAGCTGCTCCACCTGATACAAATGTTTTAAGTCTTCCTCCGAATCGTTCAGCAACCTTTCTTCGAACAGCTCTCTCCAATAATTTGTCGTAAACTTTTTCAAAGAGGGTCAAATAGGCTGGGTTGTTGTATCGTTTTTTGCCAAGTTCTAGAGCCTTTAGAAATAAAGCCTTCTTTATCCCGCCTGTCTGTTCAACACCCCTTCTTATTCTGTCATGCAAAACCTCGTATAAACGCGGTACTGCTGTCATTATTGTTGGGCGGGCTTCCTTTAGGTTTTGCGCTACCTTATCTGGACCCTCCGCGTAATAAATTTGGGCTCCGATCGAGATAGGGAAATACAAACCACAAGTGTGTTCGTATGAGTGCGAAAGTGGCAAAAGAGATAAAAATATTTCTTCTCCTAATCCAAGTTCTGTCAAAAGATCAAAAGCAGCGTAGCAATTGGCTATTATCGAGCCGTGCGTGAGCATAACACCCTTAGGATTACCGCCTGTTCCGGAGGTATATATAAAACAGCTAATATCATCTCTGCCTAGGAGATTAGCCTTTTCACGAATATCATCCGGTTTAGTACGCCCCAGTTCTAACACCTCCTCCCATAAATAGTTCTCAAGAGCGATATCTTCCTCAAATTCTTTAGGTTCCATGGCAATCAAGATGCCACAGAATTTAGAATCAAGTACAGCTGGAAGGGTGCGCTCGATAAGAACTGATGTAGAAACTATTGCTGCTTTCGCTGCCGAATTATTTAGAATAAACAAATGGTCCTTTGACGTATTGGTCACGTAGGCCGGCACGGTAATGGCGCCTATAGCGCCTATCGCTATGTCGGCAATCACCCATTCCGGCCTATTTTCTGAAATAATCACTACTTTATCCCCTGGCTCTATACCAAGAGATCGAAGACCTCGAGCCATTAGGGATATTTGATTAGCTATTTCACCATAGCTTTGTGAACGATATACGCCTTCTCGTTTGTGCCAAAGAAAGGGATCGGTATTGCGAATTTCAGCTTGATCGAAGAACATGGTTGAAAGATTGCGAACTGATTTATAGTCCATTACATATTCTCCATATTAGAGTGGGCGAACTTTGGCGACACCCAACACAACCACTCAAATAAATTTTTGAACCTCTAAATTAAAAAGGGTTAATAACTTGATTCATAACAAATCAGAAGCGGTGCTTAAATCACCCATTAGTATTGATACACTACCAAGTTGGGATCTTTCCAGCCTTTACGCTAGTATTGATGATAAAGAGCTAACAAAAGATTTAAAAAATATTAACCAAAAGGTCCAGCAGTTCAAAAAACAATTCCAAAACAAGGTCTCGAGTCTATCAGGGGCTGACATTGGTCGAGCGATAGCAGAGTTTGAAAACATGGACGAGATGCTGGGAAAGATAATTTCTTTTGCACAATTAGTGTATTCAGAAGACATGACTTCCATAGCTAAAGGGCGATTTTATCAATCCATGCAAGAAGCCGTTACCGAGATTAGTAGCGAGCTGCTGTTTTTTACACTAGAAATAAATCGATTAACTGAAGCAAAACTTAGCGAGAAATTAACGTCGCCCGAATTAGACCGCTATTCCCCTTGGTTACGGAATATTCGCTCGATGCGAGCACATCAATTATCAGATGATTTAGAGAAAATATTACATGAAAAAAATGTCGCTGGACGCAACGCTTGGATCAGACTGTTCGACGAGACTATAGCAGGGCTTAGATTTCCACTCGACGATGCACAATTAACAACTACGGAAGCGTTGGACAAGCTTTTCCACAATGACGGAAATATACGTCAAAAGGCAGCCAAATCAATTAGTACCATTTTAAATGACCATGTCAGACTTTTCACGTTAATCACTAACACTCTGGCTAAAGATAAAGAAGTGGAAGATAAGTGGCGAAAATTTTCCAAACCAGTATCTTTTAGAAATAAAATAAACCAAGTGGAAGATGACGTTGTCCAATCTCTCGTTGCATCTGTAACTGGACATTACGAGAAGTTGTCTCATCGCTATTATTCTTTAAAAGCCAAATGGTTTGGGACGCCTCATCTTTCCTTTTGGGACAGAAATGCGCCCTTACCTGGCAATCAAGATAAAGTCATTGAATGGGAAGATGCTAAAACTATCGTGCTGGACGCTTATAATAGTTTCTCACCTCAATTGGCCAAAGTTGGAGAACAATTTTTCAAGGAAAATTGGATTGATGCGCAGGTTCGTCCTGGGAAAGCATCGGGCGCTTTTTCACACCCCACAGTGGCCAAGGCGCATCCTTATATTTTAATGAATTATCAGGGAAAACTTCGAGATGTAATGACGTTGGCTCATGAATTAGGGCATGGAATTCACCAAGTATTAGCGTCAGGGCAAGGTCACTTGATGTCAGAAACACCATTAACGCTAGCGGAAACCGCGTCAGTTTTTGGCGAGATGCTTACTTTTCAGTCTCTATTAGCTAACACCCATGACACAGCGCTGCGGCGTATGCTTTTAGCGTCTAAAATAGAAGATATGATTAACACTGTCATTAGGCAGATTTCGTTTCACGAATTTGAAACTTTAGTTCATCAAGAACGTCGATTGGGAGAGTTGACCCCTGATGCGATAAGCGACATTTGGATAAAGGTGCAAACCGATAGCCTTGGTCCAGCTATTAAACTTGACGAGGAGTTTAGGGTTTTTTGGAGTTATATCCCTCATTTTATTCATTCACCATTTTATGTTTACGCATACGCTTTTGGAGATTGTCTGGTTAATTCACTTTATACAGTTTATAGGAATAACGAGGTCGGTTTCTCGAAAAAATATATGAAAATGCTACAAGCAGGTGGAACACTCCAGCACAGCAAATTATTGGAGCCTTTTGGATTAGATGCCGCTGATCCATCCTTTTGGGACAGGGGTCTTTCTATGATAGAAAAATTAATAGACGATTTAGAAGCAGACTCACTATAAATGATGGATCGGATAAACTCACCTACGGAAAAAACAATGCATGTTGTCATTTTTGAAGTCGAGCCCCAAAACAACAAGAAAGCAACTTATTTAAATATTGCTCAGCAGTTGCTTGTCGACTTGGAGAAAATTGAAGGTTTTATATCTGTAGAACGTTTTGAAAGTTTAACTAATCCCGGAAAATTATTATCACTTTCGACATGGCAGGACGAGGCTTCCATAGCGAGATGGCGGAACCAAGTATCCCACAAAAAAGCGCAAGAGGCAGGTCGTTTAGAATTATTTAGTCAATATCGTATTAGAGTCGCACACGTATTTAGAGATTATGATTTCAATCATTCTCCGTGGCAGCATGAAAAATAAATTTAAATTTCTGTTCTTCTACCCCTGTTATTCTTCCAAAGGTGCACCATTTTTTTATAATGAATAATAAAGAAGAAAATTCCCTAACTGGCAGAATGCAGCGATATGCCAGGGTAACTGGCGCCGTTAGCGGATTGGCTATGAGAGTTGCCGGACAAAAATACCTTGGCCTAGAACTGGGGAAAAACGAATTGCCGCATGAGTTGAAGTTGGCGTTAGGAAATTTAAAAGGCCCAGTAATGAAGGTCGCACAAATTTTAGCTACAATCCCTGACGCTTTGCCAAAGGAATATGCACAAGAATTGCGTCAGCTGCAGTCTAATGCGCCCAGTATGGGACGGCTGTTTGTTAGAAGACGCATGACGACCGAACTTGGACCCAACTGGCTAAACCTTTTTGACCATTTTGATTTGGAAGCTGCAGCTGCTGCATCCATGGGTCAGGTTCACCGAGCTAGAAATAAAAAAGGCGAGACCTTAGCATGTAAGCTCCAATATCCAGACATGCAATCAGTGGTTGAGGCCGATTTAAAGCAACTGAAGCTAGCTATGTCTATTTACGAAAGATATGATAAGGCGATAAACGCCACTGAAATTTTTAAAGAATTATCCACGCGCATTAGAGAAGAATTAGATTATAACCGCGAGGGTCGCAATATGGCTCTCTACCGGTTAATGTTGAAGGAAGATCCAAACATTCACATACCTTGTATGATAGAAAAGCTATCCACTGATCGCCTTCTAACCATGACCTGGTTAGAAGGAAAGTCCTTACTCAATTTCATAGCGAGTGAGGATGATATTAATATACGGAATCAAATAGCACATAATATGTTTCGCGCCTGGTATGTGCCATTTTATTTGTATGGAGTGATCCATGGAGATCCTCATTTAGGCAACTATTCTATCCGCCCTAACGGTGACATTAATTTACTCGATTTTGGCTGCATACGAATATTTCCATCCACCTTTGTAAAGGGAGTGATCGACCTATATTGGGGATTAAGAGAAAACAACGAAGATTTAGCGGTCGCGGCCTACAAAACTTGGGGGTTCGAAAACCTAGATCGAGCCACAATAGAAGTGCTCAATCATTGGGCCCGATTTATTTATTCCCCTCTAATGGATGATTGCGAACGTGAGATAGAAGAAACTAATAGCGGAGTTTATGGCCGCGAAGTCGCAGAAAAAGTCCACCGAGAGTTACGCCGCTTAAACGGAGTCAAACCACCGCGTGAATTTGTTTTGATGGACCGTGCGGCAATTGGATTAGGCTCGGTATTTTTACATTTGAAGGCGAAAGTGAACTGGTATCAATTATTTCAAGAGCTTATTCTGGATTTTGACTCAGAAATAATCGCTAATCGGCAAAGTGCCGCGATAAAAAAAGCTCGGGTTCCCGATTTCGAATGAGTTTTTTCAAGGTCTAAAACTATTCCAATAAACAAGTTTAAAAGGATACTCCGAACGCTTAGCCACACTTTGAATAACCACACGAGATACAAAGATCACATCCTTCCTGGCGTAAAAAATTTTCCTCTCTACATTTTGGACAGATGCCAAGGCCAACCGTAAACTGATTATGCATGCTCGGTTTTTTGCCTACTTTTTCTTCAAATGTTTCGGAATTTTTTAGAAAACCAATACTAATCAAATGTTCTTCTATCACCCTACCAATGGCTGCCAACAAAGAAGGCACATAACGTTTTTTCATCCATGCCCCCCCCCGTGGATCAAAAACAGCCTTTAGCTCTTCAGCCACAAAAGAAACGTCGCCCCCTCGCCGAAATACAGCGCTTATCATTCTAGTTAATGCTACTGTCCAGGCGAAGTGCTCCATATTTTTAGAGTTTATAAATATTTCAAAAGGACGCCGTTTGCCGTTTTGGATAATATCATTCAACGTTATATATATGGCATGGTCGCTCTCGGGCCATTTGATTTTATAGGTTTTTCCGTCAAGATTGGAAGGCCGGTCTATCGGTGTCGTCATCTGGACGATATTTGCATCAACTCGACCTGTCACTAGATCATTAGGACCCGCGCTTTCATTTAATTCAAATGTTTGCGAAGCACTGCCTGCTTCTTCTCCCAAGGATAACACTGCTCCCGTTATATCGTTGGGCCGAAAAGTTGTGCACCCTTTACAACCTGAATCGTATGCCAATTCATAAATATCTTTAAATTTTTCGAACGAAATATCTTTGGGGCAATTTATAGTTTTTGAAATAGAACTATCCACATATTTTTGCACAGCAGCCTGCATTAAAACATGATCTTGTGGAGTAAGAGTTTGTGCATTCACGAATGCGGGTGGTAATTCCGCCTTATTACCTTGCAATTTTCGGAACAATTGATAAGCATAATCCTCAACTGCTTCTGTCCTCTTAACTCCACTCGGACTCAATACCGTTCGATTATATTTAAATGCGAAAACAGGTTCCAAGCCCGAAGATATATTGTTAGCAAGCAGTGAAATCGTTCCTGTTGGAGCAACGGAAGTTAGAAGAGAATTACGTATTCCGTATTTAGCGATGCCATCCCTTATGTCGTAGGGTAATTCGCTAATACATTCTCCACTCAAATACTGTGTTTCCAGAAAAGCTGGAAACGATCCTTTTTCTCGTGCTAACTTCACTGAAGCCCTATACGCAGTGTTCCGAAGAGCGTTCATCCAGAGTTCTGTTAGCCGGACCGCGTCTTTTGAGCCATATCGGGCCCCACACATTATCAGCGCATCTCCCAACCCCGTCACTCCAAGACCAATTCTCCGCTTCCTTTTTGCTTCTTCTTCTTGTTCCGCCAGTGGAAAATTTGAAACGTCTATAGCATTGTCCATCATCCTAACCGCCACGGGGACCAATGCTTCAAGTGCAGTCAAATCTAATTCGGCTTCCACTTGAAAAGGGTGTTTTATAAATCGAGTAAGATTTAATGAGCCCAAAAGGCAAGCCCCGTATGGGGGAAGCGGTTGTTCACCGCATGGATTAGTCGCTGAAATTTTTTCACAGTAAGCTAGGTTATTACGCCGGTTTATCCGATCAATAAAAATCACTCCCGGTTCTGCAAATTGATAAGTAGATTTCATCATTCGATTCCAAAGATCACGGGCTCGAACTGTCTTATATACTCTCTTATCAAAAACCAGTTCCCAGGACTTATCAGCACTAATCGCCTTCATAAAAGCATCGGTCACAAGGACGGAAAGATTGAACATCCTTAGGCGTTTAGCGTTGCTCTTGGCCTCTATGAATTCTTCTATGTCTGGGTGGTCACAACGGAGCGTTGCCATCATTGCCCCTCGTCGGGTTCCAGCACTCATAATTGTGCGACACATTGCGTCCCAGACATCCATAAACGATAATGGCCCCGACGCATCGGCACCAACACCATGGACCAGAGCTCCTTTAGGTCGAAGAGTCGAAAAATCGTACCCTATTCCACCACCTTGCTGCATAGTTAAAGCAGCTTCCCTTAAAGCACTAAAAATACCAGACATATCATCGGGAATTGTGCCCATAACGTAACAATTAAAGAGTGTTACATTTCGACCACTACCAGCCCCTGCTATGATTCTACCACCCGGCAAAAATTTAAAATCCTGCAAAGCATCCAAAAACACTTTATGATAAAAATCGGAGGACATTTCCATCTGGGAAAGAGCTCGAGCCACGCGATCCCATGTTTCAACCAATGTATGGTCCTTTGGTCTTCCGTATGAATCCTTTAGACGGTATTTTTGATCCCATATTTGCGAGGATATAGAGGAAATCGATTTCATTACTTCCACAATACTGTTGGATACAACATCATGTTAAATTATTTAATAGCAATTTCCGGATCAAGTGGAATTTAGTAAGTCACATAGTTGCGGGGATAGAAAACAGGGCGTTAAGACCGGCTAAAATAAGTTTTTGGTATTCGAACCACAATAATTGCACAGACCCCGGCCAAGACCACCAATGATCTAACATAACAGCCCGAGCGATAACGGGATGCGGGATGATTGAAGTTTCCGGCAATTCCAAACTCAATTCAAGTTGGCTGCGAGCCATGTGATAATTACTTGTAACTAGCACTAGGGAAGTTATGCCTTTAGCTTTAACCCACTTTGCTGTTTCAATTGCGTTCCCTCGAGTATCTTTTGCCGAAAATCCTAGTTCCACACAACAAGCCAATAAATCTCCAGAAAGCAACATGGCTTCCTTTAAAGACGATGTTGGAATTTCTTGGAGATCCACATCCGTATTTACGCCGGAAACAAATAATTGTTTAGCCTTACCTCGCAAAAGAAGTTCAAAACCAGTTGTAAGGCGTTTGGTTCCTCCTGTCAGTACAACTATTGCATCAGTCTCAACGATATTGTTAGGAGTAATACGGGGGATAGATTCAATATACCTCAAAAATCCCAAACACCAAACCAAAACGGAAAGTACTAGGATGCAAATCGAAATTCTAAAACAAGTACGAGCCAGGCGAAACCTATTAAGGAGATCTGAACCAATCACCATGATATACTACGTCAAGCGCTTAATTATAATCAGAGAAAATATTCTCGCCGCAACGATACTTGCTAGTCCAAAAATGATAGGCACCGAACAAATAATTGACCAATCAACAACACTAAAATAACTTCGATTTACAAACTCCATATCTATAGTATTGAGATGATTAAAAGAACTTTTAATCAAAACAACCATTGCCAAAATAGAGCCTACTGCACTAATACCACCTAAAATACAGCCGAGCATGGCCGACTTCATAATATATTTTTGAAATCGAACAGCGATAAAGGAGTCTCCAGCTCCCATTAAACTGAGTAATTGAAGGATATCTATGTTAACCGATAATCCCGATATTACAGTAAAAAAGATAGATAATAACGATATAATACCCACTAAACTGAAAACCGCCCAAGCCACAATTTGAACCACCAAAGTAATACTTTTTACTTTGCCGATGGTAAGGCCGTGATCCTCTGCAATAGTTCCTGGAACGGCTTGAGCTAATCTCGATCGTAGATCTTTTAAATTAATTCTATCTAATGATAGAAAATGCACATCAATCATAGCTGGTAGGGGTATATTTTTAATCAAATCGCTTCCCAACCATGGATAAAGCAAATTCAGTATCTTTTTCTCATCAAAGGCAGTAATTTGTTGGGCGCCAGGAGTAACTCTCAATAATTGAACTATTCGTTCCAAATTCGTCACATCACTTTGAGCGTTGACTGATTTGGTTGGATCAGGAATTTGCACAGTCAAGATTCGTTTTAATGACTGTGACCACATTTCTGCCATAGAGTGGGCAAATAACGCACCAGCGCATGAGATAACAGCTAAATAAATCATAGATCCCATTATCCAACCCAAAAACAAGGATGAACTACCTTTAGTTAGTGCTATTTTGCGTTTGGAATTCTGGAAAAACATTTAGTGCTTGAACGTCCATATTGGTGAATGTTTTTGATGGTTCAGAGTTTAAACTCCAGACCTAGTTGAACCAGTGTACGCCCTCCCATTTTCTATATGAATTTTTGGATAAGAAAATTTAGAAACCAGAGAATCGTTGTGAGTTGCGACAATTACCGTTGTCCCAGAACGATATAATTCCTCGAAAAGATAGAGCAATCGGAAAGCAATATTATCATCAACATTTCCCGTTGGCTCATCGGCAAGCAATAAAGTTGGACGTGCTATTACCGCTCTAGCAATTGCAACTCGCTGTTGCTCTCCTCCAGAAAGTGCGTGCGGCAACAAATCGAGTGTGTTCTCTAGTCCAACCCATTCCAGTAATTCTGGAACATGCCGGCGAATGACACTCTCTTTTGTCCCAATAATCCGCAAGGGGAGAGCCACGTTCTCCCTAACACTTAAATAGGGAATAAGGCGAAAATCCTGAAAAACAATACCAATATGACGACGCACATTAGATATGTTTCGTCTAGATATCGTGGTAGTAGACTGTCCAAAAACCGTCACAGTTCCTTTTGTAGGGACTAAAGAAACATATATGAGTTTCAGTAACGACGACTTTCCTGCTCCGCTTTCCCCGGTTAGAAAGTGAAAAGTCTTCGACGGCAAATCAAAAGTCAAATCGGTTAGCACTAGTTGCCCTGGGTCGTATGCCAATTGAACGTTTTGAAACCGCAGCACGTTTCTTTAACCTTTCGAAAATCAAGCAACAATTAAAATAAGTATCTCTCTGTTTTTCCTTTTTAAACTACGCGCCCCTTTAATTCTCCATTTTTAATTGATTTTTCCGTCTTTAATCACCCTAGTCCATTGATATTCACACAAACCATTCCTTTTACTTTTAATAAAAAGCATTTAGTAATGATCATAGCTTTGATTTGGTTATATTAAAAAACTAAAATCACGAAGGCATAAGAAATGCGAATTATCTGTCCAGAGTGTAATGCTGGCTTTAATGTTCCGGAAATCGCCATTAAGGAGGCTGGCAGAAAACTAAGATGCGGTAAGTGCAGACACGAATGGCATCAAATGCCATTAACAAAACAAGCAGAGTTAAAAATGGAAGCAGCCCCGTCAGCAGACGATTCCATAAAGGAGAATGCTGATATTCTGGGACACGATCAAAATTCTAAAACAGAGCTAGCTTATTCAGATCTTTCAAAATCCGAAGAAATGTCGACGGCGGAACAACTCGATCAAAATCCAGAAAATCCGATCCCCATTCCAAGCATAGAAAACATTAGAACCCAAATTTCACGACCAAAATCAAAAGGACCAATCCTTTTATATGTGTTACTTAGTCTTACACTCATTTTGCCAACTGCAATAATAATAAGTAGATCAACTGTAATAGATTTTTTTCCTGAAACATCTTTGTTGTTTGATTCCATTGGACTCCACGTACCGGTTTCCGGGGAATCCCTTACTATTAAGAATTTAGGGGTTTGGCGAAAAATTGATGGAAATATGGAGTTTATGCTTATTAAAGGGGAACTTTTTAATGATTCTCAATTTATACAACCCATCCCAATTATTATTAGTAATATAGAGGATGCTTCCGGTCGTATTTTAGACACAACACCTTTTTTGACAGACGAAAATACTCTACTTCCCGGAGATGTCTTACCATTTGAGTATCAAATTCCTCAACCCAATCCAAAAGCTGAGCGAGTTACAGTTACTTTTTCCGATCAGAGCCGAAATTCAAGCTTTGGCTACTAGACTAGAAAGCATTAGAATCGCTCCAACAACCGATCTATGTATCTACGTTCTAATAAAGGGCGATTTTTATCTGATGACCTTTTCCGCAGTTCTTCGATGATTTGGCGTGCTTTTTGTAGTTTATAATCGTTAGGCAAAATCTCTTTTCCAATGTTAAAAAAGTATTCGAATGAGCGTTGGGGTCGTCGATTACCTCCGATAGGTCTGTTTCCGTTTACCTGATCCAAATTGTCGTTCATATTAATCTGGTTTTGTTTGCCCGCACTTTCAAACTGATCAATTAAAAACCTCCCCCCCTGTTGTATGTGAGTTAGTACTCGGTTCTGCAGATTTATGGCAACATCAAGCTGGTTGCCCTTTATTGCACTACCGGCTTGGCGCATAAACGTTTTAGCATTTTTAAAATCTTTAGAAATTGATCCGAATTTATTATTTATGTCTTTTAAGAGTTCCCCAAGATCATTATGCAATTTCATCTGCATGTCGGTTAGACGCATTGATGAATTTGAATCATAACTTCCTTCTAAGGGGCGTTTCATTAATGAAAGAGGCTGATCGGCAAAAGTTTGCCTATTTAGGCGATTAGAAAGGTTATTTTTATTTTTTTCTTCAGAAGATTTTTGCTTGGATTTTTTAAAGGTTTCGTCCAAAATTTGTTGTTGACGTTCTCCCAGTTCACCCAATCTTTTTAAAATTTCCTCGGAAACTTTCGGTAACCTCTGTGAAGTGGCAGTTAATTGTTTAAATAATTCCGACATACGTGCTAACATTTGGGTAGCAGAAGCTCGCATTCCGCTATTAGACATATCTCGCAGCCGTTTGATCATTTGCCGTATTTGCTTTCTTTGAACGGTTTTGTGTTTTGCATCCCTCCGCACCTGATTTGATAAAGTCTTTTTATTTCGTAACATCTGTTTATCTAAATTCGAAAAGTATCGCTCCACGGCCGTTTCGAATTGATCTATTAGGTGACGAATTTTTTCTTTGGACCCCTCCTTAGATAGCGCGTTTTGGAGTTGCCGTTGTACATCCATTAACCTCTGTTCTGCTAGATATGATTTACCTTGCTCAGCCCTTAAAGCTGTGTTCCATAACAAACTAATAACTGATTCATCTTCACTTCCTTCACCATTAAATAACAAACGAGCGCTAGCTGCTTTCAAAGATAAAAAGGTCACCCAATCGTGCCCATAAGTATGTACCATTCCGGCTAGATTTAGTAAGCGTTTAGATATTCTGGTGCGGGTTTCTGGCAAGGAAATTAAAAGCTTGCGCTCTTTAATAATCTCCCGTGCAACGTGGTTATGAAACAAACGAACAGGGAGTTTAATTTTGGAACGACGTGATCTTCCTATTTGACCAATTTCGTCGGTCACCCGAAGTTCGAACCACACTGCCTGACCCGACCAAGGATGAGGCCCGAAATCAATAAATTTTCTACCTACCAATTTCCTTTTAGGTGTAATCAAATCAGAAACTTGAATTTCTTGGACTTGCTCATCTATTTTTTTAATATTGTCGCCATCTAAACCTATTCGAACTGAGACTTTCTTGACTCCATAATCATCGACAGCTTTATAAATCAATTGGAGTCCACCTTTAGCCAAAACCGCAGGCGGTTGATGAAAATCTATCTCGGGATTACCATCCGGAATCATTGTTAAGTTCCAAGTCGCCAAGCAATTCTTTTTTCGGCAAAGCGATAAATTAGATCCCGATACATTCTTCAATTCTGCCTGAAACATATCAGAGTTCGTTTGCCGAAGCGTTTCAGTCATCGTCGTCGTACCCTCTTTATTCTTTACTATTAATCTCAGGGGTAAACCATTTCCCATGGAGTTAGCCAACACGTCGCTACCCTCTGGCATAATTATAATCTGATTCGAATTCTCCTTTCCCTTCGAGTTAAGTAAAATAGGGGCTATTCTCGTATACGATGGCGGGTTAAGCCAAACATGGAATTTCGTTACTAAATTCACAGAATTTCTCGAAAAATCTGGTTTAATTGCCGCTAACAATCGGTCATCCGCATCCCTCCATCCCACAGCCAAAGCTACCGCCAACAAAATGCCTATTCCTGCTCTAAAAGCGTATGGGTCACGAAATGAAAATATTGGAACCGGCGCACCTACCTTGATATATTTTAATGAATTAAATGCTCTTTCGCGATGGATAGTCCAAAGCAGTCTCGAACATGAATTATGGTCGTTAATAATACCATCAGAAATAGTTGAAAATGGTCTATGATATAAACCGCTGTTTAATTCCAGCCGACGTTCAATGATTATCGCCGACGGCAAACTAAATTGTCGAGTCGCTCTCATTAAAAAAAACGAGAAAAGGAAAAGTACAAGGATTAAAACTATTAGGTGTAGCCAAGGACTAAAAACGATGCCTAGAAATTGGGGAAGTCCAAATAGACCGATAGATATTGCAATCAATGCTACGGCGACACATGGAGCAAAATTTTGACAAAAGATTTCCGACACAAGAATCAACAGCGTCAGAACATACTTAATTTTATACTCTAACAAGAACTTGAAATTAAGTGGTGGGACCGAATTCGATCCAATAACAGAGCCCATTTTCCAAGTTTTAATATTAACCAATTTTATCCCTTTTGCCTCAGATACAACGACTTTGAAGATGAGTAAATTCAAAGCCTAAATATCAACACCACTATCAGGACCCTACAACCAATTTGGCATAGATTCCATTTCCAGCGCCTCGGATACACTCTGTCTTCTACGGATTTCAGCGATTTTAACGCCCTTTACTAATATTTCAGGGATTAGAGGTCGACTGTTGTAGGTCGATGACATGGTTGCCCCATACGCTCCAGCACATTTAACCGCCAATAAGTCACCTTCCGAAACTTCAGGCAATACGCAGTTCTTCGATAAATAATCACCGCTTTCACAAATGGGCCCAACCACATCCGTCTGAGAAAATTCTTTAACGCCCGAAATTTGGTTCACCTCAATGATTTCGTGATACGCTTCATAAAGGGTTGGCCTAATCAGATCGTTCATACCGGCGTCAACTATCACAAATCGTTTTTCATCAGAGTGTTTTATGTAGATTACTCGCGTGACCAAAATACCCGCTTCAGCCACCAAAAATCGACCTGGCTCAAAGCTCAACTGACATCCCAGTTTTCCAACTGTGTTTGAAACTATTTGAGCATATTGTTTCAAATCGGGAGGAGAAACTCCCTCATAAGGAACACCCAATCCCCCCCCAAGATCTAGATTGTCTACATCATAACCAATTTCACGCAAATGCAATGTCATTTCGCTAAGATGGGCGTAAGCGTGCTGATAAGGCGTAAAATCTAAAATTTGTGATCCTATATGGACTGAAAGACTTCGCATTTGTATTGCTGGAAGTGAGGTTGCTAAAGCAAAAATATCCGGCGCGCGCTGCAAGCTAACACCAAATTTATTCTCCTTCCGCCCTGTCGTTATTTTCACATGAGTTCGAGCATCAACATTGGGGTTAACACGCAAAGAAACATTTGCTTCTATCCCTAAGGATTGTCCAACTTCACTAAGAGCAAACAATTCGGGCTCAGACTCAATATTGATTTGCCCAATGCCAGCTTTAAGTGCGTCGCTTAATTCTTCTCTAGTCTTTCCGACTCCCGAGAAAACAATTTTGCGGGGAGAGATACCTGCCTTTAAGCTTCTCTCCAATTCACCAATAGATACTACGTCCGCACCAGCTCCTGCATCCCCTAGTGTTTTGATTACAGCTACATTAGAATTTGCTTTTACGGCGAAATAAACATTTGGTGCATGTTTCATTAACGCTGAGACAAAGGTATTAAATTGCGCTAACATTATTTCGCTGGAATAGCAATAAAACGGTGTACCAATAGACTCCGCAATCACATTGACGTCTGCGCGTTCCACATGCAACACGCCATTTATATAATCAATCGCGTTCAAAGATAAGATTTCCATATTTTTCATTTTGTGGGATAAATTTTTGGATATGACTTTTCATAGCGTTCGTTAGCCGTTGGGACACCACGTTTACCACAATTCACGAGAAACAAGCTAAGCACAGTCATTATTAGGAAAATATTTAATACACGAATTAACAGTGTCAATTTCTTTTCTCTCCCTAATTTAAAAGTACTTGGCTCGCGCTTGCTTTATCGCATCGAGCACCTTAGCAGGGGAAGTTCCTCCATAGCTATTACGACTCTTGATAGAACGGATTGGATCTAATATCCCTCTTGCATCTTCGAAAATTCGAGGTTCAATAGACTGCATTTCCGCGAGATTTAATTCGCTCAAACGACAACCTCTATTTTCGGCTAGTTTAACAATTCGACCTGTAATATGGTGAGCCGTTCGGAAAGGAATATTAAGTTCCTTTACAAGCCAATCTGCCAGATCAGTGGCCGTGGCGAAGCCGCTATCCGCTGCATTACGCATTGATACTATATTAGCTGCCATATCTTCAACAATCCCCACACAGGTAGCGATGCACAGAGCTAAAGTATCCGCGGCGTCAAATAATGGTTCTTTATCTTCCTGCATATCCTTGCAAAAAGCGAGGGGTAATCCTTTCATCATTATCAGCAACGCATTAAGTGAACCTATAACGCGGCCCGATTTTCCTCTAACCAATTCAGCGGCATCGGGATTACGCTTTTGGGGCATAATAGAACTGCCTGTAGTAAATTTATCCGTTAACTTGATAAAATTGAACTGGGCGCTTGTCCAATTTATTATTTCTTCAGAAAATCGAGATAAATGTATCGCGCAAATTGACGTGCATGAGAGGAACTCGATTGCAAAATCTCTGTCCGAGACGGCGTCCAGTGAGTTAGCGGTAGGACGGTCAAACCCAAGCGATTGTGAAGTCATATCACGGTCAATAGGAAAAGAGGTGCCCGCTAATGCTGCTGACCCTAGTGGGCATTCGTTTAATCGTACACGACAATCTGAAAACCGACTCCGATCACGCCCGATCATTTCCACGTACGCCATTAAATGATGTCCAAATGATACCGGTTGCGCCGCCTGCAAATGAGTGAAACCAGGCATAACAACATCCACATTCTTTTCGGCTTGGTCAATTAAGGCTTTTTGAAGTGTCAATAAACTTTGATCTAACTCGTTGATCGTATCTCGTACCCACATTTTGAAATCGGTGGCTACCTGATCATTCCGTGAACGAGCTGTATGCATCCTACGAGCGGCTTCCCCTATAAATTCTTCTAACCGAGCCTCTATATTCATATGAATGTCTTCCAGATCTGCAGAAAATTTAAATTCACCATTAATTATTTCATTTTCTACTTTTTCCAAGCCTTGGAGAATTTTAGCTCCGTCCTCTTTGGAAATTATTTTTTGGGCTACCAACATTGCAGTATGGGCCCTCGACCCTTCTATATCTTGCGAATAAAAACGTTTATCAAAATCGATAGAAGGATTAATTAAACTCATAACCTCGGAGGGACCACTTTTGAATCTTCCCCCCCATATTGCGCTGACGTTTGACTTAGGCTGGCCATCAGACTTATCTCTTTTATCTGTCATATAAAGGAACTTTCCAGTGCGCTTCAAAATTCGATTAATTGTATTTCATTCGTTGTTTTTTCTAATGATAGGAGTGATAACTGCCGAGGCAGAATCAGTAAACCTTAACCCTCCAATTTATGCGGAAATGAAAAAGTTCATAATTCATGATCCCCCAATTCCTATCCCCGATATTCCTTTGTTAGGCCTAAGAGGTCAAAGCATCAAGCTTTCCAGTAATACTAAACAACTCTTGATGATTAATTTTTGGGCCACCTGGTGCACTCCATGTATTCGCGAACTGCCATCTATCATTAGACTAAAAAATAAGATAAACAATCAAAGATTCGATGTGCTATTAGTATCGGTCGACCTCGGCGGCGCAAACGTTTATGGACCGTTTCTAAAAAAACGAGGTTTCGACATTTTAAACTCCGCCGGAGATTCTCAAAGGACGCTTATGAGTGCAGTGACTAAATCGACTGGTATTCCTGTAACCATACTAATTAACGCAGACAGCAAAGTTATAGGCAGTTTTATTGGGCCAGCCGAATGGGATTCAGCTGCAGCGCTAGAGCTGATTTCATACTTTCTCTCGCAATATTAGACCGTTTATACGACCCAATTCCATGAAATAGACCATTTAATGAATCGTAAAGTCTGTCATAGCAGCGGGGTCTGCTTTATCGATAGTTTTCTTATAGCTTCTACTAGTCCTAGATGAATCAATTGATTCCGATCCTTCAATCAATTGCAATTCGGATCTCAAAGCAGATACCAAGGATTCAGCCACTCTAAGTTCATCTCCTGAAACGTCCGATACCGACTTAATTAGTAACTGAATTGCTTTGTCAAATACCATTTTGGTCATAGTTTATCCTTCCTTCTAAAGGATTAAATTAATTTATAATTTAAATTACTTTTTACGTAAATGCAAATAAAAAATTTAATTGCCACGGACTCCTAGGGTCGGAAAAATAAATATTATATTTTTTATGGATGGAATTAATAAATATGTCGTCGCGCTATGCTCGATACTACGCCATTCGAAAACTGCGGTGACATTAAAATCAATAGCCTTGCTTTGTCAGTTCTTCTTCAAGTTCCGGGATTACCTTAAACAAATCAGCAACTAGACCAAAATCAGCAACCTGAAAGATTGGTGCCTCTTCATCCTTATTAATTGCGACAATTACTTTACTATCTTTCATCCCAGCCAAATGTTGAATCGCACCAGAAATACCAACAGCAATATACAAATCTGGAGCTACCACCTTCCCAGTTTGACCTACTTGATATTCATTTGGCACAAAACCAGCATCCACAGCAGCACGAGATGCGCCAACAGCTGCTCCTAGTTTATCAGCAACAGATTCTATCATTGCAAAATTATCACCTGATTGCATACCACGCCCACCTGAAATCACAATTCGTGCTGCTGTCAACTCCGGACGTTCCGACGAACTTAGTTGCGACCCAACATAAGTAGAAAGATTCGAATCTCCCGTTGGGGATATATTTTTTACCTCCGCATTTCCTCCTTCCGATTCAGCGGCCTCAAACGCAGTTGCCCTCAACGTTATGATTTTGGTTTCATCCAGAGATCTTACAGTTGCCATGGCATTCCCAGCATAAATAGGCCTTACAAAAGTATCGGGATCAACAATCTCAGAAATCTCGGAAATCTGCTGCAGATCAAGTAAGGCAGCAGCTCTCGGGAGAATATTTTTTGCCCCGGTGGTAGCAGCAGCAATGATATGACTAAATTCTGATGCAAGCCCGACTAAAAGCGGGGCGACATTTTCAGCCAGCGCATTTTTGTATTCAGGCGAATCTGCAACCAAGACTGTTGAAACATCAGGAATTTTCGACGCCTGAGTTGCAACCTCTTTACAATCGCTTCCAGAAACCAAAATCACAACACTATCACTAAGCTGTTTTGCGGCCGTTACAGCGTTTAATGTGGCTGCTTTTAATTCTAAATTATCGTGTTCGGCGACAATTAAAACGGTCATTTTTAAATTACCTTCGCTGTATTTCGGAGCTTGTCGACTAAATCAGGGACATCCTCGACTTTAACTCCAGCTTCCCTATTTGCCGGCTCAACCACCTTAATTGTCTGAAGGCGCGGGCTAGGGTCGACACCTATATCAGCCGGCGTGAATTGCTCAATTGGTTTCTTTTTCGCCTTCATAATATTCGGCAAAGAAGCATAGCGAGGCTCGTTTAAACGCAAATCGGTTGTCACCACGGCTGGCAGCTTCAAAAAAATTGTTTCCAATCCACCATCAACTTCACGAGTAGCTTGTAGGCAATCATTCTCCACATTTACGTTTGATACAAATGTTGCCTGACCCCAACCTAGCAGAGCTGCTAACATTTGCCCAGTTTGATTACAATCATCGTCTATTGCTTGTTTGCCAACAATAATTATCGATGGTTTCTCTTTATCAGCGATAGACTTAAGTATTTTTGCTACGGCCAATGGCTCCAAATCGTCATCAAACAATACATGAATACCCCTATCAGCGCCCATAGCCAAAGCAGTGCGGATCGTCTCTTGACATTGTTGAACGCCAATGGAAACGGCTATAACCTCATCTGCGATCCCAGATTCTTTGAGTCTTAGAGCTTCCTCTATTGAAATTTCATCAAAAGGGTTCATGGACATTTTTACGTTGTTAAGTTCAACGCCAGTCTCATCTGGTTTGACCCGAACTTTAACGTTATAATCAATCACCCGTTTTACCGGAACGAGTACCTTCATAAGAACCTCTACAATATTCTATGGAATATAAATACACTAACTACGGGTTAGACATTACTAGGTAGGAGAGCGTTGCGTCCCTGTCAAGCACCACCTTGAATTGAAACATTCAAACTTGTTTTCGATTTTTTCCTGGCACCCATAAAACATCACCATTTTCATGGTTATTGCTAAGTCGAGCAAGAACAAATAGATGATCCGACAAACGATTAATATATTTCAAAATCAACAAATTTATATTGACCATGCCAGCAAGCTTAGTGATTTCCCTTTCTGCACGACGAACGACGGCCCGCGCATGGTGCAATTTAGCGGCTAAAACGGTGCCTCCTGGGAGAATGAAAGATTCTAGAGGTTTTAATGCCAAATTCATCGAGTCGATTTCTGTCTCCAATCGGTCCACCTGTTCCTGAGCGATACGTAGTGGCTGGTATTTTGGACTTTTCTCTTCCGGAGTACAGAGGTCAGCCCCCAAATCAAACAGGTCATTTTGAATTCGGGCCAACATGCTATCTGTTTCTACGTCAGCTTCGATTCTTGCCAAACCGATGGTAGTATTTACCTCATCAATAGTCCCATACGCTGCCGGTCGCAACGAATGTTTTGGCACCCGGGAACCATCCCCTAATGAGGTCTTCCCGGAGTCCCCGCCTCGGGTGTATATCTTTGTTAATCTTACCATTGCGATAAATTTAGGTCCTTAGGTTTGAGCAACAGCGAGAAGAATAACAACCAACAATACAGCGATTCCTTGAAACAAAACTCGATAGCGCATCAGGCTATTAGATTGTCGAGGACCTAATTCACCACCTCTACCCATAGTAACCAACCCTGCCGCGAGAGTACCTAGCACCAGTAATAAAGCCACTACCAGCAAAACGACGAGTACGCTATTCATCATAGTTATATAATGGCTGAGTGCGTTAGCTACAATGCTTTTAGTATGACAAACTTTCTGTATAACTCATGCGTTGTAAAATTCTATTTTCAATTATTGAATTTTAGATGCTATTACTACGCGATAGCAACTAGCGTTTTCCACCGAGGCCACCAATCTTTCAATGGTTTTCACTAATCACATCCGACGATGTAATTTCCACGAAAAATCAACATATTTGCCATGGCTAATTGATAACAAAAAAGTCGGGTATATCGATAGTAAGTTCACAGAAATTCTGGCAGATTTTCCGCATGTTTTCAAAGTCCAAACCAATGCAATAAGTCTATCTAGTCTACTAGCTTCACACGCCGAGAGAACCGATGCTGTGGAAACAGTATTAGGCCAACTCCGAAAATTCGGTATCGGTGGCACTAAACTCCAGGAACCCTATGCTGTATTCGAAAAGCTAGGCAGTCCCCACTTAATGACTTTAGACCGAGGCGCAGCCACTTTTTTTGGAATAATTTCTACTGGATTTCATCTGAACGGTACAGTAACCAGCAATAAAACACTCAAAATGTGGATTGCTCGACGAGCAAAAAACAAACCAACCTTCCCTGGTCAATTAGACAATTTGGTTGCCGGCGGTCAGCCCGCTAATATCGATATGACAGAAAATCTTTACAAAGAATGTCGAGAAGAAGCAAGTTTGCCAAAAGCGTTGGCAATGAAAGCATCACTCTGTGGGTATGTAAGTTATACTATGCAAACTAACGAGGGTCTCCGAAGACATTTAATGCATATTTATGATCTTCGTTTGCCAGAAACATTTGTCCCCTACCCACTCGATGGGGAAGTAGAAAAATTCATGCTTAAAACAATAGATGAAGTCATGGAAATTGTTATTACGTCAGTGGACGCATTCAAATTTAATTGTAACCTTGTAATTATCGATTTTCTTATCCGACATGGATACATTTCGCCAGCACATCATGAATATTATTGCCTCGTAGATGGTCTACATAGCAGTATCGAATAGACTAGCTATACTACTTTTGAAACTCCCATTAAGACCAAGTCAGGTCGACAACAGAACATAATAATTTACCCCTTGTTTCTAAAAGAAATGGTGAAAGCGAGCCTTCAATCTATATAATGAACCTGAGGGGACTTCATTAGTTTTGAAATATAATTAGGCTCAGTCATGCCCGCCCTAACTTGGGCCTCCATTTTAATTTCATCGGTTCGCAATTTTGCTAATTTTTCTGCGACTTCATCTATTCGACTAAATGGCACTACAGCTACTCCATCTACATCACATACAACCATATCGCCGGTTTCGACTGAAAGACCTCCAATAGTAATGGGCAACCCTACACTGCCTGGACCCGTACGCGCAGGGGAGTTTGGAGTAATACCTTGACAAAAAATCGGAAGCCGCCAAGACTTAATACCTATTTGATCTCTAATCATTCCATCTGTTACTAGAGCCGCTATACCTTTATTTTTCATCATTCCACAGATTAAATCCCCGACTACTGCAGTGACTTTGTAAGCGTCATTCGAACATACAATCACGTCCCCCGGTTGTGCTATATGTAAAGCGGCGATGAGTCCTAAATTGTCGGCTGGGTAAGCTAAACAAGTTAAAGCTGGTCCAGAGATCGTCGCTATAGACGGATCATGCGGCTTTATTAAATGATTCATAGCACCTCTTCCGTCCATACAATCGACGATATGTCCGGTTAATGCGCTTTCAAAAATGGAAATTTGGGACGTGCTGGGACGACGTCTTATTCTTTTAATGGTTAGAACGGGTGGATTTTCTAGCATCATCATTCTCCCTACCTAAGACTGCATATCACGAAGTCTTTACCATTTGTTATCAATTCGCTACCTATAGTTTTCAATAAATCGAAGCGGAACTTTGACTTAAAAATATTATGACTTACGATAGGCATCTAATATTCTAAAAATTATCCATACGAACGTTTGCCAGTAGTAGACGAATAGCAAATTCTTCCTAATATTTGTAAGGGGATCGAAAGTGTTTGCTGTTATTCGTCCAAATCGAAGCAAAAGCTCATTAGAGGCAAAAACCAAACGATATGGAGTAATCTAAGTTGTCTAAGCCTTTAATTGTCAGCCTGAGTTTATTTATATTGGCTGGTCTTTATACCGTTTTTTGGTATGTAGGCAGCGAAAAGATGAAACATAGCATTGCTCGCTGGATTCAAAAGACAAGCAGTCATAGTTTCAATATTACACACCAAAGGATGAAGCGGCACGGTTTCCCTTTTTCAGTAAAATGGGAAATAGCAAAGCCAAATGCAAATTTCATTGTTGCCGGCAGAAAAATTGGCATCGTCAGCCAATTGGTCTCTGTTGGTGTAAATATTTGGCAACCTTCAAAAATTAAACTTGCAACTCAAAACTTCACAATTTCATTAAAAGAAAATTCCATAAATGGCGATATACTACTGGGTTTTTCTGAGTTCAAAGTTGATACCAGTGCGCTAGTCAATGGTCAATTGCCCATAAAATACAGAATAAACGATATCCAGGTTTCTGAAATCACCAAAACCTCGACCAAGAAAAGTCGTAAAGCTGTGGGAGAAGCAAAAACCATGGCTGGAATAATACAAATCAATCAAACTCAGCAACCTCTCGAAGCAAAACGAACTCTCAACTTTTCTATTTCCATCCATGGAATAAAGTCTGGGCTTCAATCACTTTTCGACGGAACAGGAGCTCTTGAGGCTAAATTTACTCTCAACGGCAACGTCGGAGAAGGGAGATTAGAAGATATTGTAGAATGGAGGGAGGAGGGTGGTACTTTCGATATTGCATCCTTTGGTTTAAAATGGCATCCAATTGATCTTACTTTTGAAGGTACGGCGTCCCTTGACAGACAACTCAGGCCTATAGGAGCAGGCGCAGTTAGAGTACGTGGCACTGAATTATTCCTAGATAAGCAAGTTCTAGCGGGGAAAATACGAAAGTCCGACGCTTCTTTAATCAAAATTGCGTTAGCTTTAGCAACCCGGGCTGACAAATTTAGTAACGACTCATCACTCCATCTCCCAATAACCGCCCAAGATGGAATATTGAAAGCTGGGCCTTTCAAACTTTCTAAATTAGGCAGAATTGTTCGCTGAAGGCGGAATCTGTTGTCGAGCATCGATTACACCTCTCCTAATAGCTCTAGTCCTTGTAAAAAGCTCCTGAAGTTTATCACCTTCCCCCCACCGGATAGCACGCTGCAATGCTGTTAAATCCTCTGAAAACCGCTGCAACATTTCCAAAACAGCGTCTTTGTTATTTAAAAAAATATCTCTCCACATTATGGGGTTTGAGCCTGCAATCCTTGTAAAATCTCTAAAACCACCCGCTGAAAAACGGATAACATCGGCCTGCATTTGATCTTCTAAATCAACGGCAGTTCCAACTATCGTATAGGCGATCAAATGTGGAAGATGTGATGTAATCGCAAGGACTTTGTCGTGATAATCAGCATCCATTTCTTCTACCATTGCCCCAATCGACTCATACAACGCTCGCATCCTAGCCGTTGCGGCAGGATTGCTATTATTAATCGGCGTCAACAGCCAATAACGTCCTTCGAATAATTCAGCGAACCCAGAGTCGGGTCCAGAATGTTCGGTACCTGCGACCGGATGGCCTGGAACAAAATGAACTGTGTCAGGGAGATTGGGAAGAATATCTCGAATTGGCGATAGTTTTACTGATCCTACGTCACTTACAATGCAATCAGGTTTTAAGTGCATTCCCAAAGCTCTAGATATGGCCTTATACGTGCCTACGGGGGTACAAAGCACCACACAATCAGCGCCCGACACCGCGGCAGCCGGGTCGTCATGAACAGAATCTGCAAATCCCAATTCAGTGACTCTCTCCCGGGATTTCAAATCTAAATCCGATACGGCTAAATGTCCTACTAGTCCAGGATTTCGCTTAATCGCCCGTGCCAATGACGATCCTATATGGCCAATTCCGATTAGCGTCAAACGATCAAAAATAAATTTCTGGTCCTGCTTTTTTAATTTGGACATTACTACGAGTTACTCCTTTTTAGAAATTCGGCAATAGTATCAATGACAATCCTCATTTCCTGTTCAGTTCCTATTGACAAGCGGAGGTATTCAGGTGCTCCGTAGCCGGCCATACCACGGGTCAAAATTCCTTGATCGCGCAAAAAAGCTTCCGCTTCAAAGGCAGAAAGACCCGCCTTTGTTGGAAATTTAATCATCAGAAAATTAGTAACACTAGGTAAGCAATGAAGCCCCAACGATTCCAATTCTATTCTGGTCCACGGCTGCCAAACTTGATTATGGGCAACTGCTCGGTTGAAAAACTCGCTATCCTTTATCGCGGCGACAGCAGCTGCAACAGCACCCCTATTGGCTCCAAACGGCTGTTTGACTACATGCATTGCATCTGTAATATGCTTTGGGGCATATCCCCATCCCAATCTAAGTCCAGCCATTGCATAAAGTTTCGAGAACGTTCGAAGCATTACAACATTATCCGAAGTGTCAGCTAAAATGGAACCGTCGGAATAATCGTTTCGTGCCACGAATTCCGCATATGCAGCGTCTATTACCAAAAGAACCGTATCTGGAAGTTCGCGATGCAAACGATTAACTTCAGACTGGGATAAATATGAACCCGTCGGATTATTTGGATTCGCAATAAAAACGATTCGCGTTCGGTCCGTAACTCTTTCCAGAATTGAATCTACGCTAGCCTTATAAGCACTATCCGGAGCCGAAATCGGAACTCCTCCCGCTATCTGAATCGACATCGGATACATAAGGAAACCATATTCCGTGTATATAGCCTCATCCCCTGGATCGATGTAAGCTAAGCAAATCGCCATAATAAGTTCGTCAGATCCACAACCAAATATCATTTTCTGTGGATCAAGACTGTGTTTTTCCCCTAATACGTCAGCTAATTCTCGGGGTTCCTCTTCGGGGTAATGATGAATCTCTTTTGCGATGTTAGCGAGTGCTTCAATGGCCTTAGGACTAGGCCCAAGAGCTCCCTCATTTGCCGACAGCCGAATAATTCTATCTGTTTTTTTCGAGCTCAGATTGGGCTGGTAACGTACCATACCCGCAATGGTGGGACGGGGTTTAAGAAGAGTCAATCAAACCTCCAATTTCTATTAGAATACGTCATTCCATAATTGAATTGGCAAAAGCGCCGAGAAATTTGCAATTTTCACCTATCGTTGGTTTATCAAGTTCATCAATAAAACCCGGGACCTCCAAGAGTACCCATCTGGACTTGTCAACAAATGAGTCGATCACATTGCCTATTTTCAGATCAATTTTGCCATTTATCGCAAAAATACTACTATCGTCGCCAGATGACTCTGGTTTTTGATTCGCCACAATGATCGCTTCGATATGACAATCGGCTTTAGTAATAAAGGGTATTTTAGCGACTATATGTAATTTGGGATAACTTGTCCTTCTAAGTAGATATGGCCACCAACGCCATCGATCCAAATTCTTAAATCCCGGCAATATGCCGAATTGAGACTCTCCTATAGATACCGATTTAAGAACTGTCTCTGCAGAGTTGCAATGAAATGCCTTAGTTGCTGTCCCGCAATATTCTGATGACATATCACGCAGCAAATTGCTCGGAGCAAAAATTGCGGCCTGGACTGAGATCTGCTGATTAAGATTTGCGCTCAAAATCTCACGCCAGACTCTGTATATCGAATTTATAGATAGGGGCGTTCGATTCTTCCTAAACAGCGTTCGCATAACCTGTGCTTCACGTCCGGGCCTTAGTTTAGGCCCTTGGTCTCCTGCCTTTGCCTTGGCCACTTCATGACCAATTTCAATTCTTCGAATTAAGAGATCATGCAAGCGTCTATCAATATCATCTATTTCTCTTCTCAATTCATGCAGTGCTGCCAAACCAAATCTCCAGCCTCAAAATAATAGATCTTCAACATCGCCCATAGGAGATAGCCCTAAGGATTAATGCGACCCAACACTTAATGCAAGTCGGCTTGCGAACCCATATAGCAAACATAAAAATGTGATGCATAAACAAAAAACCCTCAAACCACATTTCACCATGTTTTTCACCAAAATATTTATTATTATTGACATTAAAAACAAACCGTAAGCCCTCATTCTGCGATAATCGGCCACCTAGTCTGCTATAATTTTTTCGAGGACACTATTGACTTGGGCAACCGGAATTCGAGAGCTTGAAACTGGAATTAATCTTCTTGTTCTAGATCGAAATACTACGGGCCGAGTGACCCCATAAATTTCTTTTTTCATCTCTACAATGATCACTCCACTTAGATGTTTAAACCATCGAAATCCAATATCCTCTATCCCAAATGCAGATCGAAGCATTATCGGCCATTGATAAGGAGGTAAATAAAGCGCATTTGTCGATTGAACTGCTGAAAACATGTTAGCCTGAAGCAAATTCTGAAGCTGAACAGGAGAATAAGGATGGCCATGTCCAAACGGAGTGCGATCAAAACGAGCCCATAGACCTCTCCTATTAGGAACAACTATCAATAATCTGCCATTCCCAGTTAAAATTCTCCAAACCTCCTGTAACATGCCCCGCAATTGTTCAGTAGATTCAAGAGCATGCACCAGCAATACTCTATCAACGGAGACATCTTGGAGAGGAAGTTCACCTTCATCAACTAATGCAACGATATTCTTTCCCTTGTTTGGCCAATTTAGGGCTCCCTGCTGAGCTGGCATGAAAGAGAAAACATTTCCCGCTTCATTCAGAAATGGCCGCAGATAAGGATTGGTAAAACCTAATCCTACCAAAGTCATACCAGAAACGTTAGGCCAAATTGCTCGTATTTTTCGGCGAATAAGATGGCCTGCCATCTGTCCAAGATTAGTTTCGTAGAACCCACGCAATTCTTTTGCTTCATTAAACATTAGAAAACACCCAGAACTTAGAAAAGCTAAAATCCAGAGCTCATTGAATCCTATACGTCTTTATTACGTCAGGGTCGGGATCAAAACCCAACCCAACGCCAGAAGGTGCCAAGTAACTCCCTTGCACCGGAATAAAAACCTCTTCAGGATATAATAACGCTTCAGGTTCGATAAAAATGCGCTCTATGAGTCCTGGATTTGGCACCGCTTGAGCTAAATGCAAAGTTGCTAGAAAACCAGGGCCAAAATAGGGGGAATGTGGCATAATTTGAACACCATGGACGTCACAGAGAGTCGCCACCTTTCTAAATTCTGTAATCCCGCCAACTTTTGTAACGCTTGGTTGAGCGTAATCCACCGCCTGAGCTTCTATCATTTTACGAAATTCAAATGCTGTAGAGGCATTTTCACCAGCAGCCACATGAACATTTGTTGCCGAACGCAAACTTGCTAAAGAGGCAAAATCTTCAGGCGGGTTAATTGGTTCTTCTATCCAATGAATATCATATTCATCAAATGCTAATGTCATATCTATAGCCTTCATCAAAGGCCACGGACAATTAACATCTACCATAATCGGTATAGCCTCGCCGGCTGCAAATCTGGCCGACCGTACCTCGTCTACGCCAATCTCATGAAGTTTTATAAAACTATAACCTTGGTCCATAGCGAGTTTAACCCTGTTAGCGACTATATCTGGATCTTCGTAACGAAAGAGACTTGCATAAGCAGGTATATTTGTTTTTCCAGACGCTCCCAATAAATTATAAAGGGGCAATCCAGCAACTTTACCTGCTATGTCCCAAAGAGCTATATCTATTCCAGATATAGCAAACATAGTGATACCATACCGCCCAAAAAGATGCAGTTGCTGCTGCAAATCATAATTAATACGTGCAATATCTAATGCGTCTCTTCCTAGAACCCGAGGTATAATCATATGTCTTACGGCTTCAGCGACGGATTTTCTGCATTGGAAACTGAAGGCATCTCCCCATCCTACAACACCCGAATCGGTTTCAACTTTAATCAAACAAAAATCTAGTTTTCCCCAATTCAAAAACCCCACCTTTTTCTCTCCCTTCACGCCCCGACTAAAGGGCATTTCCAATTCTATGACTTCTACATTTGCGATTTTCATAAATTTTCTCCAAATACACGTCTGAGCATGCTATTCGATCGCTTGGCTCTACCTTCAATATAATGCTACGTTGGCAGCGAGTCTTAAATCCGTCCACATAATTAATGGAGATTTCTGCATGATGCCATTCGAGATAATCCTGATTCCAGCTTTGTCTGACAATTACGTGTACGTCGCTCATGATGCAGAAAATCAAGTTACCATGGTGGTAGATCCAGCAGAAGCTGAACCCGTGGAGGCAGCTCTCGATAAAAGAGGTTGGCGACTCACACACATACTCAATACTCATCATCATTTAGATCATATCGGGGGTAACGATAGGCTGGTGGAGCGGTTTTCCCCTATCTTGATAGGCCCAAAATCCGAGACAGCACGAATACCAAATATGGATATTAAAGTGAAAGAAGGTGACATCGTTGATATTGCTGGGCACATTGGTCAAGTATACGAAACACCCGGGCACACACACGGACACATTGCTGTTTGGTTCTCGGATTCCGATGCTCTTTTCTGCGGGGATACGCTATTTGCTCTAGGTTGCGGTCGCGTTTTCGAAGGTACAATGGAACAAATGTGGAATTCTATGGTAAAACTTCGGAACCTTCCTGCTACGGCTCGAATTTATTGCGGCCACGAGTATACTTTATCCAATGCTAAATTTGCGCTTAGTATAGATAATGACAACTCTCAACTCCATTCACGCATTCGATTTTTCGAAGAAAAGCGTCATCTCGGGGAGCCCACCATTCCGACCATCTTAGCGGACGAGCTAAATACTAATCCTTTTTTACGAGCAGACGATCCCGCTTTTGCTTCGGCAATTGGGATGCCTGGCGCAGATCCAATTTCTGTTTTCACCGAAGTACGGACCAGGAAAGATAATTTTTAATAAAAATGTTCTTAACAATGTAAGTAATAGGAAACCTGAAGGATTAAACAAATCGCCTAGCTTTTATTGCCTGTTGGATCGTCCCATCATCCAAATAATCTAATTCGCCACCAACCGGCATACCTCTAGCCAGACTGGAAATTGCTACTCCAGAAGGAGTTAAAATATCAATTAGGTAATGTGCCGTCGTCTGACCATCTATGGTGGCATCCATTCCAAGAATTACTTCAGTGACTTCGGGTCGCTGTGCACGCGTAACCAGAGAATTAATATTGAGATCTGTTGGTCTTACACCGTCTAAAGCTGACAGTAATCCCCCAGTGACGTGATAGTATCCTCTATATACGGAGGTTCTTTCTAACGCCCAAACATCACCTACTTCTTTAACGACACAAATACTGCTTGCATCTCTTGTAGTGTCCACACAGATGCTGCACGGATTAGAGGAGTCAAGATTACCACATTCGGAACATGTCACTATAGAATCAGCCGCTTCCCTCAAATGATCAGCCAACGGTCGCATAAGCGAATCCCGCCGCTTTAACAAATATAATACTGCGCGCCGAGCAGATCGAGGCCCTAACCCAGGGAGTTTTCCAAGTAAATGCGTTATCCGATCGAGCTCATCTGGTCCAGAAAACTTATTCATAGATAACCTTTAAAAAGGGAACTTAAAGCCCGGAGGTAGAGGTATACCTCCCGTTAATTTTTGCATTTCATCTGCCACATGATCATCCGTCCTATTTCTTGCGTCATTGACGGCTGCAATAATCAAATCTTCTAGTACTTCGGTCTCATCTGCGTTAACAATTGTCTTATCTAATTTTATAGAACGCATTTTACCTTTTCCATCAAGAACAACTCTAACTATTCCAGCTCCACTAGTTCCTTCGATGGACATCTCTTGCATTTGTTCTTGCATAGACTGCATTTTCTCCTGCATATCCTGTACTTGTTTCATCATTTGACCTATATTTTTCATTTACTATGCCTCTTCAGTTACGATTTTTTATTATTGGGCTTTAGGCTATTAGGCAATCTTTCCGGCATGTTTTGGACGCTAATATTTGAAAGCTGTACAGACTCAATCGAAGAGCCGGGAAAATTTTCCAACACCGCGGCAACAACCGGGTTATTTGATGCTTTTTCTTTAATAGCATCCTTTTGCGCTAGTTCTTTTTCAGCAACTGTAATATCGCCTTTTTTATCGCTAAGAGAAACGTTCCAAGAAACCTGAGTCCATTCGGTCAGTAATTTAGCCAAACGAGAAGTAAACGCTGAATCCACCTGTTCCACTTCGCTAATTTCTAAGAGCCCAGCCTCTACTCGAACAGGCCTAACATACTGGGTAAGTTGGGCGTGTAAAACTGCCTCCCGTTTGAGACTAAATAGAGAAACTATTTCCTCAAAGGTGCTAGGAGTTGTTGGCAAACTTGGGTTCGAAGGTTGTTTTGGTTCTCCTGTTTCCTTTGCTAGGAAATCTCCCCTAGTTGACAAAAGCGTCGACGTTGATTGACGATCCGATAGGCTTGTTTGCTGAACGGCTTTCATTTCTATTTGAGAGCGATTTTCATCCACGTCTTTTATACTATCCCCTCCGCTCGGGGTACCAGCGAGATAAACTAACCTAATCAACAACATTTCTAAAGCTGCCAACGGCGAAGGAGCTTGGCGAACTTCATCAATCCCTTTCAAAATCATTTGCCAAATTCTTCCTAAATGAGGCATTCTCAAGCCGCGAGCGAAGACTGTCATTTTTTTTATTTCCGATTCAGCTATATCCCTTCCTGTCGCCAGCGGAACCACCTTCAATCTCGTAATTAAATGCGTTATGTTCAGTAAATCCTGAACAATCGAAAGCGGATCGACACCGCGACCATACATTTTTTTTACTTTTTCCAAAGCTTCCGGTAACTGCCCGCGAATGAGGCATTCAAATAAATCCAAAATCTCAGAATCATCGGCCGATCCTATCATATCTTGAACTACTTGCTGGGTTATTGTGCCCGAACTGAGTGAAATTGCTTGATCAAGCAGAGAAAGTCCATCTCGGGCGGATCCGTCAGCCGCTCTCGCTAAAATGCTAAGGGCCTGATCGTCAGCTTTCGCATCTTCTTTTTTACAAATAACAGAAAATAGGGAGATTAAGTCTGAATTATTGATCCGGTTCAAATCAAAACGTTGGCACCGGGATAGTACTGTAACAGGGACTTTTCGGATTTCAGTTGTAGCAAAAATAAACTTTACGTTGTCCGGCGGTTCTTCCAATGTCTTTAGTAACGCATTGAAAGCATTACGTGACAGCATATGAACCTCATCTATTATATAAATCTTGTATCGGGCAGACACTGGTTTGTAGCGAACCCCATCAATAATTTCCCTTATGTCATCGACGCCAGTGCGACTAGCAGCATCCATCTCAAGCACATCTATGTGCCGATCCTCCATAATCGCTTTACAATTAACACAACCGCCACATGGATTAATCGTAGGGCCGCTGGTTCCCTCTAATCCTACGCAGTTCAAACCTTTGGCTATAATCCTCGCCGTAGTTGTTTTACCTACCCCGCGCACCCCGGTTAAAATAAAAGAGTGTGCAATTCTTCCCTGATCCAGAGCATTTTTGAGAGTTCGTACTAATCCATCTTGCCCAATCAAGTCATTCAATGTCTGCGGACGATATTTTCGCGCTAAGACTTTATAGTTCGAGGCATCATTATGGTTAACATTATCTGTCATAATCTGATCTTAGAAGTTCAGCGGAAGGTTGGAAAGCGACCCAAACCTGAACTCGTTACGGCTGCTTCCTTCCGGACCTGACCGGGTTGGCGAGTAGTATGTCCACCCCAACCTTCCTACCATTCATATATCCGAGCCAAAGGGTTTTTAGCAAGAGGGCACAATGAAAATTACACAAGTCTATAATATATAGATAACGAGAAAAATTTGTTTTTTATAAAATGTACCAAGCTATATAATAATTGTTCAATTATTCTTGCTGTAAACACTCTACTCTCTAACAGAATATCCGCCTGCGAAAATCTAAACCAGATTTTTGAAAAAATAGTATATTAAATATAGTTTAGCCGTGGAACCTCAAGGTTCAAAAACTTGGGAGAATTTTATGCTAATGGAAACACTCTTGCCCCTCGGCAAAGTTGACCCAGGATTACGAAATCCCGAAACACCTCTGGATGTTTCAAAGATTAGCAAAGACGCCAAATTAGTTGAGTCCTTGGGATATGACGAGCTTATGGTGGAAGAAACAAAAGACGATCCGTTCGTAATTATGGCTTTGGCGGCCGAAGCTACCACTTCATTAGGCTTAGGAACGGCGGTGGCCATTTCTTTCCCCCGCAGTCCAACGGTTATGGCAATGAGTGCATGGACAATACAGAAGCTATCTCGTGGCCGTTTTACGCTCGGTCTAGGCCCACAGGTTAGAGCTCATATTGAAAGACGGTATGGAATGGAATCTTTTCCAGCTGGACCTTGGATGAGAGATTATGTTGGCGCTCTAAAAGCTATATGGGATTGCTGGCAGTTCGATACAAAACTTGAATATTCTAGTGAACGCTATCGACTTAATTTAATGGTACCTCTGTTCAATCCTGGTCCAATAGACCACCCAAAAATCCCTATTCATCTGGCCGCAGTAAACCCTTTGATGTGTCAAATAGCTGGCGAATTGGCAGATGGCATAAGACCACATCCCGTTTGCACACCATCGTATATTAAGGACATAATGCTACCCGCCGTCCGAGCGGGAGCATCAAAAAGTGGGCGCTCTTTAAGCAACTTCAAGGTCAGCATCAAACCATTGATTGCAACAGCACCTAATGAAGAAGAACTACAATCGAAAATCCGTGATGCCCGAGCCCGGATTGCTTTTTATGCTTCTACTCCAGCTTATAGATCCGCATTTGATCATCTAGGTTTAGACAACCTTGCAGATAAAGCAAAACTTCTCGCAAGAACCCAATCTTGGGAAGAATTGCCGTCATTGATTTCTGATAGCGTGTTGGATCAGTTTGTCATCGTCGGAACCTATAATAAAATAGCAAAAATTTTGCATTCGCGATTCGGATCTCTCGTCACAAATGCGGAGTTTTCAATCCCAGTCCGAAATGACAAAGAGCGGCGAGTTCTAACGCAGTTGATATCCGGTCTTCAAAATAAAAATACTCAACAAGCCCAGGCACAAATTTCTGGTGGTAATTAGTACTTTCAATTTTCCCGAAAAAGAAATCCCGGAAATTGGTTAACAAGAACTAAGAGAAGTATTTTACTTTTGCTCGCCTTCCTCTCCTTTAAGAAGATGGCTAGCAATTGCTAATTTAATCGATCCCCAAAGTTCGCGTTTATGATGGGTATCGATCGCAACCGTTGCAGTCATTCCTGCCCGAAGCGGGGGGTGATTAGACGAAGACTCTATTTCTATCCTTACTGGCAAGCGCTGTACAACTTTAACCCAGTTACCTGACGCATTTTGGGGTGGTAATACCGAAAATTCGGCTCCAGTAGCTGGGCTGATACTTGATACTTGAGCCTTCCAAACGACGTCTGGATAAGCATCCACTTCAACCGTTACATCCTGTCCTTCACGAACATGAGTCAACTGTGTTTCTTTCAAATTCGCTTCAACCCAAACACGGTTAACTGCAATCAAACCAAACGCGGGTTCCCCGGATTCCACCCACTCACCGGGTTCTAACTTCAATCTTGTCACAACACCGTCAATAGGAGCTCTGATTTCAGTATAGCCTAAATTCATTTCAGCCATCGAAAGCTTAGTTTCGGCCATCATAAAATTCGGATGAAGTTCATAGCTACGATTTGGATCGCCTCCAAGGCGCTCAATAACAGTCCGCAATTTTTGTCGCAGAGTTGCGACCGCCTGCTTCGCAGCTGTCAAATTAAATTCAGCTTCGTCAAGTTTCGCCCGAGTTGTTATCGCTTTTTTTATCAGTTTTCGTTGACGAGTAGCTTCACGCTTAAAAAAAGTCACAATAGCTTTCTTTTCTTCAATTTCGGCTACAATCTGATGATATTCCGCTCTGGTTGCTGCTATTTCTTGACGCACCGTTTCGCGTTGAGCTTCAGCCATTCGGATTGTCATCCAATGCGATTCCGGATCCATTTTAAATAATAAATCGCCTTTCGTTACGTGTTGATTTTCTTCAACAAAAACATCAGTCACTCGCCCATCTATGTCCGCACTAACAGCAATGACATGAGTTTTAACGTATGCGTTTTCGGTTTCGACAAACCTTCCTGTGGTTTCGTACCAATAGCCACCAGCCACCAGAGCACCAATGGGAATCACAATCAAGAGCACAAGACGCACTAGAGTTCTGCCCCAACGCCGAGCTGGTCTTATCGACAGTGACTCAGACACGTCGTTATTTTCAATTTTCTCACTTTCACTCATTTTATTTTGCCTCAATTATCGTAGGTAATTAGATTTTATTTATCCAAATTTTCAGAGCGGAAATCATCCACTTTTAATAGGTTGGCTTTGATTTTTAGTAGCGTGTCAATAAACTGCTCTCTTTCCAAATCGTTCATATTCCCAATAGCGTCCTTACGAACGTCAGCCGCAGTACTTCTAAGTGCACGCATCACTTCCTGCACTTTCTCCGTGAGAAACAATCTATTCACACGGCGGTCCAAATCATCTGTTCGTCTTTCAATCCACCCTTTCTCTTGCATTCTATCCAAAAGGCGTCCAAGGGTTGGTTTTTCCAATTCCATAAAATCAGCGAGTTCTGATTGAGTTACCCCTTCTTTTGCATATAGCATCGTGAGCACCCACCATTGCGATCGAGTCAAACCAAGTTCTCTTCCCCTTCGATCAAAGACTGTACGCATCAGCCTCGCCACGTCATGCAAAAGAAATCCGAAATTCCGGTCAAGATTTTCCCTATCCATGATAAAGTATATAGTTGCCTTGCTAACATTTGCCAAGGATATTGTTGCCCAACTTATGAAAATTATTTTATTTTCACTGAGTAGTGACGAACCATACCAATGCGGCTAAAGTCTCA
Source organism: uncultured Thalassobaculaceae bacterium (assembly GCA_964483985.1). Taxonomy (GTDB): domain Bacteria; phylum Pseudomonadota; class Alphaproteobacteria; order Thalassobaculales; family Thalassobaculaceae; genus CAZADS01. Next base: position 49,964 of record CAZADS010000105.1, read on the forward strand.
GATAAAATCTGGAGCTAAAATTATGAAATATAGAAACCTTGGGACCTCAGGCTTAAGAGTCTCCCTGATTGGATTGGGGTGCAATAATTTTGGCATGCGACTGGACGTAGACGAAACTCGGGCCGTAGTCGATCAGGCTATAGAAAACGGGATCACGTTGTTCGATACAGCTGATATTTATGGCGGGCGGGGTGGATCTGAAGAGCAACTTGGTCAGATTCTCGGTCACCGTAGAAAAGATATAGTCTTGGCTTCCAAATTCGGCATGGCAATGAGTGATAACGGCGCCAAGATTGGGGCTGCCCGCCGCTACATAATGGCGGCAATAGAAGAATCATTGAGAAGGCTAAAAACAGATTGGATAGACCTTTACCAACTTCATCAACCGGATGATTTAACCCCTATAGATGAGACGTTAAGAGCATTGGACGATTTGATAACACAAGGGAAAGTCCGTTATATTGGATGTTCCAATTTATCGGCATGGAGAATGGTGGAAGCACAATGGGTATCTAAATCAGGAGGGTTAGAAAGATTTATCTCATGCCAAGACGAATATAACCTTTTGAATAGGTCAATTGAAAATGACCTATTGCCCGCTATGGAAGAATATGGATGTGGATTATTACCGTATTTTCCTTTGGCAAGCGGACTTTTAACTGGAAAATACAAATCTGGTTCAATGCCAAAAGGTGCTCGCCTTACGGATATGCCAACTTTCGCCAACCGAATTTATTTAACTAGTCAAAATTTCGATATAGTGGAAAAGTTAACTACTTATGCCCAAGAAAGAGATCATAGTCTGTTGGAATTAGCATTTAGTTGGACTGCTTCAAGGCCTACGACGGCTAGTATTATCGCCGGGGCAACTACGCCGGAACAGATTGATGCAAATGTAAATGCGATCAATTGGGAGCTGGCACAGTCTGAAATCGAGGATATAGACGAAATTTCGAAAAAACAGCACGATTTGTAATAAACAATTCAATAATGACCTATTTATATCCATTTAAAAAGCAACTATATTTTTCAGAAATGGCAGACCTCGATGAAATCGAAAAGCTTGGATTAGCTTGATGACTCTTTTAACCGAATCTTTGGTTTTTAGCAAAAAATTCCGAAAAGTAGACCGGGTTTTTGCTTTTATAATCGCGCTTTTCGTACTCTTAACTGCATTCCTTCCAATGCAGAGTGTTACAAGCTTAAGTTTTACTCTAGACGCTTTGCTGAAAATTTCGCCATATTTAATCATTTCAGTCCTTTTAGCTGCTTTCACCAAAGCGACTAGTTTAGACCGTCAGATAGCTACTGTTTTTTCAGGCCATCCAGTCCGAGCAATAATGATGGCTGCTGCTTTTGGTGCACTTTCGCCTTTCTGTTCATGTGGAGTGATCCCATTGATAGCAGGTCTATTAGCAGCAGGCGTTCCTCTAGCGCCGGTTATGGCTTTTTGGATGGCATCCCCTTTGATGGATCCCCAGATGTTTTTCTTGATGAGTCCCATCTTTGGACTCGATTTTTCGCTGGCAAAACTTATATCTGCATTAGCCATGGGTTTTAGTGGGGGCTATCTAATACACTTAATGAAAACGAGCACAGTTTTTTCGCACCCAATGCTTGTAGGCGGAAGATTTGCGAACCGATGTGGAACTCCAAATATTTTAGACAAACCGTCTATAATTTTGACTTTCTGGAAGGAACGGGACCGGAGAGAACTCTTTAACTATGAAATCCGAACAATGGGATGGTTCTTGTTAAAGTGGCTAACTTTGGCCTTCTTGTTGGAAAGTCTAATGGTAGCGTACCTCCCAGCAGAAACAATAGCATCAAATCTTGGTGTTTCATCATGGTGGGCTATTCCTGCTTCTGTATTTCTTGGCATACCAACGTATTTAAATGGCTTCGCAGCCATTCCGACTGTTAGCGCTTTGGTCGATATGGGAATGGTCCCCGGAGCTGCTTTAGGTTTTATGCTTGCCGGCGGAGTAACTTGTATCCCAGCAGCCGTAGCGGTATTTGCACTAGTGAAACGACCAGTATTCTTATTTTACGTTGCATGGGGCTTGTTCACATCATTAATATCAGCCTATTCTTTTCAAGCCTACATTTCACTTGCTAATAATTAATTATATAATTGCATCAATAGGACAACAAGCCTCTTCAATCAGCAAACAGAACACGGAACATCCGAACTTGAAGGTGCATTAGTACTGAGAGGATCAGGAGGATTAATACCATAATGGAGTTGGAATTATCCAAGGAATCGATGGTAGATCCTGTTTGGGCAGCAATGCGAACGGATGCAGAACGCTGGGTATTTGAAGAATCTGCTTTAGCAAGTTGGCTAAATACTGCAATTCTAGATCAAAATGCATTTCAGGATTCTTTGGCATTTCTTTTATCAGAGAAATTAGGAGGACCGGAATTAAGCGCTTTATCTTTATATCAAGTAATTCATGAAATTGTTAATCAAACAAACTGGATTGTAGATGCAGCAAGAGATGATCTTTCTGCCACATATGAAAGGGATCCAGCTTGTACAAGTTATCTGGAGCCATTTATTTTTTTCAAAGGTTATCAAGCTCTTCAAGCATATCGTATTTCTCACTGCCTATGGAACAAAGACAGGAAAATTTTAGCTAAATATATACAGGGCCGAGTTTCCGAAGTTTTCCAGGTTGATATTCACCCAGCTGCCAAGATAGGTAAAGGGATAATGATCGATCATGCCACTGGAGTAGTAATAGGCGAAACAGCCGTGGTTGGGGATAATGTATCCCTGCTCCACGGAGTCACTCTAGGGGGCACTGGAAAAGACCGAGGAAATCGTCACCCAAAAATCGGAGAAGGCACCATGATCGGAGCAGGAGCGGCAATTCTAGGTAATATAACCGTTGGTGTTTGTTGCCGTATAGGCGCTGGAAGCGTAGTTTTAAAAAATATAGCCGATAACACCACTGTAGCGGGGGTGCCAGCTAAGGAAAGTGGCGAGACTAGTTACGATCAGCCGGCTATTTTAATGGATCAAAAATTTTAATTAAGATAAGTTTTTCCCAATCAAACACCGATCTAAATGATTTCCTGCAATTTACCCTGATTATATATTGGCCCACACCACAACCAATTAATAAATTAAAATTCTACACCACGCGGTCTTCTCTTAATTCGGATATTGTTTCTGGACTATAACCAAGCTCTCCCAAAATCAAATCTGTATGCTCTCCAAGCTTCGAAGTGCGTTGCTTAATCGAACCTGGCGTCTCAGAAAGTTTTACTGGTGTAGTAGTAATTGGAATAGGTTTATTCATTCCAGGAAATTCCATGTCTTCAAGAAAATCCATGGCCACAATATGTGGGTCCTTCAAAACTTGTTCCGGACTTAGCACCGGTCCACATGGAATTCTGGCTTCATCAAGGGCTTCCAATACCTCTTTTGTACTCATATCTTTACACCACATTTGCATACGGGCGCTCAGGAATTCCCCGTTATTACCCCTATCTATATCCGTGGCGAATCTAGAGTCCGTGAGCCAGTACTCCTCACCCATCAGCTTAGCCCAACGTTCGAAAAGCGGTTGACCAACAACTTGTACCATAATTGCGCCATCAGTGGTTTTAAAAACATCACTAGGTCCAGCGCTATACCCTCTATTTCCATAAGCTGGCCGGCCTATACCCGTATACGCTTCCTCTGCCAAAGCAGCTATATTAAAAGCCATGACTGTTCGAGTGAGCGCGCCCTCTACCAGCTGGCCAATACCGGTCTTTTGCCGATGCAACAACGCAGACATTGTTCCAAAAGCAGCCAACGTAGCAGTGCCAAAGTCTGCGAATGGAACAAAAGACTTCATGGGTTCATTTGGTTGACCACCCATAAAAGTAGCTCCTGCCAAGGCTTGTGCGACACCATCGAACCCTACCCTAGTACTATAGGGCCCTCCGTTCCCGTAAGCGGTTACAGTAGTAAGGATTATGTCAGATTTCAGAGCTCTGAGGCTTTGATAGTCTATTCCCATGGCCTCTAATGTTGGTTGTGGTAAATTCGCAATCACAATATCGGCCGTCTTTACAAGCTTTTTAACGATTTCTCGGCCTTCGGTTTTCATTGGGTTTAGTGTCAATGACAATTTATTCCTGTTAAGCGCCAAAAATAAAGGCCCCTCGCCGCTTTCAGCTAGGGGTACTAAATATCTATCCTCGCTGCCAGAGCATTTATCAATCCTTATAACCTCTGCGCCCATATCCCCGAGCAACATGCCACAGAAAGGACCTGCGATATAACGACCAAAATCAAGAACCCTGATCCCGTCTAAAACTCCTCTCATAAATTTACACTCCAATTAATAAGGCTTATCACCCCTTATCAAAACTCTATATAGCATTCGATGTTGGCTATGGTCATAGTCAAACCCAGCCTTATGCATTGCAGACCTGTTATCAACTATAAGCATGTCGCCAAGTTTGTACTCATGAACGTAGACAAATTCAGGACGAATTGCGATATCCAATAATTCGGTCAAAAAATCCTGCGTTTCTTCCGGACCCATACCTAGAATCGCTTCGGTTTTGTTTTTGTGAAACCAGATAGCTTTACTGCCACGTTCCGGATGCGTCCGTACCAGTGGGTGGAGCATAGGTTGAATTCCAGATTCTCGCTGCTCTCTTACTATGTCAGGATTACCTGTTCTGGCGCGAGCGGAACTAATAAGTGTATTTGAGGTTCTCATCTTCGCGATTTTCAATCGCCAAGATTCCGGTAGCGCCTCGTAGGCAGCTCTCATATTACATAGAGCCGTCCCACCTCCACGATCCGGTAAAGCCACTGGATAAAGCGAGGTGAATTTTGGTGGCTGGGCTTGATTAGTATGATCGGTATGCCAGGTAGCATTAGCCACAACCTTAGCCGCCTTCCCAAAACTGTCTAGATGCCTATTTGACAGCGTACTTACCATGGGAACACCTTCCGCTAGATATTGGCGGTTTTGATCCTCCATAGGTTCACCAAACAAACTAGCGGCATTTTGAAATTCACAAGCACTAAATGTTTGATTTCTAATTACCAAGGCAACGTGATCTACCAGAGCATCATACAGTGCTTGCACAGTTTTCTCTTCTATTTCGTCTTTCAAATCAATGTCAGTAACTTCTGCTCCAATGTGCTCTCTTATTTTTTGAATTTTCATGGAAACCGCCTCATACCGAACCAACCGCCAAAGTTAAATCGTTAAATTGCTCAACCGTAGGTCTATCACCGGCGATGGTAGTTCGACGCATGTCTCGGGCTTCCTCCACTGGGAATGGACGTGCGCGATGCATTGTCTGCCGATTGTCCCACATTACTAGATCACCAACTTGCCATTTGTGAACATAAACGAATTCCTTCCGCGTTGCATGATCCATTAGGTCACGAAGTAGCAACCTAGCTTCCGGAACAGGCACACCGTCTATAGAACCTGCGTGCGAGGAAAGATAAAGCGATTTTCGGCCTGTCTCGGGGTGTGTTCTTACAAGTCGTTGACGAACTGGGGCGAAACGAGCACGCTCCTCGTCTGTAAATTCAGTAAACCCAACCTGCTGTCGTGAATACATTTGAGAATGCTCACATACGAGTTTCTCTATTTCCTTTTTTATCTCCGAGTCCAAAGCGTCATAGGCATTGGGCATGTGGGCAAATTGTGTATCGCCTCCTTTAGTAGGTATGGATAATGCGTGCAAAATTGAATACTTTGCTGGAATAATTTTGAACGAACTATCCGAATGCCATAAACGATTGCCTATAGCAAATAGACGTCTACGATCATCGCGTTCGAAAGGTTTATCATTCTTATCTAGATTAGAAACGTCAGCGAAGGTGGTTGGTAGACGTTGGTCTTTTTTACTCCTCAAACTAGTACCGACAGAATGCTCTATCACTCCTAGTTTTTCAGAGAAGGCCAGTTGCTGGACGTCACTGATAACTTGGCCACGGAACACAAGCACGGCGTATCGATCCATGCCCGCATGGATATTTTTTGCGTCAGCCAGCGACAGTGGACGACTAATATCAATCCCAGACACTTCAGCCGCAAAACCCGGTCCGACCTGATTTATGACTATCCCCATCTCCATTGACCTCCAATTCTAAGTCAAATTTACAGCATAAATTTATTGAGCTAGTTTCGTTCACCTTCGGACTTTGACAAAAGTTTATCCTAAAATAGAATTTTTATTCCTACTTAAGCACAATAACACTGAGGGCTGAAGCACTTAAGTGATTGACTGAAGTCACTTACGTTACTCTCCCGCGAGCTCTTTGGCCAATTTCCGCGCTCGCTTTGCTTGACCCCAAGCAATCTCGCTACAAAGGCCCGTGTACTGAGTAGGATCAAGCATAGACTTAATCTGAATTGCAGAAAGATGATTGCTAAACCTTTCATCTGCCAACAGTAGATCCGTAAAATTATTTGGTCCGCTCGCTGCGGCTTGAGCCGCATCATACACGATATCGTGGGCTTCTTGTCGACCCACATGTTCGCCCAGAGCTAACATAATGGGCTCAGCCATTATTAAACCTTCCGTTAAAGCTAGATTTCTAAGCATCCGTTCCGGTTTTAGTACTAATCCCTCCGCTAGTATTCTTACTCGCTCCAATGTATCACCTAACAACACACAAACCTGATTTTGTGCATAGCGCATCATCAAAGAAGTTTGCCTATTAGCTTCGTGTTCAGTCATAACTGTTTCCAATGCTAAAGGAATCATACTGCGAATCTGTGCCGCGTAGGCCATAACATCCTGTGAGAGATGAGGGTTTCTTTTTTGAGGCATTGTACTACTCCCCACTGTGCCGGGGGAAATAGGCTCTTCTACTTCACCAAATTCTTGTTTCATTCCCACATAAATTTCATTAGCGAATTTACCACAACTAGCAGCCAAAAGTGATAACAGCATCAAATACTCAACCAGATGATCCATAATACTGCGCGCTGGTACAATCATTGGTGCCATATTTAAGTGAGCAGCCATCCTTTCTTGAACCCTCAAACCTTTGTCTCCAAAGGACGCCGCAGTGCCGGCAGCACCACCCAGAAGTGCTTGAAATACACGACTTTCACACCCTTTCAAACGCTCAATATGACGAGCAAATTCGTCGATCCAAATCGCTACTTTCAGGCCATAGGTAGCCGGTACTGCATGTTGACCATGAGTTCTACCGGGCAACGCCATGTCCTTAGAACGTTCGGCAAGATCAGCCAACGCCTCAAAAATCATACCTATTTGCCTCAAAAAGATCTGATGAGCCTTTCTTAACTGCAACAGGTCCCCTGTTTGAGTAATATTTTGTGTAGTGGCACCCCAATGAACATAATTCCCAGCATCAGCATCACATAACCTAGCTAGTTCCCAAACCAAAGGGACCAAGGTATGTCCCGTCCGCCGAAACCCTTGAGTCAAAAGATTTTTGTCAAACAAAGACAGGTCACACTTTGCCACTATCTCCTGCGCAGCCGCCTCGGGGATAATACCCAATTCCGCTTCGGCTTTCGCTAAAGCGGCTTCAACATCGAGCCAAGCTTGCCAACGCGCATCCTGTTCAAATAACGCCGCTATCCCCGGATCCGGAATTCGTAGGGAGGTCGGATTTCCATTTTTCATTGTAAACAATTCCGTTTTCTTTGAATTTACTGATTTTTTAGCTTAACTAATAAATTCGATCTCCAACAGTGAGTGATTTCCAAAAGATTTGATAAATCAAATCTTGCTATGTAAAACTACATGATTATTAAGGAAAACTTTAGCTCTCTACATTTTAAAATATCGACGATATTCTGCTTGCTTCAAAATGACTTCAAGAGGGGACAAAATGGTTGGCTCGGGCGTACTAGCAATTTGGAATAATTGCGCAGAAGGTTCAGAAAAAAATTACGAAAACTGGTATCAGAACGAACACTTACCTGAAAGGCTAGGTGTCCCTGGGTTTGTTAGAGGACGCAGATACCAATCTTTAAATAAGGATTTGGATTTTTTCACTTGGTACGAAGTCGATACCCCAGAGACGCTCCGCTCTAGTGAATATAAAAAATGCCTGGCAAACCCAACTCCATGGACCCGAAAAATTATGTCAGGAGTATTTCTAAACGCAAGCCGAACCGTTTGTAGACGAGAGATTGTAGCAGGTGAAACCTTTGGCTCAGCAGCGGTTACATTTTCGTTTGAAAAAGAATTTGATGAGAAAGAAGTTCGCCTAATCGCCGATAGTCATTATGATCCGGCAACTACCGCCCGGGTTGAACTCTGGGTGTCCGACGAAAAAACAGAAAATAGCGCTATGGCGGAAGAAGCTATACGTGGCCAAGACACAAAGATAGCTGGGTGTCTATTGCTTGAATTTCTAAGGGACTATGATGCCGTTGCGGTGTTAGATCGTTTAAAAGCACATCTTCCACAAGCGAGTGGCGGTATCTTTAGGCTTTTATGCGAAAGATCAAATTAAAGGCGCCAAAATTTATCTTCTAAAGCTACAATATCAATGTATTGAAACCAAACTGCAAAATCGATCTCTAGATCCTGCCTCAGTAAACGCCGTTAAACACTCAAAAGCTCTTCCGAAAGCTCACCCAGTACTGGGTTGACGAGGCCAACGCCACGCAAAATGCATTAGAGAACTTTCCTTCTAACGGAGATGTAGGATTTGTCTTGCCGGCCAACTGTTGACAGAGTGACAGAGCGGAATTACTTGCATCCTAATCGAAATAAAAAATTATCTCCTATCTATTACGTAAAAAGGGGCTTAAACATCGGGACCGAAAAACCATTTTCGCTTTTTTTGAAAACTATTTCGACGGCTTGACCAATAGCTATTTGGTCCAAATTGCAATCAACAATATTGCTTATCAATTTTGGTCCCTCATCGAGGGCTATATAAGCAATAGCATAAGGTATTTTAGTACGGCGCATAACGCTAAACGTGTAAACTATTCCCCGCCCAGATGCTTTTCGCCATTGCATTTTTTCTCCAAAACAATGGGGACAAATTGCCCGAGGGTACCAGTGCGTTTTGCCACATTCTAAGCAATATCGGAGCACAAAATCACCCCGATTAGCCGCATTCCAGAATTCCTGTGTCTCTGGATTAGGGTTAGGGTCTGCAATCTGTCTATCAACCTTACTTGCTATTCTCGCTCAAAATTCTAGGTTGCACTGCCATGTCGGGTGCCAAGCCCACCACCCGTTCCATGGGCCAAAGCTATGTCGCAATTCGGAACTTGGACCTTTGGATGCGCTTCCCCCCTTAATTGGCGTATGGCCTCTATTACTTTAGTCATACCACCACGATTCATTGGATGGTTGTTACAAAGTCCTCCCCCATCCGTATTTATAGGTAGCTTACCAATACCCGAAATTAGATTTCCATCCGCAACGAACCGACCACCCTCTCCCTTTTTACAAAAGCCCAAATCCTCCAATTGCATAAGAACAGTGATGGTAAAGCTGTCATAGATTGAAGCGTATTTAATATCGGAATGGCCGACACCCGCCTCTTCAAACGCTGGGGGACCCGACCAGGCCGCTCCCGAAAAACTAAGATCTACATCCCCGGCCAATTGCCCTTTCGGGGCTTCACCTGCACCAATTAGTTTTACCAGCGGCCGTTTCAGATTCCGTGCTACTTCCGAATTCGTTACAATTAACGCTCCCCCACCATCACTAATGACACAGCAATCTAATCGGTGCAGAGGTTCCGAAACCACTGGAGAGTTAACAACTTCTTCAACAGTGACCACGTCACGGAGCATCGCATTTGGGTTGTGTTGCGCGTGATGAGAACAAGCTACTTTTATCCAAGCGAGCTGTTCACTAGTAGTCTTAAATTCAAACATGTGACGCATCGCCACCATTGCATATATATTTAGCGTGGTGATCCCATAGGGATTTTCCCATTGGTAGTCCGCTTGAAGCGGATTATCCGCGCGCGGAATACCGCCGCTTTCTTGCCCTTGGCTTCGGGGTCTGCCGGCCAAAGTAATCAAAGCCACAGAGCATTTCCCAGCAGCAATTGCTTGCGCGGCGTGGGCGACATGTATCATATGCGAAGAGCCGCCCGTATTGGTCGCATCAACATGGCGAACTCTTAAATTCATGTAATCTATCATATTCAGAGGCCCGTGCCCCGGAGCATCTGAGGCACAAAAGTAACCGTCGACGTCGTCCTTTGTGAGTCCGGCGTCTGCCAAAGCTCCTTTCGCTACTTCAGCGTGCAATTGAGCGATTGATTTTTTAGTGGCCTTACGAGTTGGATGCTCAAACGCACCTACAATATAAGCTTTTCCTTTCGCACTCATTTCTATCCACCTTCACTCAACTGCACTCGCCATAAGCCATTAACAAAAAATTTCAGGCCTCCATATATCTTTGACCCTTATATGCATCAGCTCCTTCATAGAGAACTTCTCTTTTGATTTCAGAATCTCTTCCACAAATTTCAAAATCTTCTTCCGTTAACCAACCTCGAGGAGGTCCAGCAATTCTGAAATTTCCAAAAATATCTTGACCCGAGACTAAAGCTACTAAAGACCTCGCCCCATTTCGCTGCTTCATTGATGGTTTTATATACCGAATAGCCGCTCCAATACGTCGATCAAGGGTTCCATTGGGGCCGGATGAATGAATTAGGTGCCCATGATGCAATGAAGCTTGACCTGTTTCAAGAATAACATCTACGCCATCACTATCATCAACTTCCACCGAAATTTCCTGGCCTCTTGAAAGAAGATTATTTTCAGAAAATGTGTCTTCATGTGGCATGAGATTATTTTTGTGGCTCCCCGGCACAAACCTCATGCAACCACTTTCTAGGTTTGATGGTGATAATGCCACCCAAGCTGTAACCTCTTGAACATCATCGAGACCCCAGTATGTCAAGTCTTGATGCCAAGTAACGATATGAGCCGTTTTAGCCTCCTTGATAAACAATCCTCCACTCCAAACCAAAAGGTCTGGGCCGAGTATACGTTTCACTGCTTTGATTAAATTTTGATTTCGGATTAATCTGTCAAATGACGGTATTAGCCGATCAGGGTAAGACCTTACTAGCCCAAGTTTTTTCGGATCTTTTGCCACCTCGGTCTCCGCTGCCTCAAGATCTGCGCGTATTTTTTTAGCTTCAGCTTCGCTTACGGCGTTAATGGGAAACACAAAGCCATCTTGAGCATAGGTTTCCTCGACTGTTTTAGTGCTTAAAGTCATGCTAGTTACCCAAATTGTTGTGCATATTTAAAATTAAAGAAATTCATTCTATTGCACTGCTCGTTGATTCGGATTTTCTTCCTGCTGCAACGCAAAAATTGACGTGTAACCAGCTGACCAATCAGGCGGCATGCGACAATTTTCGCCATAAATTTCAGCCCAACGTGCTCTTTGACCTCTAATCAGGGTTTCATTCTGAGAGCAGGCGGTCCCAGGGAAAGGCGTCAACGAAAAAGCATCGGCCGAGGAATAGGCGTTGATAAGCAACGGGCGAATTCTTGGAGAAAGATTAGGCATAGAGCCATGAATAGTTCGCACATGATGGATTGTGATAGTCCCAGCTTTACCCTTCATCCATTCGGCTGTTTCAACTGGCACAGTTTTGACTTCATCTTCCGATACAGCGCCCACCCATTCGTCTTTGCAATTATAGTGATTATAAATAGGCCCATGATGGCTGCCTGGAATAGCGCCAAGCGGACCCATTTCATCGTCAACGTTATCCATATACAAGCCAATCGCCAAAACTGAGTCATTGGTATGTGGGTAGAATGGGAAATCCTGATGCCATTTTACTTCTTCACCTCCACCAGACCACTTGAAATTTAATTTAGAGTGATGAAAAACAACATCCTGTCCGAGCAAATCTTCAGCCACATCAACGATTGGACCACGACTGGCGAAGTTCCAATAGGTTTCATGATAGGTTACCGGATAACTTAATCGACGTAATCTCGGCTTATCCGGTGTATGACCAGGCTCCAAGTCAAATTTCGTATTAGATTTAGAATGGTTTCGGCTCTCTTCAATAAATTCCTCAGTAGTGTACCAAATACGTTCTAACCAATCGTTGCTAACAAAACCCTCCAAAGCTAAATAACCATCTCTAAAATAGGCTTCACGTTGAGATTGACTAAGAACCTTCGGCTTGGTCTTAAGGATCTGTTCAGGCCGCATAATTGCTTCCCCCAGGAAATCAAATCAAAAACTTTGCCAAAACACCCCGGCTCTATATATCAAACTCTATATCACACCAGTATTCCATAAGTGAACTTTCAACAATCTTACGTGTAATTTTGGCTATTAAATTACGTTTATATGGACCTGATATAGTTATTTTAGAAATTTGTGAAGTTTTAACCTTCAACTTTCCGAGTAAAAAACAGTTCGAATCGTTCATTAATTTACTTTACAAGAGGAACCCGTAAACGGTTTTTACAAAAGAAAAAAAGCGTGAGCTCCATTCTTTCAATAAACTATATACGTAATCACTTATTAAATTGCCTTCTTTAGACGTTTTCTAAGACAGCTTTACAATATAGTTTCAGACCATAGGCATCACGAAAAGTTTCAGATAATTGAAACCTTGATCGTCAGGTAGTTCAAACAGAACTCTTAGTGAGTATTCGGGGGAAGGAAATGAAAACCTATTTCAAATCGTTCAAAACTACTGCCTTTTTAGCAGGGGCAGGTCTGATTATGTTAGCCGCTAATTCAACTCAAGCATTCGACGGAAGCATCACCGTAGGCGCCTACGAGCCAATGAGCGGACCGGGTGCGGCATTGGGAATTGGTGCTTCTAGAGGTGTTAAATTAGCCATTGCAAAATGGAATGCCAAAGGAGGAATCAAACTAGGGGGTAAGTCTTACGAGATAAAGTATGTAGTATATGATCACAAGTACTCCGCAGAACTCGCCGTTGAAACCGCAACCAAACTCGTTTTTGATGATAAAATTAAAATTTTGATTACGAACTCTGGTTCGGGACCGACAATAGCCGCTACTGAAGCCGTTCTAGAGAAAAACAAAATTTTCAACACTACTACTGGGTGGAATCCGAAAGCAATAGGACCAGATAAGACGTATACCTATAGAGTGTGGTGCACAGGTAACGAGTTCGGTCAGGCTTTCCTACAGTGGTATAGGAAGAAATTCCCTAACAAGAAAAAAATAGCCGTCTTTGAAGGAGCCACATCAGCTGGGATGGCATCAGGTGCCTTGATGAAAAAACATGCCCTGGCATTAGGTTTCGACGTTGTACACGAAGATTACACAGATGAAACCGCGACGGATTTTTATGCTCCGATAACCGCCATGATGGCTAAAAACCCTGACTTAATTGAGATGTCAGCAACTCGGCCTGGCCACGAAGGCCTAATTGTAAAGCAATTGTATGAGCTGGGCTACAAAGGGGACATAGTGAGTGCTGGCACCAATCCAAGCGAAATGGATAAAATCGCCGGCGCAAAAGCGTCAAATGGCGTGTATCTACTACAAACTATTGATTATGACTCACCTGATGTGTCTCCAGAACAAAAGGCCTATGCAAAGCTGTATAAAGAAAAGTTCAATGAAAAATTCGTAACCTTTCACAGCGAGAAAATGTATGATGCGGCTATTGGTGTCTTTGGCGCTATTGAAGCGTGTCAGTGCACTGACCCAACTAAGTTACGCGATTTTTTTGTGAACTATAGCTGGAAAACACTTGCTGGGCAGATGACCGAATGGGGTGGTGAAAAGACCTACGGAATTAAAAGGCAAATGATTCATGCCCTGCCCATTAATCAATTCCAAAATGGCAAGATTGTGACCCTAGGTATGGGGATGGCCAAAGCTCCCTAAATAAAATCTATCTTTAAAATTTGCCCGCATACCTACAAAGTATTCTCGACGGTATGCGGGCAAAATTCCTTACTACTTTTTACCAGATGATATTTTGTAGACAATTATGAACAGCCTTTTATTTCTTCAAACCGTCTTAAATGCCCTGATGCTATCTGGGTTATATGTCATGGCTGCAACAGGGTTGTCTTTGGTCCTTGGCGTTTTACATATCATCAATTTCGCCCATGGGGCATTTCTGATGCTCGGCGCTTATTTAGTTTGGGTTTTAGTAGAAAAAAATATTTCTGTTGAATCTGTGCCCGATTGGCTGCAAGCAATTTCAGTGCCTTACCCGTTAGCGTTTGTGATCGCAATTTTAGCAATAGGTGTACTTGGAGCCTTAGTTAACAAAGTTCTATATCAACGGTTTTGGATGAAAGTCCTACCTTGTTTGATTGTAGCAGTGGGATTAACCCAAGTTCTCCAACAAGGAGCATTCGTTACTTTCGGTATTCATACGAAAAGTGTCCCAACTTATTTTGAGGGCCTAGTCGAGATTTTTGGCGCAAGATTCCCTGTTGAACGGCTAATGATTATTGTCGTAGCTGTTATTTTCACAGTCGGTCTTTTACTCCTACTTCGCTATACCAAAGCGGGTTTAGCCATGCGTGCTGTAGCGCAAGACAGCGACGCTGCCGCTGTTTCGGGTGTAAGTATCCCCAGAACCGCTACCATAGCGATGTTTCTTGGCTGTGCGATGGCAGCTGCTGCTGCTGCCATTATTGCACCTGTATTTACTGTGCACGCGTATATGGCCGAGGGCTATTTAATTAAAGCCTTTATGGTAATCATTTTAGGCGGAATGGGCAGTATCACAGGTGCTATCTGGGCAGGAATCTTGGTTGGATTCGTCGACGCCTTTGGTAATGTTTTCTTTGGTTATTTTACCCAGATTGTCCTTTTAGTATTCGTGATTGGCGTGATTGTTTTTAAACCTACTGGGCTTTTTGGTGGCATCGTGTTTGAAATTTTTACGAGAGATGACGAATGACCACTCAAGATTTGCCTTCGTCATCAAGGATAAATTGGACATGGTCCATAGGTGCCGTGATCTTCCTTTTTTTAGTGACTCTTCCAATTTGGTTTAAGGAACACTACTACCTCCACGCCATGACCAATATGTTCCTCCACGGAATGGTAGCCCTGGGATTACGCTTATTATGGCGAACCGGACTGGTGTCTTTTGGAACCGCTGGGTTTATTGCTATAGGCGGATACGCAGCAGGTTTATTATCGAGAGACATGGGGATTAGTTTTTGGTTATCCCTGCCCGTGGGGGGCTTGGCTGCAGCGACCATCGCTATATTAATCGGGATACCAACACTTCGCCTCAAAAGCTCGTATTTCTTTTTGATTTCATGGGCAACCGGAGAAGTTATAAGACTCTCTTTCTTGTATTTATTTATACCGGTGTTCGGTGGATGGCAGGGCTTTCGGAAAATTCCTGTTCCGGACGCTATCAACATTCCCGGACTATGGAATATAGACTTTAGTAGTAAAGCGCATTGGTATTACCTTGCCTTTTTTCTGCTTTGCGTGACCATTATTATCATGACAAGAATCGATTTTAGCCGAATTGGGAAAACAGTTGTCGCTCTTTACGATGCCCCTGATTTGTGCGAGTCGGTGGGCGTAGCCACCATGTATTATCGGGTTTTTGCCTTTGCGACAGCATGTTTTTTCGCAGGAGTTGCAGGCGCTGTTTACGGCTCTTTTAATACCTTCCTGCATCCAGAGAGCTTTACAATAATACAGTCCATTGAAACTGTTTCGTTCGTGATTATCGGCGGCTCATTGACTGTATGGGGACCACTCGTTGGCGTGGCCGTTGTTAAAGGTATTGCTATGGCAGTCCGTGGCCTAGGTGCTTATGAGTTAATAGTCGCAGGAATGATGATGATTTTGGTTATGATTTTCATACCAGAGGGAATTTCAGGCCTACCGCGACGGTTCAAACGCTTTCTTAACAGGCGCAAAGTCGAGCAACAAATGGAGTTGAGTGGTGGCGACTGACTATCTTTTAGAAACCCGAGGATTGGTTAAGCAATTTGGCGGAGTAGCTGCAATAGATGGGTTGGATTTTCATGTTCAACGCGGCGAAATTCTCGGTGTCATCGGCCCTAATGGTTCCGGAAAAACCACTCTCTT
>CAZADS010000106.1:0-34129 GCA_964483985.1 uncultured Thalassobaculaceae bacterium
CGATTGCTTCTTAGATGGTTTCGGGTGGAAGCACACGAATGCCAAGTTCTTCTTCAGCCACTCTTTTTCCCCAATTTACACGAATGGGAGATTGAGGCGGCATCATCACCAACGTAAATCTAGTGTTGTCCATAGGTTATACCTCTAAATTGATAAAACAATAACAATGGGAACGTTTTCCAACTAAACCGGAAGGTTTGATTGTACGCAAGGTCGGCAGCAGAACAAGTCATCCGCGCAGGGCATAATATTGACCGTTTTTCGTTAACAGATGAGTTCTATTATTGACTGATGTGATAAGTCCCCGCATCAAGAGCCAATCTACTTATAAATTCCTAAAGTTGCACGCAGTCACATGATGTAATTGCTAATCTAATGTGAAGGGTAATGAAAATAAAGCCTGTCAAGAATTAAGTCGTTCCCGACTTTAAACTATCAATTTGATGAGACTTTGCCACAATGAATAATTGTATGAGCGCATCGTATTTTAAAATCTGCTTAAAGCTTTTGTTGTAGTCTAAATATATGTATTCTGTTTTTATGCATGATTAATGAGGTGGCAAGATGATCGATACAGCATCATTGGAACGCAGCCCGAGTGGGGATTGGTCCCCGAAAAACCCTATAGCACTTGCTCCAATTAACACTTGGCCACCCAAACCAATAGCCATTCTTAAATGGATTTTTGGTTTCCCTGGATTCATTTGGCCGTATAACGCTTTTTGGCTCTGCGTGACGCTCGCAACGTGGGTCTATTTGACACCGGAAATGGCTTCTATGGCGACTATAGAGCTGTGGTGGGTTGGTCTTCTGTTTGCGCGCAATTTAGCATTTGTTACTATTGTGTTCGGCGGCCTTCATTTATTTTTTTATTATTTTAGACTTCAAGGAGATTCCCACCGTTTCACAACGCAACCTTTTGCTAAAAATAATAGACGTTTTATTTTTAAAAATCAGGTTTATGACAATATTATACGAACGTTGATTTGTGGTGTTCCTGTCATTACGTTCTATGAGATTATTACTTACTGGGCTTTTGCCAATAATTATTTGGGCTTTATAGGCCTAAATAGTTCCCCAATGTGGTTTTGGACTTGGTTTGTATTCCTTATTATACTATCACCTGTGATCCACGCTGTTCATTTCTATCTCGGGCATCGTTTGTTACACATAAAATTTCTTTATAAACCTGTCCATGCTTTGCATCACCGTAACGTGGAGATCGGCCCTTGGTCTGGGCTGGCGATGCACCCTGTAGAGCATTTGATATATTTTTCTACCATTGTGGTTCAGTGGTTGTTGGCCGCTCATCCCGTTAATGCCCTTTATCAGCTGCATCTAGCAGCATTTTATCCAGCTTTGTCACATAGTGGATTTGAAAAGCTTAAAATTGGGAAACAATTGGGTATTGATGGTGGTAACCATTTTCATTATCTACATCATAAATATTTTGAATGTAATTATGGTGGAAGCTTGGCGCCATTGGACAAATGGTTCGGTACTTTTCATGACGGTACTAAAGAAGCGCACGCTTCTATGCGAGAGCGAATGAAAACACGACGCAAGACGCTTAGTTAATTACTTGTCTTGCTGCTTTTACCGTACAAGCAGGCATAAATGTGGCGACTGGGTATGTCATTAAAAGCAGTAATAGTGAGCGAACCGGTGCACATAAAGAGCAAAAGGGATTTTAATATTATGGCATTGAGCCCATGGAGCAATTATTTGGTCTCTCCAAAATAGACTCTAATTTCAAACTAATTTTCAAGGAACTATAGAAAAATATTGGTTTGGCTTATGGGAGCTGGACGTCTATTAGATCCGAGGTGGCATGTGTATACTTAAGTCGACTGGGTGATCCCCATAGCCTCATTGGATCCTGAATGGGTAGATAAAGATTGAAATCACTAATTTGAGTGTGCCAGAAAATATCGTTCTAGCGACGTTGTATCTCTGTGTATTAGGTTAGAATGTATATTACATAGGGGTGCTATTTTAAGTTACCGCATATAGCGTTTCATGCGATTTAAACCATTGGAGGATTGTAGAATGATAAAAACTGACCGGCGAGTGGCGCTTATTACTGGTTGTGGTAAGGAAAACGGAATTGGTGCCGCGACCGCTCAAAAACTATCACGTGACGGTTTCATAGTGGTTGTTTCCGACGTTTCCTCGTCGGGAGTGGATAATGATAAGACGGCGGAGAAAGCGGAAAACACTTGGCAGGGATTGGATTCCCTTGTAGCCCGATTGGAGGAATTAGGCGGCATATCAACAAGTTTCACCGGAGACGTTTCTACCGAGCAAGGCGCTTCCC
Source organism: uncultured Thalassobaculaceae bacterium (assembly GCA_964483985.1). Lineage (GTDB taxonomy): Bacteria > Pseudomonadota > Alphaproteobacteria > Thalassobaculales > Thalassobaculaceae > CAZADS01. Next base: position 2,318 of record CAZADS010000106.1, read on the forward strand.
ATCTTATCAATGAAACTATTGGAAAATATGGACGATTGGACGTCTTGGTGAACAATGCTGGGGCGCCTCACGGTAAGGACCGTGGACAAATTGAAACAGTACCTCTCGAAGCTTGGGAAAAGGTAATGGCCATTAATGTCCGCGGTCCATTTCTAATGAGTCGCGCAGCTGTCCCGCACATGAAAACACGCGGCTACGGTCGAATTATTTCACTTGCTTCTGTAGCCGGTTTACAGGCTTTGCCAGAGCGCGCAGCTTATTGTGCATCAAAGGCAGCTGTGATCGGTTTTACGCGGTCATTAGCGTATGATCTAGCTCGCTCTGGCGTTACGGTTAATTGTGTTTGCCCTGGCTCTATTCGGACAGATAGAGCCATAAGTTCTACTCTGAAAGCTGGATATCAGGATGTTGAGGAAGGCTTAGCGGAAAGGGCAAAACCAATTCCGGTTGGTCGTCATGGCAGTCCAGACGAAATTGCTGGTGCCATCGCTTACCTAGCTTCAGAAAATGCGGCGTTCACGACTGGACAAGCTATAGTTGTAGATGGTGGTGGATTGCCTCCTACGGCATTCTAATTCCATGATTTGGGAATCAAATTCCCAAGAGGATAGCTAGACATTAAACTGCGTTACTAAGATGGGAGCTCCAGAATGGACAATGCGGATCTAAATTTTTTACCCGCTACTGAGGCTATTAAATTAATTCGTGAAAAAAAATTATCTCCTGTTGAGCTAATGTCGGCTATTTTAGAACGGATAGCAGCATTGGAACCGCGCGTTAATGCCTTTTCCACATTTGATTTTGAAATGGCTATGGACCAAGCCAAATCGGCTGAAGCGCTTGTAGCAGCTAACAACAGTCACTTGGACCCGCTGCATGGCATCCCGGTCACAATAAAAGATCTTACGTCGGTTTTGGGGCTCCCATTTCAGCGTGGTTCACGCATTGACGCTGATAATGTTGGAACAATAGATGAACCAGTAGTTCAACGTTTAAAGAATTCGGGTGCTATTTTACTTGGAAAAACCACTACTTCTGAATTTGGTTGGAAGGGTGTTAGCCAAAGTCCTCTCACTGGTATAACGCACAACCCGTGGAAATATGGTTATAATGCTGGGGCTTCTTCAGCGGGAGCTGGAGCGGCGGCGGCGATTGGGTTTGGGCCACTGCATCATGGCGGAGATGGAGCCGGCTCCATTCGTATGCCGGACAATTTCTGTGGAGTTTTTGGGTTTAAGCCGTCATTTGGGCGTATCCCAAATGTGCCCATGCGTGTGAATGACCAGATATCTCATGCAGGGCCGATCACTCGCACCGTTGCTGACGCTGCACTGATGTTGGAAATAATGTCGGGACCTCATATTTCGGATCCCTATAGCCTTTGTTCAGAATGGATAAATAATATTGAATTGTTAAACCTTGACCTTAAAGGGTTGCGAATAGCTTTCAGCCCCGATTTAGGTCATGCTCGGGTTGATCCGGAAGTTGCGGCTCTAGTAAAAAACGCAGCAAAAACCTTTCAAGAATTGGGTGCACATGTGGAAGAAACGAAAACGCCCTGGGCTGGGGATGGCCCGGAGCTGATTCGCTTCTTTTGGAAAGCGGATAGCCTTTTATATCGCGCTTATTTAGACGAATGGGCGGAAAAGATGGATCCAGGGTTAGTGGCTTGCATCCGAGAATCCGGAGATCCAAGCTACGAGGAATATCTTCATATGCGGAAACGCAAATTAGATTATATCACGGCCATGCAAGACTGGTTTAATAATTGGGATTTGTTACTAACGCCTTCGGTTTCTGTAACGGCGTTTCCCGCGAATTGTCTTCAACCTATGCATTGGCCTCAGGATGACTGGGATTGGTTGATGTGGGCTGAATTTTCTTATCCTTTTAATTTTTCGCATAATCCAGCAGCCAGCGTTCCGTGTGGCTTTACTGAAGATGGTTTGCCAGTAGGCTTACAAATCGTTGGTCATAGACTTGATGATCTTGGTGTATTAAGGGCGGCAGCAGCGTTTGAACGAGCGCGCCCATGGGCCCATAAGCGACCGGAAATTGATGCCAATAACTAAGTAGATTTAAAATTTACATTAATAAGATATTTGACGGGTGCGTAAAAATGATTTCTGTATCTCAGTGACTTGCATCCTATCCGTCTAGCTTCTATCGTTCAAAAGTGATTATTTTGATATTAGTAAGGATATGCCCATGACCGCCCCGGAACGCCTACGTGCTACTATTGCGAAACCAGAGTTTGTTGTTATGCCAGCCGTATGGGATGGCTTGAGCGCCAAACTGGCAGCTGAGGCTGGGTTTGAGACAGCATTTCTTTCTGGCTCATGCGTGGCTGCAAGCCGAATAGCGGGCCCGGATTTAGACTTAGTTTCGTTCGCTGAATTTTTCGATTCTTTTAATATGGCCAGAGGTGCAGCCCCCAATACTTTAATTCTAGCAGATGGTGACCACGGTCATGGGAACGTTATGAACGTGCAACGTACGGTGCGAGCTTATGGTCGTGCCGGTGCCGCGGCGGTTTTAATAGAAGATAAGATCACACCCAGGGCGTTAACAGCTTCTGGTAAACCGTGTTTGCCCCGTGAGGAAGCACGCATGAAAATCCGGGCGGCGGTTGAGGCTGCTAAAGACTCAGGTGTACTCATTATGGCGCGCACCGATTGTCGGCCGACTCTGGGAATTGATGAAGCGGTAGCTCGCATTGAGATGTATGTTGAGGAAGGTGCCGACATTTTATTTCTTGATTCCCCTCAGGATGAAGGTGAAATTAAGCGCGCAATTGCGGCTGCAGCTAGTAAGCCATCGTTCGTGGTTTTATCGCCAGGTAATCCACGAGCGACGCCAACGCAGGAGGAAGCTGCCGCTCTAGGTTTTAAAATTGGTACATTTCCGACAGCTATGGTTTCACCAGCAATTGGTGGAATGCGAGCAGGACTGGCTGCCTTGAAAGCAGGTGCTTCAGAAGCTGACGGAGCTTTGGAACCGGAGGACCTAAAGAAAACGCTGGGATATGATGATTACGAGATGCAGGCTTCTCGTTTTAAAATTTAGGCACTGCATGTTAATTCACTAAAATAAGAAAACCCATATTTCTTTTGGCGGTTTTAATAGAAGTGACGATGAAGTGGCATCCGTCCGATTTATGAAATGGTTTAAATGCATAGGCATCTTACTGATCATTTTCCTTGGCGGACCCCTATTTGCGCTGGGGGGAGCCCGTGATATGGCGAAGGCTTGGTGGGAGGCATCACGAGATTCAGCGGGACTGGCTCCCGATCCTCGGATAACCCCGGAAGCAGTTGTTCAAGTTTATGCGGCACGTGCTTTCAGTTGGCGGGGCGCATTCGGCGTGCATACATGGATTTCAGCCAAGCCGGCCGGCGCTAATGATTTTACAGAATACCAATTGGTAGGATGGAGATTGCGGCGGGGAGTTGATCCTATAGTGTTAGAAAAAGATATACCAGACCGCCTCTGGTACGATGCTGTTCCTGAAATTCTGGTAGATATCAGGGGCGATGGTGTCGATGCACTTATAACGAAAATTGATTTGGCTGCTCGGTCATATCCTTATCAAAATACTTACGCGGTTTGGCCAGGTCCAAATAGCAATACATTTATCGCATGGATCGCCCGCAGGGTGCCAGAATTGAGGTTAGATCTCCCGTCGACTGCTATAGGTAAAGATTGGCTAGGGTCGGATGGACCGTTAGCTGCTGCGCCAAGCGGCACTGGTTATCAAGCTTCTTTATTTGGCCTCATAGGGATTATTGTGGCCTGGGAGGAGGGTTTGGAAATCAATTTTGCTGGACTTAATTTTGGTATTGACCCGTTGGATTTAGCGTTGCGTTTGCCAGGAATCGGTCGAATAGGGTTGCGGGAGAAAAATTTTCCAACGTCACTGAATCGGGTAGGACAGGATGATTGATAATTTCATTTCAAATGTTTTACATAGTAAATTATTTATTTGCTCTAGACTGGAAGATTTTTAAATTTGCCCACAAAACTTGAATTGTAGCTTAACAAACTCAGTAATTCCTAAGCGATGTTCGGCTATATGGATCTTAGAATGAATCGGTTTGAGGTTTGTTTATTCGATTGAAAATTGAATTTCATTTAGGGGAGTTAGACGATGACTGCTAATTGAATTGTTCGAGCGGAGGTTGAGAAAGTAAGTCGCCAGAGTTTTGATCAATGGTATGAAAGCGAGCATCTGCCAGATGCGTTCCGGGATTTTAAGGCCGTGAGTGCGATGAGGGGTTGGAGTGAGGTTGAACCCGGAATCCATCTTGCATTTTATGAATTTGAAAATCTGGTATCCGTAAATAAGTTATTAAATTCTAATCTTATGAGGGAATTCATTAAGGAATTCGATCGGTGCTGGGCAGGAAAAATTTTGAGGACGCGAGAAGTTTTTGAAGGAAAACAAGGATTGAAAAACAGAGTGATGAGATGAAAATTAGCATTCTCTTTAGAATTAAGTAGAATAAAAAGGTGGGATTTAATAGTCACTAATTAGTTGATGAAGAAAAGAACCAGAGAAACTCTTTATACTTCAGACGATAGTGTAGGGGTGAACGAGATATGGATAGATGATAGTAGAGGGGATTCAATGGCTCAAGTAACAATTTTGCCTCTTGATGGACCGTTTGGTGCCCAAGTGCTCAACTTGGACCTTAAACTATCTTTGGATGAGAAGGTTAAACAAAAACTTTGTAAGGCATTTTTAGACAATCTTGTCCTTGTAATTCGTAATCAAAAATTAACTGCACAGGAATATCAGGATGGTATATCAATTTTTGGGGAACCGATGCTTCAACATAACGAACGATTTAGATTGCCAGATAATCCCTTTATCAGTCGCATTATAAATCGAGAAAAAATGCGTCCAGCATCTGTCTGGCATACTGATCATACGAACCACGAATGCCCTCCAAAATGCACGATATTATTTGCTAGAAAACTCCCTTTAAAAGGTGGAGATACATGTTTCGCGAATATGTACACTGGTCTCGAAAACCTTACGGAAGAATCACGATTACAGGTTCAAGAGATGATTACAATTAATCATTTAGAGCAAGACAGCGAGGTCTATTCAGAGAAAGATCGTGCGAGGTATGATAATGGGGTTCAGCAACCAATGGTTCGTACACATCCTGACACGGGGAGGAAGTCACTTTATTTCCACATAACGAAAGCACAGGGTATTATAGGGATGAAAAATGAGAGTGTGCGTCCCTTTTTGGCCGACCTGCTAGAGCAGGCCATTAAACCAGAGAACACGCTCCGGCATAAATGGAAAATGGGTGATGTAGTGATATTCGATAATCGATGCGTTATGCACCGTGCCGATCCCAATTACGATATGTCTCAGGAGCGTCTCCTTTGGAGAATTATCTTACGCGGTGACCGTCCACATTAACTGTGGGTTTTACCTTTGGAAGGTAGGGCTTTTGAGAAAATAAGATATCTAAAATTGGTTTAATGATATTAATGAAGGGCGATTTATGGAAGTTAGAGATCAAGCTGCAGTCGTGACAGGTGGGGCATCCGGCCTCGGGCGAGCGACCGTATATGCTTTGGCGAAATCCGGCGCAAAAGTAGCAGCTCTTGACGTCCAGAAGCATCAACTGGACCAAGTTGCCTCCCAAACTGGCGGACTTGGTATAGAGTGCGATGTGTCGGATGACGATTCAGTAGTCTGGGCTCTGGATGTTGCACAAAAAGCTCATGGAGTAGCTCGGATAATAGTAAATTGCGCCGGCGTTTCAGGAGACATGCGTTTTGTTAACCGATCTGGACCAGTAGATATGCAAGCCTATCGTAGAGTTTTCGATATAAATGTTATGGGAACTGTAAGCGTGATGTCTAAAAGTATTTCTCGAATGATTAATGAACCTGTTTTAGGCGACGATGGTGAACGAGGCGTAGTGGTTAACACGTCTTCTATTACTGCTTATGAAGGACAGATCGGGCAAGCTGCATATGCGGCATCAAAGGGTGCGGTGGCGGCAATCACTTTACCGGCGGCAAGAGAATTTGCATTTTGGGGAGTACGCGTTGTTTCTATTGCTCCGGGATTATTTGAAACACCTATGTCCACTGAAGTGCCGGAACGCGTTTCTGCGTCATTTCGGGAAAAACCTCTTTTCCCAAAGAGGTTTGGAAAGCCTAAAGAGTTTGCAGAATTAGTTATAGGAATCTGCAAGAATCCGATGTTCAATGGGGAAACGATTCGTTTGGATGCGGGCGTTCGGTTGGAGCCTAGATAAAGAGGTAAATAGTCCTGCTTAATGAAATGGCGTCGGGTTACGAAACAAATGGTTAGTATTTCTTCGGTCTCTTAGTTTCCCACTAATTGATAGTGTGGAATATTAATGTTGACCAAAAGGACTTTGGCCATTGAATGTTGGGTGTCTTTTTATAATAGCAGTAAATTACACAAAAATGAAAATATGTTTGGAGCAAAAAAGTGGTGAATTCAATATCGCTAATTCTTGGAGTTGGGGCAGAGGACGGAATTGGTGGTGCACTCTGCAAAAAAGCGGCGAGTTCCGGTCACCAAGTTGTCATAGTTGGGCGGACTAAGAAAAAACTAGATATGTTAGCCGAAAGTATACTGGCATCCGGTGGTTTGGCTATACCTATAAAGGCCGATCTATCAATTGAATCTGAAATCGTTTCAGTTTTCGAACAAGTAGATGGTATGGACGGGCGACTCTCTTTTGTTACTTTTAATGCTGGTAATTCGTTTCGACACGATACTTTGGAAATGAGCGCGACTTTTTTTGAAGAAGCTTGGCGTATCTGCTGTTTTGGCGGTTTTATTGCGGGTCGCGAAGCGGCTCGTCGGTTAAGTGCCATAGACGGGGGTACTATTGTATTTACCGGGGCAACGGCCTCGATAAAATCCCGACCACCCTTTTTGGCCTTCGCATCAGCTAAATTTGCATTAAGAGCTGTAGCGAGTGGTCTTGCGCGGGAATTTGGACCAAAGGGCGTGCATATAGCTCATGTCATAATCGACGGTGGCGTAAACGGGCAAATAATACGTAGCAGGGCCCCGGATCGAATCACCGCTGCAGGTGAAAACGGAATGCTAGATACTAGCGCGATTGCGGATAGCTATTGGCAGCTTTATCTTCAACACCCGTCGGCCTGGAGTTTTGAAATTGATTTGCGTCCATTTAAGGAAGTTTTCTAAGCCAAGCATTAACTTCATAGACTTTTGTTAAACTATACAAAATCGTTCGTGGAGTATTTCAATCAGAATGGCAAACAAAGGAGCGTATTCCACAATCCACACCTCTGCTATCGTTATGTTGGCAGCCGGTTTTTGTGTGCCGGTTTTGGCAGCGTCAAGCGCTAGCTTGGATCGGGAGTTGAGCTCACCGGTCGCCGCGAGTGTTATACTCTTTTCCGTGCCGTTGGCTTGTAGTTCTATCGCGCTTTGTTTTTCGGGGCCCGGGGAAATTTTAAATACATATTTGTATCCAAAGTATCTCTTTCTGGGAGGTGTGTTAATAGCTTTTTATGTACTATCCATAACATACATCGTATCCAGGGTTGGACTTGGAAATGCAATTTTTTCGTGTTGTTAGGGCAGCTAATTAGTGCTGTAGTTATCGAACATTTTGGTTTGCTGGGTACTGCACCTTATCCCGCTTCGATACTTCGAATAGTTGGTATTATGACAATAGCTGTGGGAGTATGGCCTACGCAACATTATACTTGAACTGTAAAAATGTAATGCTATGGGATAGCAAAGAAATTCTAGGATAGAAAAATGAGAATCGAAGATTGTGTCAATTGTGATGATTTGCGTTTATTAGCAAAGAGACGTATTCCAAAAGTCATTTACGATTTCATAGAAGGTGGCGTAGATGATGAAAATGGCCTTCAACGAAATGAAATGGCATTTAGAAATCGGGGATTGCTGCCCAGATATTTGGTAGATGTTTCTAATTTAACCCAATCTACCACGCTATTCGGACAAACATTTTCTAGCGCGTATGGAATTGCACCGACAGGCGGTATAGGTAACTACCGCAGAGGTGGTGATTTGATGTTAGCCGCTGCTGCGCGGGATGCAAATATCCCGTTTATAATGTCGGGCGCGGCTACCGCCTCAATGGAGGAACTGATGCAAATAGCGCCGGATCATGGGTGGTATCAATTATATACGGCGAACGATCGATCGATTTCAGAAGATCAGATTCGGAGAGCGAAAGATTTAGGCATTACTAAGTTGGTAATAACTGTTGATGTTCCAGTTTCTTCGAATCGAGAGCGAAATCGGCGTAACGGCTTCGGCCGGCCACTCAAACTATCTCTAGCTTCAAAATTGGACGCTATTCGTCGGCCAGCGTGGTTTAAAGACTATTTGCAGCATGGCATTGCAATGTTACCAAATTGGGTGGCATATGCTCCTCCCGGATCTAATGCGGAAGGAGTGGCTAGTTTCTTGGCTAGTCAAACTCCTACGAGCATAACATGGAAGGATGTCGGTAGGTTTCGTGATCTTTGGCCAGGAACACTTATATTGAAGGGGATCATGAGGATTGACGATGCTATTAGAGCCGTGGAATCTGGCGTAGATGGAATCATAGTTTCTAATCATGGAGCCCGCCAATTGGACAATGCTCCTTCGACATTGGACGTGCTTCCTGGTATAAACGTGGAGGTAGGGGAAAAAATAACAATCATGATGGATGGAGGCTTAAGACGCGGCTCGGACGTGATTATCGCCCTAGCTTCAGGCGCAAAGTTCGTTTTTTTTGGGAGGCCAACTTTATATGGCGCCATCGCAGGTGGTACTCTTGGCGCAAGCAAAGCGATATCTATCATTCAACAAGAAATTGGCAAAACAATGGCACAGACGGGATGTTCGTCCTTGAGTGAAATAGGTCCCGATGTACTACACTATGAAGCCGACTATTTAGGACGAAATGTTAGAAGCTAAAACTCCGGCGAATAATTTACGTGTTTTTTCTTTTACAATATGGTTCGGTTAGCGCTGATGATTCATCCGGGATTTGTTTATGCACAAACATTCACAAAAGAATCTGTTGTGACTAAATCACTTTGTGCTTTAAATCTTTTTCTCATCATATTTTCGAATGGATTGGCGATTGTAGCTATTCTTAAACCAGCCTAACTAAGTGTCCTTAACGCCTCGTAGAATTCGTGCGCTAAATCAGAAACTTATAGTAAATTATAAAGGAAACATAGAAATGTCTGAGCCTGCTGTCACCACGGAGCTTGCAGAATTTATCCTCTCTAAAGTAGATATTCCGGATGAAGTTATTATCGCTGGCCGCCGTTCCTTCGTCAATATTGTAGGGTGCGCGTTGGGCGGAGTGCACCACCCGGCGAGTAATTTGGCGTTTGAGGTGAACCAAGAAATTGTAGGTAAACCTATATGTACGCTAATAGGGCGCGGGCGTGTGGCGGACCCGTTGAGTGCGGCTTATTTAAATAGCTTTTCAGGGAGCGCGCACGCGTTCGATGACACTCATTTATCTACAGTTCTCCATCCATCCGCACCCATATCGGCAGCTTTGTTTGCCGTTTCTGAACGGCTATCTGCTTCCTCTGGAGTAGAGGTTTCTGGAGAAAGGTTTCTCGAGGCTTTCATTTTGGGTATAGAGATGCAATGCAGGATAGGTATTGCATTGTTGTTGCCTCCGGCAGAAGGCCAGTTGGCATGGTATGCAAGTGGAATTGTAGGGGGTATATCAGCTGCTGCAGCGTCCTCTCGTTTGCTTAACTTAACACCGAAGCAAACTCGCTGGGCAATTGGCATAGCCGCTAATCAATCTTCTGGATTTCGTCAAACTCATGGAACAATGTGCACTAGTTTTACACCTGGTCACGCAGCCCGATCCGGCCTGCATGCAGCTCTCCTAGCAGAAAGGGGTTTCACCGCTTCGGACGCAGCACTTGAGGGTGAAAATGGTTATTTTGACGTGTTTTCTAAAAAAGCGAACCCAGCTGCCGCCGTCACAGGTCTTGGAAAAAAATGGCATGTTCTTGACAATGCCTTTAAACCTTATCCATGCGGGATTGTCATCCACCCAGTTTTGGATGCTTGCCTTGCTCTTGCTAGGGAACGTCGTTTCACCGCTGAAGATATTATTGCTGTTGAAGTTGAAGTGAATCCACTTTGTCTTATGCTTTGTGACAGGCCTAAGCCTACAGGAAATCAACTGGCACAAGTTAGTGTTCAACATTGGTCGGCTGCCGCGCTATCTCGTGGAAAAGCTGGCCTTGTTGAAGGAACTGATGAAAGCGTCCATGATCCAATAATCGTGGGATTAAGAAATAAGGTCATAGCTATGCCAAATGGGGAAATTGCTCCGGATGGGGCAATAGTCACACTTAAGAAGAGGGATGGTAGTACTTCACAAGAGAGAGTCGTTCACTGCACAGGAAGCGCCAAGCGTCCAATGACAGATTTGCAATTATCGGATAAATTTATGGACCAGAGTACGCCGATATTGGGTCCAACAGTTAGCGAGGGGTTCCTTGAGCATTGTTGGTCAATACAGAATGTTATATCGGTCGAAAAATTTTTAGAAGAGAGTGTGCCGAGGTGAAATGAAAATTTAAGAGCTTTCGGAATTCCTTATATCGGTTAGTCGGAAACGCATGAATAACATTTCATCTAACGGTTCAGCGCCAGTACGCAATATCATTTTAGTTGCATCTTTATTGTTTATGGTTATCGGTACTGGTAGCGTTTATTTTCTTGTAGTCGCTCTAAAGTTAATAAGCGTTGAATTCAGTTGGCCTCGAGCAGTTCCCTCTATCGCTTATGCATTGCAATATTTCGCTGCGGGTTTTGGCGGAGTCTTTATGGGTTATTGTCTAGACAGGTGGGGAATGGGAATTCCAGCCCTCGTGGGTGCTAGCATGATTGGCTTGGGTGCCGTGTTGACGAGTTACGTTTCAAGTCCCTGGCATCTTTATGTTATCTATGGCGTTTTAATGGGATTTCTTGGGCGTTCAGCGTTGTTTTCGCCGCTCACCGCAAATATCACTAGATGGTTTGAACATAACAAAAGTAAAGCCGTTGGTATTGTGGGATCTGGCCAAGCACTGGCGGGTGCCGTTTGGCCGCCAATTTTTCAATATTTTTTTGATTCTATTGGCTGGCGGCAAACAGCATTCTGGTACGGTGTGTTTGTGATATTAACGATGCTTCCACTTGCTATGATCCTTCGGAAAAAACCGCCCGATATAAAAGGCGAATCGGTTTCTGAACTTATACGGAAAGCCCGTGAAAATATGTCAGACGTCCCCTCCATCAGACTATCTCCACTAAAAATGCAATTTACATTATCAGTAGCATCAATTGGTTGTTGCGTTGCTATGTCTTTGCCGCTGGCACACCTTGTAGCCCACGTGAGTGATTTAGGGTATGCTTCTGCGAGGGGCGCAGAGTTATTATCCTTAATGCTTGCCGCCGCTGCAGCCAGCAGTTTCTTTGGAGTGGGTTATTTAGGTCGAAAATGGGGAGGATTGTGGGCGCTTTTTATTTTTTCAACTGTGCAAGCATTGTTCTTAGGAGTACTCGCTTTTGTTGAAAGTCTCCCCCTAGTGTACCTTTCGGCGGTCTTATTTGGCATAGGCTATGGCGGGATTTTACCATGTTATCCGCTTATCGTGCGAGAACATTTGCCGGCACCGGAAGTCGGGCGACGTACAGCGATTATTATTCTTTGTGCCGGCGGTGGTATGGCGTTAGGCTCCTGGATTGGAGGCGCTATGTTCGACAGTACGGGTTCCTATACTTTGGCCTTTTTAATTGGCGTTGGTTTCAATATTTGCAATCTTGTAATGATAGGTACCTTAATCTCCCAGCGCGAAAAACGGCTTGGCGTTTCGCCTTGAATTTCCGAGGTTTTGTATTAAGTTAGACGCATCTCCTCGTAGCCATTAGCTGCCACTTCATCACACCTAGCCCGATATTCCGGTGCTGTGCCAGTATATCTCACGATAGTTCGTGTCTGTTTTCCTTCAACGTTGAGATTTATACCAGTCATCCAGGAATCTATCTCATTGGACAGTAGTCCTTCAGCTTTACCTCTAACAAACTCATGCCAGCTTTCGACTGCTGACGGTTTTGCTTCCGCAGTGGTTAGGTCCTGATTGGTCATATGTCCTATCAAATCCCGGATCCATTCGACGTTGTATTCTATGCTGCGAGGATTATTGCCGAGTGCTGCATGAGGACCCATTATCATAAACATGTTTGGAAAATCGTCGACCATTAAACCTATGAAAGTTCTGGGTCCGTTGGTCCATTTATGTTTTAATTGTTGGCCGCCTGTGCCTCGGATATCAATGCGATCAAAACTGCCTGTTACAGCATCAAATCCGGTGGCGTAAACAATTACGTCGAATTCATAGTCCGTTTCATTTGTACGTATTCCTGTTTTAGTGATTCTTTCTATTGGTTCATCCAGCATACTAACTAAATTAACGTTGGGCTGATTGTAGACCTCATAATAATGGGTCTCTTGTGGAACTCGGCGTGTTCCAAAACCGTGGTCTTTTGGAATTAGCATTTCAGCAACTTTGGAGTTTTTAACGCGCTGGCGAATTTTATTGGCCACGAAGTCAGACATTAAGTTGTTCGCTTTTTCGTCGATAAGCATGTCTCGAAAATTTCCTTGCCAAATTCCAAATCCTTTTCCAGCGTACCGATTTTCCCAAAACGCATTTCGTTCTTCTTCAGAGACCTCAAAAGTTCCTCGAGAATCAATCGTGTGGACAAAGCAGGCGGCCGTTTGCCGGCACAGTTCAAATAGTTCGTCATATCCATTCCGGATTTCGTCCATTTCTTCTTTGTTAATTGGTCCATTGTGGAGCGGCGTGCACCAATTGGGCCTGCGTTGGAAAACTGTTAAATGTTTTGCCGTCTTGGAAATATCTTGTATCGCCTGTACTCCACTGGCACCGGTTCCAATTACTGCTACCCTCTTGCCGTGGTAATCGATGCCTTCTTTGGGCCAGAGACCCGTATGCGTCCAAGGGCCTTGGAAATCCTCAATGCCAGAGAAGCGTGGCATCGTTGGGGCTGAAAGAAGTCCAATTGCCGTAATCATGAACCGCGCGGTGTATTGGGTTCCATCTTCGATCCCTATATGCCACGAACAACCCTTCTCATTGTAGTGAGCGAAAGTGACTCTTGCGGAGAATTTAATATTTTTTCGTAAGTGAAATTTGTCGGCTACGTGATTGCAATAGCGTTCGATTTCTGGCTGTCCAGAAAAATGTTCTGCCCAATCCCATTCGTCAAGCAGTTCTAGCGAAAAAGAATAGCCATAAGAATAGCTTTCAGAGTCGAAACGTGCGCCGGGATACCGATTCCAATACCAAGTTCCGCCGACACCAGTTCCAGCTTCAAGCACAAGAACTTTTAACCCCAGTTCCCTCAACCGATACAATTGGTACATTCCTGATATGCCGGCACCAATAACGATCACGTCCAAATCCAATTCGAAGGTGTTAGTTTTTCTAGATTTTAGTCCGTTATCTGCAGTCATTTTTTACGCCTCATTTGCTTAATTCTATTACTAGTCCCGCCTCATTCTTTGTGATGATTTCAAAAATGTGAATAATCTCAAGGTCGCTACTGATTTGATAATAATACTAAAGATGATAGTAGAATAGAAGGTCTGAATTTCGCATGTTTACGATAACAATAGCGAGCGAGGAGGTTCCATAGAACAGAGGTTCAAAATTAACTTGGGGGCTTTAGGAGACCTATGCATTATTGTTAACACCAAATGTAATGCCCTCTGCTCCCTCTTTCCACGGCAAGTATTTCTTCATTGACAGAATGAAAATTTCCCAATTAACAAAATTTTCCAACCAATGCTTGATTACATCTAGTCGGTCGTAATTATCAAACCAATCCGCATCGGCAATTCTGTATTGCCGGATAAACGGCAAGATCGCTATATCTGAAAATCCCGGAGTATCGCCACAAAGCCACTTTTTATCCAGACGTTTCGAAACTTGAACTAATATATCAACTCCTGCATCTCGGTGTCTTGTTGAATTTTCCAAGGGATATCGGGATGCATATTTATAACGATCTAAATGAAATTTAAATTTTTCATCTATGCAATATATCAAATCCCGATGAAGAACTTTTTCATACTGCCAATCGGGTTTCCGACTTTTGTAGGCCCATTGCATTACATCCAAGCTCTCATCGATTACTTTTCCATCTGGAAGCCATAAAATTGGAACCGTTCCCTTGGCGGAAAGTGCTATCATATGATCAGGCTTATCACGCAATAAAACCTCCCTCAATTCGACATTGATATAATTCGTGACAATTGCCATGCGAGCACGCATTGCATAAGGGCATCTTCGGAAACTATAAATTATCGGACGTTTTCTAACTTGCATGCTGGACTGTTTTCTAGAATTAGCTATTTTTCTTAAATCCCAGGTGTTTTATTCCTCGGTTTTCGGCCAGTGTGATTTGTTTATGTCGTTCTCGAAATCGTTCCAATTGAGATTTCGAGTTTTTATCAAAGCAGTGCGGACAGGCAACGCCCGGTTCATACTGATGAGAACCCATGTCATTTTCTGAAAGCGGTGTCCTACAGCCAAAACATAACTGCAGTTTTCCTAATTTAAGGCCGTGAGTCACCGATACTCGTTGGTCAAATACGAAGCATTCGCCTTTCCATTCGCTGTCTTCGATTGGAGTGCTTTCTAAATATCCCAATATTCCTCCTTCTAAATGAAACGCGTTCTCGTAACCGTTAGAGATTAGAAGGGATGTGGCCTTTTCACAACGAATGCCACCTGTACAAAACATCGCTATATTTTTGGGCTGATTGTTTGGTGGCAGCGACCTTAAATGATTTTCTAACCAGTGTGGAAATTCACGAAACGAATTGGTGTTGGGGTTTAGGGCGTTTTTGAAAGACCCAATGGCAATTTCATAGTTATTGCGGACATCAATTATTAATGTGTCTGGATCATTCAACATTTCATTCCAGTTAGATGGGTTAACATATTTCCCGATTAAATTTTCTTGACTAGTAAGTATTTTACCCATCGAAATTATTTCCTTTTTTAAGCGGATTTTCATTCGATAAAAGGGTGAGTTTTTTGCGCTACTAAATTTTGGATTCACACCGCAAATTCGTTCGTCGCGATATAGCCAAATTAAAACGTTTTTTACGTTCTCTGGAGATCCGGAAATCGTGCCGTTTAATCCCTCGTTGGCTAGCAATATCGTCCCTAGTATATTTTCTTTAGAGCATAACTTTTCTAATTCCATTTTAATAATTTCAGTTTTTTTTAACCAAATGAATTTGTAAAATGAGGCAATTAACTGAGAATGCTCGGTTGGTAGACTCGGAATTAAGTGCGCTTGGCATTCTTCCATCTAAACTACCCAATAGCGATCTTATTGAGGTGAATTACGATATGATGAATGATACTATCCATTAAATGCATAAAATACCATATTGGTCTGATATTGTGGAAAATAAGAAATGCACGATCTAGTAATACGTGGCTCGAAAGTGGTAGATGGAACAGGGACTGCCGCATACTGGGGTGATATTGCCATTGAAAATGGCATTATCGTGCAAGTTGGAGGCAAGGCCGGACTTGCCAAAAGAGAAATTAAGGCGGAAGGGGCTTTAGTCTCCCCAGGGTGGATTGACGTACATACCCATTACGATGGCCAGGTAACTTGGGACCCGATAGTAGGCCCTTCAAGTTGGCACGGTGTCACTAGCATAGTGATGGGTAATTGTGGTGTTGGTTTTGCCCCAGTCAAACCATCTGATCACAATATGCTGATTGAATTTATGGAGGGTGTAGAAGATATTCCGGGGGCTGCATTACATGAAGGCATCCCCTGGGGGTGGGAAACGTTTCCTGAGTTTTTAAACGTTCTGGAACAATTTCCACGAGCTATCGACGTTGCCACACAAATTCCACATAATCCTATTCGGGCTTATGTTATGGGGGAAGATGCTAGCACCGAACGAGAATCTACAGCGGAAGAGCGGGCTCAAATGGCGGCTCTCGTAGCGGAAGGCATGTCCGTTGGAGCTTTAGGTTTCACGTCTTCACGGACCAAATTTCATAGAACAGCATCAGGGGAACATGTCCCTAGCCATTTTGCGGACTTGGAAGAATTGAAAACGCTTGTTCGTTCTATGAAGCAATATGCCCGAGGAGTAATCGGACTTTTATGTGATTTCGATAAACCAGAAGAGGATATGGCTGGGTTGCGAGAATTGTCTATCGAATCTGGCCGCCCACTATATTATCTGTTGACACAGTTTGACGAATATCCGGAGAGGTGGCGGCAAGTTTTAGAATTATCCCGCCCCAGATCGGATGGCGCTGTAATTCGCCCTCAAGTTTGCGCCAGACCAGTAGGTTTTTTTCTGGGTTTGGAGTGTTCTTTCCACCCTTTTATTACCCGTTCAGCTTATCGAGAGATTCGTGATCTTCCAATTAACCAAAGAGTTATTAAAATGCGAGATGCTGATTTGAGAAATCGCATTATATCGGAAAAACGGCTGCACAAATCGAATTTAATGCAACAGATTACGAGTGCTTTTGATAAAATGTTTCGGCTAGGAGACCCCCCAAATTATGAGCCGTCACAAAGCGAAAGTATTCTTGAGATGGCTAAACGTGAAAATAGAGATCCAAGAGAAGTCGCATATGACATACTTCTTGAAAGAGAAGGGCGTGAACTTATTTTTCTCCCGTTCACAAATTATTCGGACGGGAATCACGATGTGATCCTAGAGATGTTGAGAGACGAACAATCACTATTTGGATTGGGTGATGGAGGCGCGCACTGCGGCCTTATCTGTGATGCTACAATCCCGACTTACTTGCTTACTCACTGGGTTCGTGATCGAAAAAGAGGCGAGCGGTTGCCATTAGAGTGGATCGTAAAACGGCAAACGCACGATAATGCAATTTTCTTTGGATTGCGAGATCGAGGGTTATTAGCACCAGGAATGAAGGCCGATTTAAACGTTTTTGATATGGAAACCTTGGCTCTACGACCGCCAAAAATTGTTTATGATTTGCCTGCAGGCGGTCGCCGGCTGGTGCAACAAGCGGCAGGTTATCTTGCCACAGTACAAACTGGTGAAATCACTTTTGAGGAAGGTGACCATACTGGGAAGTTGCCTGGTAGGTTAATACGAGGGCTTCAGTCTCCAGCCTCCGGCCGTAAGTAATTTTTTACGGGATTAGAATTAGAAATTACGTCTAGCAGTTTTTTTTAGTGTGGTTTTGAATCAAAAAATTGGGACTAATCCTCGAATATCTTTTTCACGGAAACCCGCCAAATTTTAAAGAATTTAAACGGAAAATTTTAATACTTTCTTTAAAGGTGTCATATTGATCTCGTCGATTACTGTCCCAGATCGGGTTGCGAGTACATTTAGGATAATATTAGCAATATCGTCGGCTTCTATTGCGTTTGACGGATCGTCTCCTGGAGAGAAGTTCAATTTTTGAAAAAAAGGAGTTCTTACGGCTCCTGGGTTTATTAAGGTGACGCGCACACCTTTATTGGAGGTCTCTTGCCGGATGGCTTGACAAAAGCCGCGTAGACCAAATTTCGCGGCGCAGTATAGGCTTCCTTTCTGAGACCCCAAAAGTCCGGCTTCTGAACCAATAAACACAATGTCCCCCGTGTTTTGCCTTTTGAATTGGGGGAGAAATGCGCGTGTGACAATCATATGCGATATTAGGTTCACACTGATGTAGGAGTGTATTTGCTCTGCTGAAAAATTTTCCAATGGCCCAAATTCACCAAAACCGGCGCTGCTTATAAGTCCGTTGAGTTTTGGGTGTGCCGCTCTAATTTTAGATAAGGTATCTGGCAATGTTTTAAGATCAGAAAGATTTACGTTGTACCTTGTGTAGTTACTTTGTTTGGGGCGAAATTTTTCGTGGTTTCTTGCTATGCCTACGACGTGAGCATCATTTTCGAGCAGGCGTTGACAGATTGCTTGTCCAATCCCGCTTGAACTGCCAGTGACTAATATATGCCGATCCTGCATTAATTTTCCGATCTAGAATATTGGGCCTCTGGAGTACATTCAAAAATGATATTGTCGGTGCCATAGCACTCGAAAATTTTGCGAATATAATCTGACATTTCGCTTTCTATCTCCGTTGTATACGCCACTATGTCTTTCCTTTGCACTAAAGGTCCGCCAAAAAGCTTATCAGTTGGATGTAAATTAAAAATATTTTTGAACATTGACTTGGGAAATCTGAGAGGCCCGTAGCTTATGGAGTGGATCGATTTGGAAGGGATTGATTTAAATAGTTCTTTTATAAGGTCTCCATAAAGGGTTTTCCAGCCTTTGCCATGGATCAGAGGGTCTAGCCTAAAGCCAATTTTCCATCCTTTGTTAGCTAACGATTTCATTGCATCTATCCGCCTCCTGACCGCTGGAGCCTTGTTGTCTAATGCTTTAGACATTAATTCCGGCATTAGACTGTACGCTACGACACAGTTCTCGATCGGATGTATTGAATTAAGTGGTTCAATTTGAGTGCTCTTAGTCCTAAGTTCAAGTAGTGCAGTGGGATGGTTTTGAAAAGTCGGTAGGATATAGCTAACGAACCCTGTGACCTTTTCAAATGCTAATGAATCACAGTCATACCCCGAAAAAAAGGTAATTCCGCTGCTTGGATTGGTCTCAATTAAATCAATGATTCTATTACTAAAATTTTCAAAATTTACGAATAATACATAATTGGCTGAAGAATACATGCCTTGAAGAAAGCAATATCGACAGTCGTAGATACAGTTATACATGTGAGAAAAATAATAATTGTTTTGAGAGCCAATGCCGAAATTGTTTGGTGTAGGCAATACAAGTGACCCATGTTTTTTTGCCAAAATCAGTGCTGGGTTACTTTTTTGTAAACGAAAATTTTGATTTCGTTTATTAAATAATTCTCCATATCTTCCAATTGGAAGATGCCGAGCTTCCTTAAACTTTGAAAGTATAGCTTGTGTTCTTGGATGGTCTTTTACATCTTCCTCAAAATATATTGTATCTATCAGATTTTCTCCCAGTCGACCTGGTGGCAACTAAATTCCGAGGAAAGACTATTTATAACAGATTTCGATTCGTTTAAATGTTTAACAAATTTAATAGGATCCCTATCGGAAAAAGTTGAAGACCAGCGTTTCAGTAAGTACTTTAATTGGTATTGTTGTGTGATAGTGAAATGCATTCTTTGGTTAATGATTTGATAAGCCGAAGGTATAAAAAGAGTTTCATACTCTTGCATGCTTAAATAACCACAAGCTGTTAATATATGTTCAATCTTTTCTAAATTAAGCTCGATAAGTTGCTCAATTGATTTGGCGTTGAGCTCGTCCATATGGTTTTTTGGGCCATCCGAGACAATTTTGAATATCAGGACGAGTTCTTTTGTGCAGAATCTACTAGCTGTTTGGAAAAAAGAAAAACCTTCCATATCTAAAAGCTGTTCCTCTGGGTAATCGGTTGTGGGACGATCGACGGTTAAAAGAGCTGCTCGTAAGATATCACGGGACTTTATTACAAAAGGATAGGCGGTTTTCTTCATCGAATAACCCGTTACCTTATCTATTTGGTATAATGTTCCGATACCACTGCTAAGGTGTCCCGCTATGCCGATATTGATCCATATCGTCCAGGGTGGTGCTTGACTTTTTTGGTGGAGGTAAACGGTGGCTGCTGCTGCGTTAATCTGGCCCACGCCAGAGACTACCAGCCAATTATTCCTAGCATCATCTTTAAGGATTAAAAATGGACCATTTTCGTTTACCAATCTCATATTATACCGTTTGATAATTGGATTAGCCTCCGATTTAAGCGCTACTACCCATCGTGTCGCTAATATGTCGTTAAGGTCACAAATCTCACTGCAGTTAATTTTATTAGTCACCAAAATTTGCCCAGTAATTAAGTTTTTCGGAATACTTTTTAGTTAGCTCTTGGTTTTCTCGTTTCACAGCTCCATTGACTACGATATTTAATTTTTTGAGAAGCATTTGTTTTGTTTCCGTAATTTGCTTTTTTGTGAGCGTCGATGTGGTTATGATTTTTTCCAGTGACTGAATTCGAAAACGATCCATTGCCCAGAATCGTTTAGATAATTGATCCGGATGTCCTCCATGTTTAATAGTAAGAGGCTGCTTGATATACAGAACAGACTCCTGAGCAGTAACTCGAAGCCACAAATCATAATCCTCACAGACAGGAAGGCTTTGATCAAAATAACCGATATCGTCAAATAACTCGCGTTTTAATAAAACACTACTAGGAGATATACAACATAATGAAAGGCAGTGCTCAAATATGTACCCCCCTCGTTTTTGGTGTTTCTTCAATTGATTTATATGCTTACCATTACGATACCAAATCTCATTAGTGTGAATAAGCCTGTATGATTGGTTAGACTCTCTATACGCTTGGATCTGCGTTTCCAGTTTGGGGGGAAGCCAAATATCATCGGAGTCTAGCAATGCTATCCAATTACTTGAAGCTCTTTTGATTCCTGTATTCCGGGCAGCACTTACGCCAGGTGTTTTCTCAGACATATAGATCACATCTGGGTATTGCTCGGTGATTAAATTTTTAGTGTCGTCGGTCGAGTTATTATCGACGACTATAATTTCGTTCGGCTTCAATGATTGGGCTAGCACACTTTCGAGTGCTCTCGGTAATGTATGACTTCGATTGAACGTTGGTATAATAACAGAAATCAATTCGTCAGAGGAGATGGGTAGGAGAGGAAGCATGCTGCTATAATTGCACGGTCGCCTTTATGTCTAAAGACAATTATATTAGCGTCTGATTATACTAGCGAAACTTACAAATTTTTGAATATCTAGTACAAATATACATCGATAATTTTTGTATGAGGACGTCTTATGGAGACTGACTTTGGTGCGATTGGCTATAATTAATGACTATCGAAATCAAGCAATGGGGGCCGCTGACTGGTCACGTTTGTCGGATGAAATTCAAATTGATGTTTTCAATGATATTTTGAGCGACCCTAAACAAGCGGCAGCTCGATTGCAGCCATATGAAATTATCGTGGCAGCACGGGAGGAGACCGAGTTTGATAAGTTGTTAGTAGATAAATTGACCAAGCTGAAATTGCTGATAGTGCATGGAATGCAAAATGCGGCTCTAGATTTGGAAGCGCTGGCGGAAAATGGTGTTACTGTTTGTGGCACGAGATACGGATTTTCAAATAGCACAGTAGAGCTTTCTTGGGCTCTAATATTGGGTCTTGCCAAACGTATTAGCCAAGAAGATGCAGCTATTAGAAATGGGAGCTGGGGTGACGGTTTGTCTTTTGGACTTACTGGGAAAACACTTGGTGTCCTTGGACTTGGAAAATTAGGAACTGGCGTTGCACGAGTTGGTTTAGCCTTGGATATGAACGTGATAGCATGGAGCACAAATCTTCAGAAAGACAGATGCGCGAGTCTTGGGGTTCGTAAAGTAGAAAAAACGGAACTATTTCGTGAGTCTGATATTCTCTCAATCCATCTTGTTTTAAGTGAACGCACTCGTGGTCTTGTTTCCGCTCGAGAAATAGGTTTAATGAAAAGCTCAGCCTATTTAATTAATACCTCACGTGGTCCAATTGTTGATGAATTGGCTCTAATACAGGCCCTGGAGAGTAAAAAAATAGCCGGTGCGGGCTTGGATGTCTTTAATCAAGAACCTCTACCAAAGGAACATGCTTTTCGCGGATTAGAAAATGTTTTGGCCACGTCTCATATCGGTGGCCGGACCCGCGAAAATTTTATTGCGCGTTACTCTGATTGTTTTGACAATGTCCTCTCTTGGTTGAACGGAAGCCCATTAAGGGTGATAAAATCTAATTAAAATATCCTATATCATTTTTGGTGAGTTTAAACTCCCTGAAAATTTCCTAAATAATTGTTGACGCAAGTATCCTAGATTGATGTAAATGACGAAGAAAGAAACAAAACTGGAGCTGTTCGTCGATGGTAGTTAGTGTCCAGCCTATTGACGGTGGTTTTGCCAGAGAAGCCATCGACATCCGACTTTGGGAACCTATTTCGTGTAAGACTAAAACGGCGTTGCGAAAGGCATATCGAGATCATCCTCTGCTTGTTTTTAGACGTCAATCACTTGAAGAGACAGAGCTTGTTCAATTTGCCAAACTTCTTGGAACTCCTGTGCAATATGAAGAAACAAAATGGCAGGGCCGCTGTCCGGAAATTGTTTATCTTTCTAATATGAGACGTTCGAATGGTAATATGATAGGAGGATTAGCTAATCAGGAACTGACTTGGCATACCGACCAGTCATGGAAGCCGAAACCTATTACTGGCAATCTGATTTATGCCATTGTGGTGCCCTCTTCCGGAGGTAAAACGAGTTGGGCAGACTTATATGGGGCATACGAGGCTTTACCAAAAGATCTGCGTAAAATCGTAGATGAGGGAGTTGGCACTTTTAGCTATGCGAGTAGAGCGCGGCATAACGCATACAAGGGCGATAATGTTTCAAGAGATGAAAGGGTCAGTTCAACACCTGACGTGAAACATCGCTTGGTCAATATTCACCCTGTAACTGGGCGACGGGCGTTATACATTGATCCGGACACGGTTATCAAGATTGACGGGATACCGGATCATGAGGCGATAGATATCTTAGATAGTCTACTAGTGATTGCAACCAGGAAGGAAAATATTTATCAGCACGATTGGCATATGGGTGACCTCGTCTTATGGGATAATGCATGCTTGTTACACCGTCGTGATTCTTTTCCCAGCAAAGACAATAGGATGGTGTTACGTATGATGCTAGGTTTGCCCACAGAAACACATATTGCTCCGTTAGAAATAGTTTGAATTTTGACCTCTATAGCTTTTATTAATTTCCGCCAATATGATGGAACTGTAGCCTTGTCCCTCTTATTCAGAACCTTATACTTTTGAATGTGGTTTGCAATTGAGTGATAATCCAACTAATTTGACGGGCATTGGAGCATCTGTTCTGCGTATTGAAGACCGGAGATTGCTTCAGGGACAAGGAAAGTATACCGGCGACATATTTTTAAATTCGTTATGTTACGGAGTTGTAATTAGGTCTCCTCATGCTCATGCCAATATTCGATCTATTGATTCAAATTTAGCTAAAAATTCCCCAGGCGTTTTGGCAATATTTACGGGCGCCGATTTGATTAAGGATGGTATTCGCTCTATTCCGCATAACGCTGAATGGAGCGGCTCCCCAGATGCAGAAATTCGACTGCCTCCAAATTTTCAAATATTTTTACCAGAGCACCCTGCTATGCCGCATGATTGCGTGCGCTATTTAGGTGAGCCGGTAGTTTTGATTGTGGCGGAGAGTGAAGCGATAGCTATCGAAGCCGCGGAGCAGGTTGATATCGATTTCCAACCACTTCCTTCTGTAGTTAAAGCTGTGGATGCTTTGTTACCTAGCGCTTCGCCGGTTTGGCCTGAACGTGCTAATAATATATCTCTCGAATGTGAAGTGGGGGATGAGCCCAGTACAGATGCCGCATTTGCAAGAGCTGCCCACGTTGTTGAATTAGATAGTTGGGTACAAAGGGTGACAGGTTCGCCAATGGAACCTAGAGCAGTTGTGGGCGATTATAATTCGGTAACTGGAGAATACTCTCTTTATACGGCGTCTGGCCGAGGGGTTGTTCAAACGCGAGAACGTTTGGCATATATGCTCGGAGTGCCTCTGGCGAAATGTCGTGTGATTTCTGGGGATATGGGCGGCAATTTCGGAACCCGGAACGCTTTTTTTTCTGAGGCATTTCTGATGCCCTGGGCGTCCCGATTTGTGGGACGGCCCATCAAATGGACAGCTACCCGCAGTGAATGCTTTCTTTCTGATTATCAGGGACGTGACCTTGCCGTTGAAGCAGAACTTGCCTTGGATGCTACCGGCAAGTTTTTGGGCTTGCGCGGGATAAATATATCCAATGTTGGCGCTTATGTTGCTTATTTCTGGCCCTTGCGGAAAGGGTTATCCTTGATGCAGAGCGTTTATAAAATTCCGGCTGTTTATTTTAAAGGTTATGCCGTGCTGTCCAATACCGTTCCCACGGCAGTATATCGAAGCGCTGGACGGCCGGAAGCTATTTACGCCATAGAACGGCTTATAGACATAGCGGCAGATAAAATCGGAATGGATAGATTAGAGATTCGCAACCAAAACATGATTCCATCCGAAGTGATGCCTTTTACAACAGCTGTTGGCGTTACTTACGATAATGGTGACTACGCAGCCACAATGCGGCAAGCTATTGAAATGGCGGACTGGAAGGGCTTTGAAGGTCGTAAAATGGCTTCACAGGAGAGGGGGCTATGCCGTGGAATCGCTATCGCAAATTATATTGAAGTTACTAGTGGAATTCCTCGGGAAAGAGCAGAATTAAGGGTCTGTGAAGACGACAAAATTGAATTAGTCGTTGGTACAATGAGTAGCGGTCAAGGGCATGAAACAAGCTTTGCACAGCTTGTAAGTGATTGGCTTGATATTTCAATTGAACAAATTCGGTTCATTTCTAATGATACGAATCGCGTTTCAGTTGGAGGTGGATCGCATTCTGGCCGGTCAATGAGACTAATCAGTATAGCGATAGAAGAGGCTATTAAAGATTTACTTGCGAAGGGAAGAGCAATTTCAGCTCAAATTTTGAGTGGCCCATTGGAAGGTATCACTTATAAAAGCGGAGTATTTCATCAAGTTGATGGGAAAAGCGTTAGTTTATACGAAGCGGCGAAGGCCGTCATCACCCACAACAGTTTTCAGGAAGACGTTTCAGGTTTCCTCGAGGGAGTAGGGGAAATAACCAACAGAGCTGGCGGATATCCTTATGGCTCTCATGTGT
Organism: uncultured Thalassobaculaceae bacterium; assembly: GCA_964483985.1. Classification (GTDB taxonomy): domain Bacteria; phylum Pseudomonadota; class Alphaproteobacteria; order Thalassobaculales; family Thalassobaculaceae; genus CAZADS01. The sequence continues at coordinate 27,281 of CAZADS010000106.1, forward strand.
GTGAAGTAGAAGTTGATCCCGAAACTGGGGAGGTATTTATCCAAGCCTGGACTGCTGTGGATGACGTGGGGCGTGCAATCAACCCTTTAATACTTCATGGGCAGACTCATGGTGCTATCTTTCAAGGGGCTGGTCAGGCTTTAACAGAGTACATTCAACATGATCCGGATAGCGGTCAACTTTTGTCAGGATCTTTTATGGATTACGCTATGCCTCGAGCAAACCTAATGTCGTTAATGAAAACCATTCTAACGGAAACGCCGGCATCTTCGCATCCTCATGGAATTCGGCCCGGTGGAGAAGGTGGAACGACTCCTGCCCTGGCAGTAATAATAAATGCTATCATCCACGCGCTTTCGGAATTTGGAATTGACCATATAGAAATGCCAGCAACAGCTGCCCGAGTTTGGGAGGCAATACAAGCTGCCCGGGGAAACGTCAAAATTCAGGAATAAGACCTGAATACACAAACTATGGCGTGGGACCAGAATCCTTCAGCGGTCTATTGTCTAGTATCCGTTGGTATGAAAATATGGAAAGATCTAGACTAAGATATTTTCCTTGGAGTATTAGCTCGGAAAGTCCTCTGGTGATGGCAGGTGCGTGTTGAAGGCCGTGGCCAGAAAAACCAGTGGCAATAAGAAAATTGTCTAGTCCGCCGACCCAAGGACCTATGATGGGATTGCCGTCCAGCCTATTTTGATCGTAGTGTCCTACCCAACCCCCGTTGCACTTAATTGCCTCGAACTTTTGACTTCGATTAGCCATCATTGGCCAAAGATGTTCGTCAAATTCTTGATAGTTTAAGTTCCAATCAAACCCAGGTTTATTCCCTATTGCTGTTTTTCCCGCTAGAAATCCCGTTCCATCTTGACGGATGCTAATACCCGTATGATCTCTTATGGCTGGAAATGGCTCGATTTCATTTTGGATATCAAAAAAGAAGGTTTGTCGTCGAACAGGTTCAACCGGTATTTTCATTCCAACCATTCGGCAGATATTTGGAGCCCAACAGTTTGCGGCATTGATTACTATCTCCGCCGGTAGATAACGACCGCTTTCAAGCTTTAGGCGTGTAACTTTAACGTTATCCGAATCAATATCGACCACTTTGTCCTGCAAATATGTTACTCCCAGTGCTTCAGCTGATTTTCGGAATCCCCAAAGTGCTGAGTGAGGGTCAATTCTTGCGTCATTTGGAGAATAGAGCGCTATATTCACGTCGGCAAAGTTGAACGATGGAAGCATATCTGTTAGCTGCCTCTGGTCCATTAATCGAATATCAGCCGTCAATGGGTTAAGCATTTCATAGTTAACCGTAAATTCTTTAGATGATTGCTCGGTTCCTAAAAATAGGTAGCCACATAAGTGATAGTTCACATCAACTGGTTCATTGCTAATGTCTACAATATCATTGAAATTTTTATATATATGGGCGCCATACAAAGACATTTCGAGGTTGATGCTAAGTCCTTGGACGAACCGGATCCCGCCTACTGCCCTTGGACTAGCAGCGAATTCATAGGATGGATCCGGCTCGATAACTGTAACATTATCGGTTGCCCCCGCATTGGCTAAATGCCAAGCGAGGCTAGATCCGATGACACCTCCTCCTATTATGATTATCTTTTTCATATAAAATTAAACCGTGGAAAAAAAACTCATCAATTCTTCTATTAATTCATCGGGGCGCTCTTCAGGAATAAAATGTCCGCATTGCATTGATTTCCCGATAACGTTATCCGATCGTTTTTTCCAAACGGAAAGCATTTCCAGTGAGGCTCCTGTTTGCCAACCCGGACGTTTTGGCATGACGCCTCCCCAAAGAGCCAGTAATGGACAGTTTAATTTCTGTTCTCTATCCATACTATCGTGCATGAGATCGACGGTTACCGCGCGGTAATCAGCACAGGTGGCCCTGATCGTTTCGGGATTAGAGAAACACCGTAAATATTCTTTGTAGGCTTCTTTCGTTATAGCACCCTCGATCGTTGTCCAAGAATCGAATAAAAAATCAAGATACAATTTTGGATTAGCGCCGATCATCGTTTCGGGAAATGGATGCGGTTGTCGCATTAAATTCCAATGGAACCAGGAAAAAGCCAAGGATGAATCCATTGCTTCAAATGCATCTTGAGTTGGAACGACATCGAGGTTCACGAAAGATTTGACCATTTCTGGGTGGTCCAAAGCCATCCTTAGTCCAACACGGACTCCTCTGTCATGTCCTACTAAATGAAATGAATTAAAACCTAAGCTTTTCATCATAATTATTTGATCTTCAGACGTTGTACGTTTGCAATAAGTTTCTAAATTGGAATCGGTCGAAGGCGGTTTTCCACTGTCCCCATACCCTCGAAGGTCTGGGCAAACAACGGTATATTTTTCAGCTAAGCTGGGAGCTATTTTATGCCATTCTGTATGGGTTTGTGGATAGCCATGTAAAAGTAAAACAGGTGGACCGGATCCTCCGATTCGAAATAAAATTTCGCATTCGTTAGTATCAATATATCTTTTTTCAAAGCCTTCAAACATCTTGGAGTTCCTCTAATCCGGGATTTCAAATTATTGTAGCAGTTTACGTATCGTGGAGCATGTTTATTGGTTAGGATATTAAGTCAGTGTTTAGGATTGATAAGTTTTATCATCACGTAGGTGGGATATTTTTGTTCATCGTTTCAAAATTTGCAGATTTATCCAAAGAGTATTTATGGTGTTTGCGATGGAGTTGAGTAACGGAGATGGTATTGCTTTTTATCCATTTGGAAAAATATTGGATGTGATGGATAATTAATTGAGTGTTTGAAAGACTGGGTAAAAAAGTTTGCATATAGGAATGGGCTCAGTGGTACAATGGATCTTAGGTTGACGGGCCTAATTAGTTTTAAATGGGAGAGCAGAAATGGCGGCAAGTTGCGACTGGGTTGATGTAGGTGGAGGTTTGCGAGCGTATTATGGAGCACCCGATGGTCCGGGTCCCCATGCTTCTATAGTCGTTTATATTGAGGCGTTTGGAGTAAACGATCATTTTAAAAACGTAACGCAGCGCTTTGCCGATGAGGGATTTGCGACAATTACGCCAGATATATACGACGGGGAAATATACTCTTACGATGATCTCGAAGGAGCGATTGGTAAGCTTAAAGCCATGGATGATGACAATGTAATGCATCAAACAGAACGGTGTTTGGATTGGTTGTCTGGGCGGTCTGAGGCAGATGCCAATAGGGCTGGGGTGACTGGGTTTTGTATGGGCGGTCGTTTTACGTTTTTGGCAAATGCTCAACTCGCTTCTCGGTTTAGAGGGGCAGCATCATTTTACGGGGGTGGTATTGGCCCAGAGCAAGATGGGGCCGGTCGGAAAACGCTGCTTGATCGTATTAGTGAGATACAATCTCCAATCCTACTTTGGTACGGATCCGAAGATCAATCTATCCAACCTGACGAACTGGGCCGTATCGCAAAAGCAATGGCAGAAGGAAAAAAGCATTATAGTATGACATGCTTTCCCAATGTTGGACACGGTTTCTTCTGCGAGGACCGGGCTAGCTACGATAGATATGCGGCAGAATCCTCTTTTAAACAAACAGTACAATTTTTTAAGACACAGCTAGCGTAGTAGCAAAGTGAAGTAAGGTTGCAATAGGGAGTTAGGGTTATGCATGATCTTGTAATAAAAAATGCGACAATCGTTGATGGTTCGGGTTCGCCCGCCTTTGAGGGCGAATTGGCAGTATCCAAAGGACGAATTTCGGAAGTAGGTAATGGAAAAAGTGTTGGCGATTCTAAGGAAACTGTGGATGCGAAGGGGCTTACACTAGCTCCTGGCATAATTGATCTTCATACACATTTTGATGCGCAACTTACCTGGGACCCGTTCGCGACCCCGTCTAATCGCCTTGGTGTTACAACCACCGTTATTGGGAATTGTGGTTTCACCATTGCTCCATGTAAACCTGAACATAGGGAACGCACACTTAAAAACCTGACGCATGTAGAAGGTATGTCACTAGAGGCAATGACAGAGGGGATTGATTGGGATTTTGTAACTTTCTCAGATTATATGAACTCATTAGAGCGAAGGGGTTTTGTTCCAAACGTTGCCGCATTTTGTGGACATTCTTCAATTCGGATGTGGGTTCTTGGCGAAGAAGCTTCTGATAGGGCGGCGACACCAGATGAAGTTGCCCAGATGAAAAAAATTCTTTCTGACGCTTTAGAGGTTGGCGCTTGCGGTTTAGCTACGTCTACTCTGGAACAGCATAATGGACATGCAGGGATACCAATGCCATCTCGGCTTGCGGACGAATACGAAATGCGTGAGTTGACCGGGGCGCTTGGTGAGGCAGGCAAGGGAGCCTTTATGCTAACCAAGGGTATGAAGACAACAGTCCCATGGCTGGAAGATATAGCGGCCAATAATGGTCGTCCGGTTATGATCGCTGCTATGTTTGTGGATCCTGGTGACCCGGAGCGAGTTTTTCGGGAAATTGGTGAAGTTGAATCAGCCCGTGCTCGTGGAAGGGAATTGTGGTCACAAGTTGGATGTTTCCCACTCGGGATGGAATTTACCCTTGAACACCCTTACCCAATGGAAGCCTTGATCAATTGGAGGCCAGCGATAGAAGCGGAGGGAGGCGAAAATTATCGAAAAGTCCTATCCGACCCGTCTTTCCGGCAGTCGCTAAAAGATGAAATGAAAACTACCGGCGCTCCCAATCGATTTTCTTCCAACAATTGGGATCACATGACGATTCGCTCTGTTGGAAAGAGGCAACATAACGACTTGGTCGGGAAAATCGTTGGAAAGTTAGCTAAAGACCAAGGAAAAGATCCATGGGATTGGTTCCTCGACTTTGGTTTGGCTGACGATCTCAAGGCAGAATTCGAATGCCAGTTGTTTAATGTTGACGAAGACAGGGTTGTGGATTTGTTGAAACATCCAGCGGCAGCGATAACTCTTTCGGATGCAGGAGCCCATTTATCGTTCCTCTGTGACGCTGGCTTCGGCCTACACTTACTGGGACATTGGGCACGTGATCGTGGAGATATGTCCGTTGAATACGCTGTTCAGGCGCTGACTTCGAGGCCAGCTGATATATATAGAATAAAAAACAGAGGCCGATTGGTGACGGGTGCCTGGGCCGATCTAATGCTTTTTGATCCAACTATTGTTGGACGTGGTGAAAAACGTCATGTTCAGGATCTGCCAGCTGGTGCTACTCGGGTTGACACTCCAGCTATCGGTCTGCACGGGGTTTGGGTCAATGGTGTTAGAACTGTAGATTACTATGGTAAAAATATTCAAGACTGCGGACGGCCAGGTCATTTGTTGCGAGATTTTTCCGATTGAGAAAAGGGGTCATTTGTGTTTTGAATAACGCTATAGATAAAGAAGATTAAAGAAAGATGTTAACTAATTGTTTCTCTTTTAGGATCGATAGATAGTTGCTTTATTGAGGTGTGATTTGACGGACGTACAAAAACCAGTGGGTGTCGCGTTACTCGGGTGCGGTCGAGTAAGTGATGCCCACTTGGAAGCCATTTCCATGAGTCCCAAATACGGACGGCTGGAGGCTGTTATTGATACTGAGTTATCAAGAGCTGAAGCTGCCGCAAAAAAATATAAAGCGCCAAGGGTTTTTACTTCGCTCGACGAAGCGCTAGCTATTGATTCAGTTGAAGCAATAATTGTTTGTTTGCCAAACCATTTGCACGAAGAAGCCAGTATTACCGCGCTTAACGCTGGGCGTCATGTTTTAGTAGAAAAACCGATGGCAGACGATGCTAAGGGCGCAATGTTGATGGGAGAGGCTGCTCGAACCAATGATCGTTTGCTAGCGGTTGGGCAATCTCGGCGTCATACGAAAGCAGTGCGTTATGTTCATGATAACTTAGAGTCGTTTGGAAAATTGCGTTCCTTACACGAATGTTTTTGTTGTTTCTGGGATGGTCCTCAAACCCCATGGTGGTCAGAACGAGATCGAGAGGCAGGTTTGGTGCTGTCGCTTATTTCAACCCACTCTATGGATTTTGTTCAGATGATTATGGGGAATAAGGACCCCATCCGCGTTCATGTGGAATCGACCAGATACCAATCGGGTTGGAAGGCCGATGACGAGGCGATGATTATTTTAAAGTACTCGGATAATAAACTTGTTTTTATTCATCTTTCCTATAATCAAAATCCAATTTATGACAGCAAAAGTTTGCTATTCGATGGTTCAGTTGTTCAGATCCAAAATAACTTGGAGGTCTGGGAAAACGGCAAGTTAATTCTTAGCCCAGAACCGGGTGAAGAAAGTGAGATGGCTCGGCCTTCCTTGCAATTTGTGTGGCAGTTTGAAGAATTTTCCAAAGCGGTTCGGGGATTGCCCAACCGCAGTGTGATGCACTCAGATGGGGTAAGGCAAATGCGAGTTCTAGATGCAATCCGAAAAGCAGCTATAACAGGGGAAGTGGTATGCTTGAATTAAGAAGCTGGAACTATGCTTTTATTCAGTTGCGTTGGGTTAAAACTTACTTTTGATTTAAAGCTCTTAATTCTAACATAGCCTCAGCCGCAACTTCTAAAGACTGCGATAATGGTAATTGCTTAGATTTTTCGAAAAGGCGTTTCGTTGTACGCACGGCTACTGGATCAAAGCAAGAAATGGCTTGGGCTATTTTAATCGCTTCCTCGAGTGTGCGGTCGTCTGGTACAACTTTGTTTATTAGCCCATTTTTTAAAGCCTCCTGTGCTGAAATATTTTCCGCCAACACCAACATCTCGAATGCTGCTTTTGCGCCGATGTGATGGACTAACCTCGGAGTGACCATTGTAGCCGCCATTCCGATTTTGACTTCGGG
>CAZADS010000107.1:0-16564 GCA_964483985.1 uncultured Thalassobaculaceae bacterium
TTATAATTCGTTCGAGTAATTCCGCATCTCGTGGCTGTTTAATGTCCAAAGTTAGGCTTTCTTTCCCACGATTGAGCCAAATAAAATATGCAGATTGTCCCATAACCTGATGGTCATAACCCCGAGCAAAATCACCATCGGAACGTTCAATTTTGATAACTCGAGCGCCCGAATCAGCCAAACGACTCGTGCAATAAGGAGCGGCAACCGCCTGCTCTAATGCGACAACCAAAATTCCCTCGAGCGGTCTCTTCATGATTTAACCTCAGTACGAGCGCGGCAAGCCAAGTACATGTTCCGCAACGTAAGCTAACACTAAATTTGTTGAAATAGGTGCCACACGATACAATCGAGCCTCTCTATACTTCCGTTCGACGTCATATTCCTCTGCAAAAGCAAACCCACCAAACGTTTGAACGCAAGTATCGCCCGCTTCCCACGCAGCATCTGCTGCCAACATCTTCGCCATATTGGATTCGGCGCCACACGGTTTACCCGCCTCGAAAAGCTCAGCTGCCCTTTCCGCCATCAATGCCGCAGCTTCAGTGTTTGCATAAGCCTTAGCGATTGGAAATTGTATTCCTTGGTTTTGACCGATTGGGCGGTCAAAAACCTTGCGTTCATTTGCGTAATCAACCGCCTTTTCTAAGAACCACCGAGCATCCCCTAGTGATTCATGGCTGATGAGAATTCGCTCCGCATTCATACCATCTAGAATGTAACGAAAACCTTTTCCTTCTTCACCAATTAGACTATCAGCAGAAATTTCTAATTCATCGAAAAAAATTTCGGTGGTTGAATGGTTTATCATGGTTCGGATGGGCCTAATCTCCATTCCCCTGCCCAGAGATTCTCGCATATTTACTAGAAATACAGATAGACCATCCGTTCGTTTCTTCACCTCTTCTTTTGGAGTAGTTCGCGCTAATAATAGCATTAAATCTGAATGTTCCGCTCGAGACGTCCAAATCTTTTGCCCATTGATCACATATCGATCATTTCCTTTTTTTACCGCCATCGTGCGCAATGATAGCGTATCGGTCCCGCTAGTGGGTTCAGAAACACCAAATGCCTGCAATCTGAGTTCACCTGATGCAATTTTAGGCAGGTATTCTTCTTTCTGACTCACATTTCCATGGCGTAAAACTGTTCCCATTATATACATTTGAGCGTGACAGGCCCCGCCGTTGCAACCCGATTTATGAATTTCTTCCAACACAGCAGCAGCAGCAGAAATAGGGAGACCACTTCCGCCATATTCTTCCGGGATCAGAACGGCCAAAAACCCAGCTTCAGTGAGTGCTTGAACAAATTCTGTCGGATAGGCTCGTTCGCGATCTTTGTCTCGCCAATATTCCCCCGGAAATTTTTCACATAGTGCCGCTACAGATCGACGTATCTCTGCGATTACCTCATTGGTTTCAGATGGAGTATGAAGCATCCTATAGTCCTTTCATCGACGGGAACTTACTCTATATCACCGTCTATACAAGCTTTATCGAAAAGCTTTAAAATGATCGCACATCAACCAGAAAATCCAATGTCAATGCTAATTAGTAATCTTAGTATCAAAAACCTGTCTTCGACTGGATGTCCTTACATTACTTTATATATTTTTTATCCCCATAATTGTGCGATTGGCGGTTCAATGGTACTACCATGGTATACGAGACCAGGACTTCTATCACCATCAAGTAAAAGTGGCCCATCGAGGTCAACAACAGACGCATTTTGAGCCACCAAAATAGCTGGCGCCATAGCTAGTGATGTTCCAATCATACAACCGACCATTATACGGAAGCCATATGATTTGGCAGTTTGACATAGGTGAAGAGCTTCCGACAGGCCGCCTGTCTTATCTAGTTTAATATTGATAAAATCGTATTTCCCGATTAACGAATCCAAACTTGTTGTGTCATGGCAACTTTCGTCTGCACAAACTGGAATGATTCGATCAACCAACGCTAAGTCCGAGTCTTTCGATGCCGGTAGTGGTTGCTCAACCATTTTCACACCCGATTTCAGAAGATAGGGTGCGTATTCCTGATACTGTTCAACTGTCCAACCTTCGTTCGCGTCAACTACTAAAGCGGCATCTGGAGCAGATCTATGAATACACTCAACACGCTCAAGATCTAAACCATCTCCCATCATTTTGAGTTTTAAACTTGGACGCTCGTAATTTTCTGCAGCTTTTTCACCCATTGTTTTTGGTTCGTCAACACCAAGAGTAAAAACCGTAGTTACTGGATTTGGGCTGGGTATTTGGGCTATATCCCAAACACGTTCCCCCTTTATTTTTGCTTCCAAATCCCACAATGCGCAATCCACTGCGTTTCGAGCCGCTCCTGGGGGCAGAATAGAATACAAATCCGATTGAGTAGCACCGTTTTCTATCTTTAATCTAGAAGAGTGGATTTGATTTTCTACACTGGCCAACGTTTCGCCATAGTGAGCATATGGAAAACATTCGCCGCGACCAACGTAACCACCCTTTGAAATCTCCACGAGAATAACCTCGGAAACTATTCTGTTTCCGCGAGAAATTCTAAATGCATTCGCTAGCGGCCAGGATTCGCGATAAATTTTAACTACCGGTTTCATTTACCCCTCATTCAATAATATCAACTATAGATGCTACACCATCGCGCATAGGATCTATTGTTGGCAAATTAGTTTCATCCGCAATTTGACGACAATACGAGCGTCCATCGGCCTCCGAAAGTGCGGATGTATTTATTGATATTCCGGCACAGCGAACGTTTCCGTTGGTCAATCTTGCCGCTTCCAGGTTAGCTTCAATACACTTTTTAATGCCTACAATCGGGAAATGAGGCATGCTACGCATATGAGGTCGTCCCGCTTCGTGACACATAACAATTGCATCAGGTTGAGCGCCGTGAATTAATCCCAATGTTACACCAGCGTAGGAAACATTGAATAGGGATCCTTGTCCCTCTATTATATCCCAATGATCAAGTTCATTTTCCGGCGCCAGCCATTCTACCGAACCCGATATAAAGTCAGCCACAACAGCATCTATCGATACCCCTGATCCAGCTATAAATATTCCTGTTTGACCTGTCGCCCTGAAATCAACTTTCATTCCTCTTTTATGCATTTCACGTTCGATAGCGAGTGAGGTAAACATTTTTCCTACAGAAACATCAGTTCCAACTGTAAGCAATCTTTTTCCAGATCGTTGAATACCATTCCCCACATCAAATTCTTGAGTTGGATGTCTCACATCAAATAAACTTCGACCACTTTTTTCTGCTGCCAACGAAAGCTCTGGAATTTCAGCGATCCGAGTATGCAAACCACTCGCGATATCCATATTTAAAGCTAAAGCTTTTACAAGTTCGGCTATCCAACTATTCGGGATCACGCCTCCACGATTTGCCACGCCAAGAATTATTGTACGAACTCCAGCCTGGGCTGCCTCTTCTATTGTCATATCGGGCACGTTACAATTGGCTTTACATCCCGGCAACCTGAGCTGACCTAAACACCAATCTGGTCGCCACACTCGCACTCCGTTTGCAGTTTTAGCTGCAAGTTGGTCTCGTGCGTCCCCGAGAAATAAAAGATAAGGATATTGAAATTCCACGATATAGTCCTCCCGGGGTAAATTATCCTTCTTTTTTCATATTACTTGATGAAATGTCGTTTTATCTCTTCCGCGCGTAATACACACGATGACCAATTCACTTCGTCAAATTATTGCTTTTCGTGGAATGGTTAATCATTTCATTCCAATCCGCTGTTAAGTTTTCTAGATAAAGGGTATATGCCTCTGTTTCCAAAAACATAATCTGCGTCCCTAATTTTTCTAGCCGTGCTGCTAACTCAGTATCTTCTGACGCTTTTTTAAACCAGTTCGAAATCTCACCTACAATTTCCAAAGGGGTTGATGGCGGCGCCATTATACCTCGGTCCACTCCAAAGATTGCTCCAATGCCTTGCTCTTTCAGGGTCGCTACTCCAGATAAGTTGGGTGTGCGAGCTTCAGATGTAATAGCTAAAGCCTGAAGCTCTTTTTGATCAACCCGTCTTTTTGCTGCTGTAACTGACAGTAAACCGATATCGAGTTGATTTGCCAAAATTGCAATCAAATTCTCCCTTCCGGTATCATAGCTAACTATCCTAAATCGTGCTCTAGCAGCATTTTCTAACCACATAATGTACATTTTCTGGAGCGAACCTATAGTTTCACCGATAGCTATCGCATTAGGATCCGAACTGGCTTGCTCTAAAATATTTGGCAAATTTGCATCTTTTAAATTGCTGCGTGCAACAACAACCAACGGAGAACGAGTTAACATTACAATAGGCTGTAAGTCCGACCACTGAGGACTAGTATTATCCAAAAGGAAATTTGCAATTATTTCAGGAGTGGTTGCTATCAACATACATCCATCAGGAGTGGATTTTATGATTCTTTCGTAGGTAAATTTTTTGGTTGAATTTACAACTTTTAAAAGGGGTCCAGAGGTTTTTCGATTTATCGTCTCTGTATAAGCTCGCATCACCATATCGGTAGCGCTTCCGACCCCATACGGAACAACGACTTTTATATTGAAGCATTTAAGCGTTCCACCAATTACAGGGTGAGTTGCGTAAATTAATCCAATAAAACATACGACCGCAATTACTTGAAAAAACTTTTTCATAATATTTAATGTATACTTGGTAAACGCCTGCGCCAAGTGAGACTATTATCCAAACTTGTATTAGTACGTCTACGCTAGAAAATTATGAATGGATTTTCATTATGCGACATCTAAAAATCGCTATTGCCGGACTCGGAACTATAGGCTTACAAGTGGCAAAGGCTATTGATAACCAAACTATTAGCGGCCTCGTTTTGTCCGGTGTATCTGCAAATGACCAAAATAAAGCTTTGGAAAAGGTAAAAAATTTTTCTTCGGTCCCGGCCATCACGCCGCTGCGAAGATTATCAGATATTGCGGATATTATAGTAGAATGTGCCCCAGCGAGAGTTTTTTCAGAAATTGCAGAACCTGCTATCGAGTCTGGGAAAATTTTATTGCCCGCTAGTGTTGGGGCACTATTATCGCGCATTGATCTTGTTGATAGAGCAACCATCACTGGCGCTCAGATTATTGTACCGACTGGAGCTCTTATCGGACTGGACGCTGTACGGGCTGCAGCTGAAGGTGAAATAAAAACTGTTACTCTCAAAACACGAAAGCCTCCCAGAGGGTTAGAGGGAGCTCCATATTTATTAGAACACAAGATATCGATTCAAAACCTTGAACAACCAAAACTCATTTTTAGCGGCACCGCAAGAGAAGGTGCCCTCGGATTTCCGGCAAACGTTAATGTAGCAGCCGCTTTGAGTTTAGCCGGAATTGGCGCCGATAAAACATTGCTTGAAATTTGGGCAGATCCGAAGATCAATCGCAATATTCATACGATTTTAGTCGAGGCAGATAGTGCCCGTTTCACAATGACCATTGAAAATATTCCCTCAGCCCAAAATCCCCGGACAGGGAAAATAACGGCTCTAAGTATTATAGCAGCTTTGCGTCGGTTAACCGCTCCGCTGATTTCTGGAACGTAGTCCCCTTACTTAAACTTAAAAAAATTATCCCCATTTAATTAAAACGATGTTCTCATGAGAGAAGATTAATATTAATACCCGTTTGGGGCGAAATTTGAGCGATCAATGGTAAAAGTAGTGCATTTGCATTCGTCGAACCAAACGTCACTCCTTGAGCTGTAGCGTCTTTTGTTAGCAAATATTTCTCGATGAATTTAATTGCGTAATCAGTGTTTTTGGTTGGTTTAAGAAATACAGACTCTAGTGGATCCCCCCCGCCATTTGCTGACTTTAAAATCTGGCTTTGGATATCTAATGCCACTTTTTGAGATTTCACCTTGCTACCCACGCTGCCCACCGAAAACAAAACGTCGTTTAATAAGGACATTCGATTTGCCAATGTTGCGCCATTTAGAACCTTAATAGAATAACGCGATAATGGCTCGTCAAACAAATTAGTAAAGTTGGAATATCCTGAAATGCGCAAACCCGTTCCGACGGAACCAAGACTAACACGGATATCCCGCGCGCCCAGCCCAATCAAATTCTGTCCGTCCACGTCAGCCTCAAGAACCAAGGCATTGAGTTCAGTTGCGAGATCCCTCACTGCTCCATCAATACGCCCCTGAGGATCCGCCACATTCGCTAAGAAATTTATGGTGTACTGTTGTCGATTTATATTTTGGTGAACAGTTTCGATTGCAGGTTTAAATGTATTTTCAATAGATGAGGCTATAGTTGCGGCATTGCCGGTTGTGAGTGACGCCGTTATAGCGGAAGCAATTGTATTACTAAGATTGCCGCCATCTATTTGTACTCTTCTACCTGATTGATAAGTAACCGATGAGCCCCCACCGGAAGCCGAGCTACTAGCCGACGAACCAGCAGTAATGACGTAGGAATTCGCATTGGTGATAGAAGTAATTTTGAACTCACCAGAAAGACCCAATCCGCCCACCGCTTCACTGCCGCTAAAAGTGATAAAATCATCGACGTTAAGACCATGAGCCGCGTGCGACACTGAAACTGCAGCGCTGCCTTCAAATGTAGTAAAGGGATTATTTGCTAGCGACCCCGTATTACTAATTACATCATATTTCTTAGCACCAATCGTTAATAAATTATCAAAGTCGACCTTACTGTTGCTTGCGAATTCTGCTGCCGATCCGCCGCCACCGGAAACCGAACTAGTTGCCGCTGAATTCGCGCTAATTACATAGGAATTTGCGTCATTCACGGATGCAATTGTGAAACTTGTATTAAGATCAAGACCACCCAAATCCTCCACACCCGAAAAAGTTACTGAATCGCCTGCTTGCAATCCGTGGTTTGCATGAATCACTGTTACGGAAACGCTATCTTCGGTAGAGGTGAAAGGATTAGATCCAAGCGCACCCGAATTTTCTACTTTGACAGACCCAGACGTATTAATCGTTGTTATTAGGGAAGCTGCTGCTTCAGAATAGGTCGTTTGAATCGCGGTCAAATCACCCGTCGTGGTCTGTATCAACTTAGTTTGCTGAAGCATTGTATCTAAGAGTTCTTCAACCGTTGTCGCTCGCGAGACAGAATCATCTACAGCCGAGATAGCTTTCGCCAAGTTCTGAGTTGCTAACTTATAAGCAAAGGTTATACCGTTATCGGTGGCGGTCTCCGAATCAAATGAAGGAGATCCAAGTTGGTCAAACGACCCTTTATTGACCAACATTTGTACAAAAGCCTTGTCGAAATCCAATTTGGCCAAGTCAAATGCGGCTCGGGCAGCGCCTATATTAGCAACAGCGTTAGATTCAGTAGTAGAGGCAACACTATTTTTGGCTGCCTGTATCCGACTCAAAAAGTTAGAAAGATCAAATGCTTTTGTAGTAGTTGCAGAATTTTTAGAATCAATCACAGTAGAAACTTCGTTATTTGATATAGAAGTGATTCCTAATTCACTATCGCCACTCGGGCGCAGTAAATTTTGCTTTAAATTGGTGTTTGTATCAGTGTAGCTGGCGCCGTTTACCAGCCCAACATTTCCCAAAATTTTATCGGCTTTGGAAATAAATTCATTTACCAATTCAGCTACAGACGGACCATTAACAACCGATTCAGTACTCACCGTAGATATTATATCAGTTAGTGTTTTCTTTAATTGATCCATAATAGGGTTGATCTTCGCTAGAGCATCGTTAGCTGCGGAAATTAACCCCGATTGCCGAATCAAGGTTGGCATAGCTGCTCTTTGAACCGGAATTTCGGCAGCATTAATACCTACTGCGCTTGTGACGTTCGAAAATCTGCTTAATTGATCACGCACATCTTTGATACGAAGTCTGATAGCAGACAACGTTTGATCCGCCTTTTTGACTATTGCCGTTGTCTTTTCGACTTTAGCAGCGTCGTCTTTGAGTATGTTCTCGCGTTTCTGAGAAACGGGTAAATCGGTACCGTTCACAGAGGCTTTATTAACATTAAATTTTGTCTCTATCAGAGAGATCTGTTTCTCCACTGATTGCCGCGCGATACCCGGAGGAAGTTGTAATCCACTGGTGATGATTGATCGTAAAGGCAAATCCTGCAAGATCTCAACGGTACTGCCAATAGAATTTATTTTACGAAGAAAGAAGAAGGCTTCTCGCACGGCTGAGTTTTCTTTTCCGACGTCCTTTTCAAACTCGTTGATCAAATATTTATCAATAAGCGCCTGTTGGGTGCTAGCTGTATTTAGGTTTTTTAGTCCTTCCTGCGATAGGTTTATAAACCTCGCTAACTGACCAAATCGGGGATCATTCAATCGATTAGCGAAGGAGTTCACGTCGGAAGGATCGCTTTTAAGGATAGCTTTGATCTTCCCACCACTATTGATTTCTTCTTCAAGATCAAAAGCAGAAAGAATCAACCCTAAAATTCGGCGGTCTTCAACTAAATCTCCAACATCAGATAATTTGGAAACATTTTTTTTAAAATAGTTAATATCACTCTGTACATTTTTGCTATTAAAGAAAGTCTGACGCAACTCTGTCTCGCGTTGGCGAACTTGCTTGAATTTTGCCAACGCCGAGATGACCGGACCGCTTTGCTGGTCAACGGCTCCGCCGAGTATGCTTAACGCACCTAGCCCATTAGGCATAACCCTACCTCTGCTTCTGCAGCAACCCAAATTAATTGCTTCAATATCTTAAGCAAAATTCAGGCCAGATTCGTTTTAAATCTCCATTAATTTATAAGGGTATTTAAAGTTAATATCAAGGTTGGACTCCCAAAGAACTAAATTTTAACTAGAAGACAGAGCAAGAAATCTGTTCAATCCCAATAGTCACCATGGTAATTCGATAGCTAACAACTGTGAGCAAGCAAATTTTTACTACACGTCCAGAACTTCTTGGCACCTTTGGAGCGGTAACCAGCACCCACTGGATGGGAACCGCAACCGGCATGGCAATCTTAGAACAAGGGGGTAACGCATTTGATGCCGCCGTTGCCACCGGATTCGTTCTTCAAGTGGTGGAACCTCATCTTAATGGCCCAGGTGGTGATATGCCGGCAATTTTTCACGCGGAAGGAAATGACTTACCCCAAGTGATATGCGGTCAAGGATCGAGCCCAGCAGCAGCTTCATTAGAAAAATTTGCAGAACTTGGTCTCGATTTAATTCCTGGTAGCGGTTTACTTTGCGCCGTGGTTCCTGGGGCGTTCGACGGTTGGATGACCTTGCTACGGGACTATGGGACCATGACACTTCCACAAGTGCTTCAGCCCGCAATTAATTATGCGCGCCATGGATATCCGGTAGCACCAAGAATGGCCGTGACAATTGAGGCTGTAAAGGAATTGTTTGCTAACGAATGGCATACTTCTGCCGAGATTTATCTACCGCATGGAAACGCCCCTAAAACCGGAACTCTTTTTTCAAACTATGAATTAGCTAGCACCTATACAAAATTAGTAAATGAAGCAGAGGCTGGCGGAGGTAGCCGTGAAATTCGTATAAATCGCGCTCGGAAAATCTGGTATGAAGGCTGGATAGCAGAAAACATCGATGCGTTTTTTAGAACTGCCGATATTATGGATGTCTCAGGAAGGCGACACAGAGGTCTGCTTACGGGACAGGACCTTGCTAGCTGGCAATCAACCTATGAAAGTCCTGTAACCTACGATTATAACAATTTCACTGTTTGTAAATGTGGTGCGTGGAGCCAAGGTCCAGTTTTACTCCAGCAGCTGGCAATTCTTGATGGTATGAATATTGATCAAATGCACCCTACCGAGCCTGAATTCGTTCATACAATGATTGAATCCTTCAAGCTAGCGTTTGCAGACCGAGAAGCTTACTACGGTGATCCTGATTTTATCGAGGTTCCAATGAAGGAGTTGTTAAGTCGGGACTATAACTCAAATCGCCGGAACCAAGTCGAACAAACAGCGTCAG
This sequence comes from uncultured Thalassobaculaceae bacterium, assembly GCA_964483985.1. Taxonomy (GTDB): domain Bacteria; phylum Pseudomonadota; class Alphaproteobacteria; order Thalassobaculales; family Thalassobaculaceae; genus CAZADS01. Next base: position 9,981 of record CAZADS010000107.1, read on the forward strand.
GAGATTTTAGGCCTGGGTTTATTAAAGGAAAATATGGATCCATCAGCAAAGCAATGGAAGATCGCTCAAAAATTATCTCTGCTAGTGATGTATCAATGGGAATTGGGGAGCCCACAGTCGCAAAATCAGGTGTTGTCGCTGGGGATACAGTTCACATCGATGTGATTGATAAATATGGGAATATGATTTCATGCACGCCCAGCGGTGGTTGGTTACAAAGTTCACCGATTATACCGACTCTAGGGTTCTGCCTGGGGAATCGAGGCCAAATGTTTTGGCTTGATCCTAATTCACCATCATCACTGGCCCCGAAAAAACGACCAAGAACGACACTGTCACCATCTCTAGCCCTTCGGAATGGCGAACCCTATATGGTTTTTGGAACTCCGGGAGGGGATCAACAAGATCAATGGTCAACGCTATTGTTTCTCCACCACACCAACCACGGGATGAATCTTCAAGAAGCCATAGACTGCCCAGCATTTCATACTGAACACTTACCAAGTTCATTCTGGCCTCGTGGATTTGAATCCAAAAAAGCGGTATTAGAAGGACGTTTTTCTAAATCTACCATCGATAATCTGCAAGATCGCGGTCATAAAATTGAGGTAGGAGACGATTGGTCAGAGGGCAGACTTAGTGCCGCTTGTTTAGATGGAGAACTAATTAAGGCAGCAGCTAATCCAAGAGGAATGCATGGCTATGCAATATGCCGTTAGACTTCCGGTCTATTTAGGATAATTTTCTAATCATTCTAAAAGAATTCATCTGTAATAAATGAGTTAATCTTCTTTGAACGTTGAATACATAACCCGAATACTAAGTATTTGTTTTCGTTAGAGTCATGATAAGATAGCAAAATGAAAAAATTATTAATTATTTTTATTTTGCCCCTGGTATTGCTTATTGGCGCAGGAGCAGGTGCTTTCTTTTTCGGTTTAATTCCAGGGCTTGGAAAGGAAATCCAATCTGAAAGAGAAAAAAACTCCGCCAACAATGATAAACCCCTATTGGATGTTCCGCCCAAACCGTTTTTCAAGTCCTCAAGCCCTATAGTCAATTATCCCATGGATGAATTCGTAATAAATCTGCAATCGAAAAGACGGAAGCCAATTTTTTTATTGCTTACATTAGTTCTTGAACTATCCGGTGAGGAAGCTAAGTCAAAAGTCACACCTCTTGAACCACGCATAAGAGACGCTGTTAACATTTATCTTAGCAGTCTCACTCCTGATCAATTATCAGGATATAAAGGGATCCAGATGGTCCGAAGAGAAATTTGGAGGAGACTAAGAAAAATAGTAACCGATAAAGAGATGTTACAGAACATCCAGATTTTAAAAATGACAGTAAAATAAAGATATTAATTCCAAATTATATTAGATTCTAACTCCTTTGTGGCAGTCTCGAGTGTTTTCTCTAACTCCTCCATAAATAGTCTGCGATCTAACCCTGGAGAAATCGCAGGCAATATTTTAACAGTGATTATACCTTGGCGCTTTATAAAAGCCTGTCGTGACCAAAAAGATCCGGAATTTAATGCTACTGGTACAAGGGGAATATCAATTGCACGGTAAAGAGCAAAAACGCCCGTGTGATATTCTAACTTTTCTCCCGGTGCGGCGCGGGTCCCTTGAGGGAAAATAAGCACTGGCCTACCCGCTTGGGAGAAAGATTTAGCTGCATTTATCATAGATTTAAGAGCTTTACGCCCTCCACCGCGATCGATAGGGACCATTCCAACTTTCATGATAAAGAGCCCCAAAAGCGGCAACTTAAGAAGTTCACGCTTCAATACAATAGAGAGATCTGGAAATATTGTATGGAGCGCCAACGTCTCCCAAGCAGATTGATGTTTAGAAGCAACTATATATGCTCCATCAGGTATATTTTCCAAGCCTTCGATTTTATGTTCTAAACCCACAACGATTTTTAATATACGGATTATTAAATAAATCCAAAAATCACGTAAATAACATGTCCAAACTCTCGGACCAGCAAGCAACGGCAAACCTAAAAACCCTAAACATAGTGTCAAAAAGATCAGCAGCATATTAAAAATAGCAGAGCGAAAAATAATCATTTTTACACCCAAATATATTGAATCTGTAGGTCAACCAAATTGATGATAGCATGGATCTTTGTAAATCATACGTCCCGTTATTAAGAGCACCGGAAAAGATGAGCAGCTGGAAAAAACATATAATACAGGCCTTGCTAACTGCCGCATGGAACAGAGAAGTAATTACCTATCGTGACCTTGCAAAAATTGCAAAAACTCCAACCCCATTAAGTATACACTCGCTAACATTGGAGCTTGAACGGCTAATAAGAAAAGACCACTATGCTGGACGACCTTTGTTAGGTTCCATTGCTATATCAAGAGTGAGAAACGGTATTCCGGCTCCGGGGTTTTTTAAATTGTGCCAAGATATTGGCCGATATTTCGGACCGATAGATGGTCCACAAGCTGTTCTCTTCCATCGTATAGAAATTGAAGCCGTATATGCCGCGGCTAAAGACCCAGGTTTCTTAAAGGAAAAATACTAAAACAAGACAAAAATCTCAACTATCCTGCCAGATAGTTCAGATCAAGGAATTATTACTAAAAAAAAAAGATAACTTGTATTACCTTGCTTGCGGGAAACTTCTCAATCCCTACATTTCAGAGGGACGGCAAATGGCGACGCAAAAACATGGACTAGCAAAAGGTCTCACCAACTATGGCGACATGGATTTTAGCCTATATCTAAGACGAGCAAATGCGGCATCCATGGGATATGGGAAAGAAATTCTTAGTAAACCCGTTATCGGAATTGGAGATACAAGTAGTGGATTCAATAATTGCCATAGACATGTACCCGAATTAGTAGAAGCAGTAAAACGAGGGGTACTTGCTGCCGGGGGTTTGCCAATGGTTTTCCCTACGATTTCTCTGGGAGAAACATTTCTGAGTCCAACCTCAATGATGTATCGAAATCTGATGAGCATGGACACGGAGGAAATGGTCCACGCGCAACCTATGGATGGGGCAGTGCTGATCGGCGGATGTGATAAAACGCTCCCGGCACAGCTTATGGGCGCAGCAAATGCTCCTATTCCAATAATTTCTTTGATTACGGGCCCACAATTAACTGGACACTCTGAAGGAGAGCGATTAGGCGCATGCACCGATTGTCGGAGATTTTGGGCTAAATTTAGAGCAGACGAAATTGATAAAAAGGGGATCGATCTAATTGAATCTCGTTTGGTCACGACCTCTGGGACTTGCGCTGTGATGGGAACTGCCAGCACTATGGCATGTATTACAGAAACATTGGGAATGGCGCTACCGGGGACAGCAGCAATCCCCGCCGTCCACGCCGATAGACTTCGGGCAGCCGAAGCGACAGGGCACCAAGCCGTTATATTGGCGATAAAACCGACATCTGAACTATTGATTCCATCAAAAATTATAACCAAAAAATCTGTGTCAAATGCCCTTAGGGTTCTACTTGCTATAGGCGGATCAACTAATGCTATCATTCATTTGACGGCCATAGCAGGACGGCTTGGCATACCAATCCCTTTAGATCTAGTTAATAAATTATCCGATGAAACACCTGTTCTAATTGATCTAAAACCGACAGGTGACCACTATATGGAAGACTTATTTAAAGCCGGCGGCCTAGGGGTTGTGCTCAGAGAATTAAAATCGCTATTGCATATAGATTGTTTGACGGTAACTGGTGCTACACTTGGTGAACGTTTAAAGGGTGAAACCAAATATGTGGACCGCGAGGTGGTTCGTTCTATTAAAAACCCTATTCAACCAATGGGAGGATTAGTATCTCTTTTTGGTTCCCTTGCCCCAAACGGAGCCATTCTTAAAAGATCAGCAGCCAATCCAGACCTTTTCGAATCTGAAGGTCGAGCGCTCGTTTTTTCTTCCCTAGAAGATTTAGCTTTACGAATTGACAGACCAGACCTAGATGTCAAAGCCAGTGATATTTTAGTCCTGCAGAATGCCGGACCTAAAAGCTTAGCCGCGATGCCAGAAGCTGGCTATCTGCCAATACCTAAAAAATTAGCTCGAGCCGGTATAACGGATATGGTTCGAATATCTGATGCCCGTATGAGCGGAACTGCATATGGGACTATCGTACTCCATGTCACCCCAGAAGCGGCAATTGGGGGACCACTTGCATTGGTCAAGACTGGAGATAGAATAAGAATCAGTGTCCAAAACCGAAAACTAGACTTATTGGTAGATGAAGCTGAGCTAAACAAACGACGCAAACTTTTGCCAAAACGCACTTCACCTATACATCCCCGCGGCTACAAAAAATTATACTACGATACAGTACTTCAGGCTGATGGTGGTTGCGATTTCGACTTTCTCCGAGATCCATCGTTGATTTAATGTTTCGCTTAGCAAAAATATCCGTCCTCAAACTATTGTATAGTTATTCATCTAATCTTTAGCCAACTCATCAAAACCATATAGTTCAATGGGATTAGCTACCAAAATTCTATCTCGACGAGATTCCTCGGGAACCCAATGTGTCAGCATATCAAACAACACTGCATCGCTTGGAGGAAAATTTAATTTATTATAAAATGGCCAATTCGATCCCCACACCATACGCTCTGGAGCCCAATCGACAAGAGCCCGTGCGATCGTAGAAACATCTGGGTCATCAAGACGCCGTTGGGCGGAACTCTCATACGGAGCTGATAACTTAACCCAGGCTTTATCTCGGTCTATCAACCGGGTTAAGGATTTAAATCCACGCTGACTGAGAGATTTTGTTCGCAAAAATCTACCTATATGATTAATTACGATACGGTTTGGCCAACTAGATAACCGTTGTTCTACTTCATGAAGGTCAGCCCCTTCTATCGTCAGTTCAACATGCCAACTGAAGTCATGAATTCGCCAGGCTAGCCGTTCTATCGCATTCCAATCCAACGACCCCATCCCAGTAAGCATACAGAATTGAGCCCCAACAATCCCACACGAGCCCCAATATTCAAGTTCCTCGTCTAATACATCCTCCCCTATTCCTGCAATACCCTTCGAATTCTTTGTTTCCCCTGTATCGGCCGACTTTTGGAAATCATATATATTTTGAAGCAAACAAGATAAATCATCTCCATACTGAGGTAGATGAACAAGGACAGCTCGTTCAGTCCCAAAATTTTTTCGAGTTTCTAGGTAATTAGATATCGTCCAATTTTCGAACTCAGGTGGTAGATTTTTGTCTGCCTCGGAATTTTCTGGGACGTTGAATAACTGCACCTGACAGTCACACGATCCATCAGGCAGGCTTTCTGTTTTCCTAAAACCGTCAATTTCCGACGTTAGTTGATTTTCCTTTGTTTCTGACACTGTCCGTTTCTCATTGTTTACTCGCCACTACGGTTGGCCCGTTACCAAGATCACTGGAATGCCAGAACCTCCTCTTAGAGCCCTTTTTCATTAATATGAAACTATATACTTTTTATCACACCCATTTTGCAAACCACGGGGCCTAATTCCTTAATTACTGGGCTATCAACATATCCGATCATCACATCGTCGCCCCTATTTGCCACGGAATAAATTCATTATCTCCTATGCCAAGTTCTTCGCTTTTTGTGAGTTCACCCGATGCAGTGCGGATGATCTTCTCAAAAATACGCTCTCCCATCGCATCTATAGAAAGATTCTCGTCCATAACCTCTCCACAATTTATATCCATATCTTCTTCCATACGGCGGAACATGTTTGAATTGGTCGCAATTTTTAGGGATGGGGCCGGTTTACAACCATAACAAGAACCACGCCCTGTGGTAAACGCTACAACGTTCGAACCACTGGCTACTTGGCCAGTAATTGAACAAGGGTCGTATCCTGGACTATCCATAAATACAAAACCTTTAGCGTCAATCCTTTCTCCGTAATTATAAACCCCACACAAATTTGTGACACCGCCCTTCGCAGCGGCCCCTAACGATTTTTCAAGAATGGTGGATAGGCCCCCCGCCTTATTTCCGGGAGACGGATTATTGTTCATTTCCCCTCCATTACGCTTGCAATAATCCTCCCACCATTTAATTCTCTCCACCAATTTTTCTCCGATTTCTCGGCTAACAGCCCGTCTAGTAAGTAAATGTTCAGCACCATAAATCTCTGGAGTTTCTGCTAAAACTGCCGTGCCGCCGTGCCTGACTAACAAGGTGGCCGCAGCCCCCAAAGCCGGATTAGCGGTCATTCCAGAATAAGCATCCGATCCACCACACTGAAGAGCCAGTGTTAGTTCACTTGCAGGAACCGTTTGGCGTTCAACCTTGTTTGCTTCTGGGAGCATATCTTTAATTAATCCGAGACCATGATCAACCGTTTTCCTTGTCCCACCAGTGTCTTGCAATGTCATTGTTTGAAATCCAGCTCCCCGTTCCAAACCATATGCTTCTAAAAGAAAGTCTATTTGATTGACCTCACAACCAAGTCCAACCATCACTATACCAGCAAAGTTGGGATGTAGAGCAACACCCCAGAGCACTCGTTGTAGCTTGGCATATCCCTCGCCAGAACCAGCCATCCCACAACCAGTAGAATG
>CAZADS010000108.1:0-11433 GCA_964483985.1 uncultured Thalassobaculaceae bacterium
GACTAAGCCGTCTATTCCGCCAAAACCTCCTAACTGAAGGCGACCAAATGGTAAATTTGGAGACCGCGTAATTCCGGCTAATGAATATATAATATCCATTTCTTTTATCTGGTGCAAAAGATTGGCACTTTCTACCGCTTCAACCGTTCCGCCAAGAATGAGTACTCTATCACCAGCCATGTGATATGCCTATTAACTCACCGTTTCTATCGAAAATTAAAACCTCAATACAGATGGGGCTGCCTGCAAGTACTGAAAGAGCAGTTTCACGGGCTTTTAGAGCAACAGCATCAGCCAATGGAACGTTGTTTCTTTTTGTTATCTCCAAGATCTGCATCGCACTATTAGCAGCACGCATTTCTTTACCCATATTCTCAGAGCCTCCGATGGAAATAGCTAAATCAGCCAGCCAATTAAAATCAACTTGGCTGCGGGACGAATGCAAATCCAATCTGCCCTGCGCTAGCTTGGCCAATTTGGCAAAACCCCCTCCAATAGTTAGCTTTGGAAGCGGGTGATTCTTCAGATATTTTAGCATCCCCCCGACGAAATCCCCCATATCGATCATACTGCTTAGTGGAAAATTATAACGGCGACGTACCGCAGCTTCTGAGGTTGTGCCGGTACAAGCTGCTATATGCTCAATTCGGGCTGCTTGAGCTACATCGATTCCTCGATGTATCGAATGAATCCAGGCCGCACATGAAAAAGGGACAACAACACCGGTTGTTCCCAAGATAGATAACCCCCCTACTATACCTAGACGAGGATTCCAAGTTTTAGCAGCTATTTTCTCTCCCCCGGGAACAGAAATTTCAATTTCTATATCGGTTTTGACCCCATAAACAGATGCTACTTCTGAAATAGCAGATATCATCATTTGTCTCGGTGAAGGATTGATAGCAGGTTCACCCACTGCCAAAGGCAAACCGGGTTTAGTTACGGTACCAACTCCAGCTCCCGCCTTAAAAATTACACCAGTCTTCGCTTTTCCGAAAATTACGGATGCTAGAACTAACACACCATGAGTTACGTCTGGATCATCCCCAGCATCTTTAACAATACCCGCGGTGGCTCTGCCACTTTCTAGACACTCATGACCCAAGGAAAATGATGTACGCTTTCCTCTCGGCAATGTTATAGTAACTGGGTCCGGAAAGTGTCCGGCTAATAATGCGGTAAACGCTGCCTTAGATGCCGCAGTGGCACATGCGCCTGTAGTCCATCCTCTTCGCAAGGGTTTTTGATGTTGTTGCATTGCTAACCACCAATAAACACAATATCTCAAAAAACTTTTCACTACCCAACAATTGAGTTCTTAACAATAGACCTAACGACCGTTTTAAATAGAATGGATGCCTTTAATATCCTTGAAATTATGTCTACTCAAAGAACTCCGAAGGAGACAATCTTATTTGTCATCGCTTCCCAAAGAAACTAAAGTATTGGTTTCATTTAAAGCCTCTTTAGCTGCCATCATCGTCTTCAGTTCCTCCGGACTTAATCGAACTATGTCCTTATTTTGATGGCTAAAAATGTTATATGGCGAAGTGTGAAGATCGTCCAATTTAATTTGTCGATACAGCACCTCCAATTTCCACTCGATATGCTTTTGATGACTTTTACGGAAGTCGGATATTACTTGATCAGCAAAAAATCTGCTTTATATCGTTCACAGGACTGTATGGCACTTTGAGCAAAACCAACTCCTCCAATCATTCTTGACTTCGTTTCGCCGACATAAATCGAGGATCTGTTTTGAGTGCTACCGCCCCTGCAAAGTCACACCAATCTCGAAATTGGCGATCATTACCGATTGCTAAAATCACATGCCCATCTAATGTTGCAAACACTTTGTATGGCACTATGTTTGGGTGTTGGTTTCCTAGCCTAGTTGGAACTCTTCCCGAGATAAGACAATTAGTACCTTCATTAATTAACCACGACACTTGGGTATCTAGCAAGCTTACATCAATATATTGGCCCGCCCCATACAAATCCCGATGTCGTAAAGCTAATAAAATCGATGTGGACGCATACATTCCAGTCATTACATCCGCAATTCCGACTCCTGTCTTCGTCAGTTCTCCATCCGGTTGACATGTAATACTCATAATCCCGCCCAAACCCTGAGCAAGAAAGTCGTATCCATCCCGAGTAGAATAGGGACCGTTCTCTCCAAAGCCAGTGATAGAACAATAAACTAAACTCGGAAATTTAGAGCTCACCTCATATCCGAGACCTATTTTAGCCAAACCACCCACTTTAATGATATCTGCACCAAGAATCCCAAAGAGTTATGTGCATCTAGGTCCTGCTAAAATTCTGGTTAAATCAAAGATTCGAACACCTTCCAAGGGGAGTGGGCTAGACATGTTTAGTCTACGTTAATGACGTATTATTTTGTTCTACACTGAGTGAGCCAATGGGAAAAGATGCTCAAAAATAGAGACAAGGGTTGATTTAAAATTAAAAAAGCTTAAATCTGGCCATCAAATAATATCAACTAATAGTCCAATTTTGTGATGATTGAAGCTTTATCATTAAATGGCCTTACCAAACGGTTTGGCCCTCGAACCGTCGTTAACAACGTAAGTTTTACCGCAAAAACAGGTGAAGTGTTGGGTTTTTTAGGGCCGAACGGAGCAGGTAAGTCGACAACAATGAAAATGATTGTGGGTTTCCTGACACCCAGTGGAGGCTCAGCTGCTGTAATGGGATACGACGCAGTTAAACAACCTCTACTTGTGAAGAAATCCTTGGGTTATTTGCCCGAGGGTGCTCCTGCTTACCCAGACATGACTCCGATAAGTTTCCTCAACTTTATTGCTGGAATTAGAGGGTTCGATGGCTTGCAACGTAAAAAAAGAGTGGGCCATGCGATCGAAATTACCCGAATCGAAGAGGTTTCAGAACAACCAATTGATACATTATCCAAAGGATATAAAAGGCGAGTCGGTCTTGCTCAAGCGCTCCTACACGGCCCAAAAGTGTTGATTCTCGACGAGCCGACCGATGGCCTTGATCCTAACCAAAAGCAAGTAGTGCGCGAACTGATACGTGATATGGCTTCTGAAAAATGCATCGTTATTTCGACTCATATTCTGGAGGAAGTAGATGCGGTGTGCACCCGAGCAATGATTATAGCGGAAGGAACCGTGGTTGCGGACGGTTCTCCGAGTGAGCTCAAAGCTCGGTCTGGTTCTGGCGATCTCGATGAAGTATTCCGCAAGGTGACAAAAAATGCGTAATATTGGATTAATTTTTCAGCGGGAATTTTTGGGTTATTTCTTAACGCCTCTCGCCTACATATTTATTGTTATTTTCCTCATATTAGCTGGTTTATTAACTTTTTTTATGGGTGGCTTTCTAAGCCGCGATCAGGCTGACCTATTACCATTTTTTGAATTTCATCCCTGGCTTTATCTAATATTAATTCCAGCACTATCTATGCGTCTTTGGGCTGAAGAACGAAAGCTAGGTACCATTGAGTTATTTTTAACATTACCAATTTCAATGGTCGAGGCTGTAGTGGGGAAATTTCTAGCCGCCTGGGTATTTAGTGCGACAGCCCTCATTCTTACATTTCCTTTTTGGCTCACCGTCAATTATTTGGGTAATCCAGATAATGGGGTTATTTTAGCATGTTATATTGGCAGTCTTCTAATGGCCGGTGCCTATCTGGCGATAGGGTCCATGATATCGGCGACAACCAAAAACCAAGTGATCGCTTTTGTGGTCACCACCTCAGTCTGTTTTATCTTTACCCTCGCTGGTTCGCCCGTGGTACTTGACTTTGTATCAGCTTGGGCTCCCACTGACGTAGTGCAAATTGTTAGCAATTTCGGATTTTTACCCCATTTTCAGTCTATTCAAAGAGGTGTAATTGATGCAAGGGACTTGATTTTTTTCGGTTCTATTATTGTCGTTGCATTGATAGCTAATGCCGTAATTGTTGATTGGCGGAAAGCTCTCTAAAATGAATTGGATAATGAAAAAGAAGAACGAAAGGATCGAAAGCGCGGGTCGACTGAGTAAAATTACGATCGTCCTTCTTGGCATATTATTTATAGCAATAAATATTCTATCTTCAGTTTGGTTTTCATCCGCGCGTCTGGACTTAACAGAAGACAAATTATACACACTCTCTACATCAACACTTAAACTATTGAAAACTGTTGATGAGCCAATTGTTTTTCGTCTTTATGTGTCTTCGGAACTTGGTCAGTATGTTCCGCATTTAGGTATCTATGCTAGTAGGGTGCGTGACCTACTACTCGAATACCAAAGTGTGTCCAACGGAAAAATTAGCATAGAGTTACTGGATCCTGCACCGTTTTCCGACGTGGAAGATCAGGCAGTAGCCTCGGGATTGAAGGGTGTACCGGCTATAGCAGGTGGTGACAATATGTATTTTGGGCTGGTTGGCTCTAACACAACCGACGACGTGGAAAAGATACCCTTTTTACAAATCGATCGAGAGGCTTTTCTTGAAAACGACATTTCAAGAAAGTTATTTGCATTATCTACCAGCAAACCAACTGTCGTAGGCATTCTAAGCACCCTACCTACGGATGGGACAATGCGGATAACCGCGTCCGGTCAACAGGAACCTATGCCCCCATACGTAGTTCGAAATCAAATAGGAGAATTATTCGAAACCAAGTTTTTGGGTAAACAAGTTGATATCGTTCCAGATGATATAAACGTCCTTTTAATCGTTCATCCCAAAGGATTAACTTCAAGAACTTTGTTTGCGATTGACCAATATCTGTTATCGGGGGGCAAAGCTATGATCTTCGTTGATCCGTTTGCAGAAGTAGAAGGAATGGAAGGGCAAATGTTAGGTACTTTCATTGATGGAAGTAACCTTGAATCAATGTTCAAAGCCTGGGGTCTTGAGTATGGTATAAATTCAGTTGTCGGAGATAGACTTACCGCAAGAAAAGTACTGCCCGAAGCGGGAAACAGAACTATTGAATATCTGCCATGGCTAGAATTGCGTGGTCCGAGCTTGGATAATAAATCTCCTATAACCTCCGGTATAGACGCAGTAGCTGTCGCAAGCGCTGGGCATTTAAAATTGGCTCCAGATGCACCGATTTCGCTTTATCCGCTGCTAACTTCCTCTCCTGGTTCAGCTCTGATAAACGTCAAAGACGTCCAAGGGTTTCGAAACCCAGCAAAATTATTACGTGAATTCAAGCCTGGAAAAGAGCGATATGTGATTGCTGGTCGCATCACCGGAGTAGTACCAACTGCCTTTCCAAGTGGTTTACCCGAAATTAGAAAAGATGATGAAGATCAAACGCCACCGGCAAAGACTAATTTATGGAAAGACGAAGTACTTAAAAAATCCGTTCAACCTCTTGACTTAATTGTTATAGCCGACGCAGATATTCTAGCTGACCGATTTTGGGTTATAATGCGGGACTTTGCCGGACAAAAAGTACCAGTGCCAACGGCGAATAACGGAGATTTTATTTTAAACTCAATTGAAGCGTTGGCTGGGTCAAGCGACTTAATGGATTTACGTGGCAGAGGAAGTACAGCAAGACCGTTTGGAGTTCTTCAAAAGATACAACAAAAAGCGGCCCAACAATTTGAGGACAAAGAACGTGAACTTCGAAGAACGTTGGAAAAAACGGAAAATGAGCTAAAAAATTTACGACGGCGAAATCCTGAAGGATCAGCAGTTGTTATTTCCGAACGAGATCGTAGATCAATGGACGGAATGCAGAGGAAAATTCTTGAACTGCGGTCCGAACTTCGGAATGTCCGTCGGTCACTTAACCAAGAGTATCAGGCTTTAGAAATGAAATTGTGGTTCCTTGATATAGCCCTTGTACCTATTCTAGTGACCTTCCTAGCAATTGGCCTTGCTATATGGCGATCATTTCGAAGGAAAAACCGAGCTTACGAAGCTCGACCGGCTTAAGGGCATGTAAATGGTTACAAGACGGCTTATTACATATTTGTCTATCATTACTGCCATAGCTGTCGCAGCTGCGGGCATAGCACTTTATCAGCGATCGGTTGATACCATTCGCAGTGTAGATTCTAAACCTGTCTTTCCAGACTTTGCTGAGAACATCAGTCGGGTAGCCAAAATTAAAGTAATGAGAAATGAGAACGATCCTAGGGGAAGTTTCAGTTTCGTGCCCGATAAAGGGAAATGGGTTATGGTCGAAAAAGGTGGGTATCCTGCCAGACCAAGCGTGATACGAGAAATGTTGATTGGGTTTTCCGAACTATCTTTCCGAGAAGCGAAAACAAAAGACCCAAGTCGATACCCCAAACTAGAACTTTCCGATATTCAAAAAGAAACATCAAAAGCGACCAGACTATTGTTAGAAGATCAAAAAGGCCAGGTGCTACTCGATGCTGTTTTTGGTAAAAGGGTCCAAAGTATCACTGGCAGTACTCCTTTCTTATATATGCGGAAATCGGGCGAGGCTCAGACTTGGCTGACTTCGGGGGAGCTAGAAATTCGAGGGGATGCATTAGATTGGCTCACTGTAAGCCTGTTAACAATACAAAGGGAAAGAATTAAAAACGCAGTGTTTTATAGGCCTGATCATGCTCCACTTAGACTATTGTTTAACAAAAAGTTGGACCAATTTGAAATTCGAGATTTACCATCGAACAGGACTGTTAAGTCACGTTTTCAGTTGCTTAATGTAGGTATGGTCCCTGAAAACCTACTGTTACAAGACGTTCTGCCAGCAAAAGATTTTGTCCCAAACGCAAAATTAGGGAGTGCAATTTGGGAAACAAACGATGGTCTCACTATCACTCTTAATTTCGCGAAAAATCCTTCGCAAAAAAGTGATACTAGATCTTGGGGTTTGTTCGACGTTGCTGTAGCGCAAAACGCGAAAGAACAGGCGCTAAAAGACCATAAGAAAATAAAACGCAGAACATCCGGATGGGCATTCTGGCTAGGCGATGGAACAATGAAGAAACTTCGAGCGACACAAGAAAGTCTAACCCAACTCAAAAAAGCAAACTAGATAATCTATGACCTCACTTTTTTTATATAAAGTTTTACTTTTGTTGCATTACAAAGATGAAAAAGAACGAACCAATATTTTAATATAACGCGCCATAAAAGCAAAAGCAGTTAATTTTATATTTTATTTATCTCCCAATAAAATTAGCGGCCCTTTTCTCCAAAAAGGCTGTTCGACCTTCTTTATAATCTGCACTTGTGCGACATTGAATCACCGTCTCTTCATGAGCCGACAAGTTCCACTCTTTCTCAGGTTTGGCTAATTCAATTAATGATTCTTTGACTGCCTTTATTGATAAGGGAGCGTTTTTAACTATTGGCCGAACTAAATCTTCTAGAGCTTCATCCAAATTTAGTTCTTCAACCACCCTATTTACCAACCCCATCTCCCGCGCTTCTGTAGCATTAAATTGCCGTGCGGTATAGAAAATTTCTGCGGTAAATGATGGTCCCACCAAACGCTCAAGTTCTCTAATACCCTTGAATTTATATCCTATTCCTAGTTTAGCGGCCGGAACACCAAAAGTAGACTTGCTCGAGCAAATTCGAATGTCGCATCCGATTGCCATAGCCAGTCCGCCGCCAATGCAATACCCATTTACACGTGCTATTGTGGGCTTTGCAATCGCATTCAAAGCATTGTGAAAGCTGGCTACAGATTTATCATAGGAAGCAATGGCTTCGACCGACGAGCGTTCGCGCTCAAACTTTGAGATATCGGCGCCGGCTACAAAAGCACGATCGCCAGAACCAGTTAACACGATAGCTCGCACTTTCGGATCTCCGCCATATTTATCAAGCAATTCCGCCGATCTATCCCACATATACTGGGACATCGCGTTCAAACGAGACGGATTGTTGAAAATAATCCATGCAACGCTATTCTTGATCTCGCTTAAAAGCCTATTCTCTTCTTCCACGATGGTTTCCTGCATTGCCATTTTAGCTTCTCCTGATTTTTATATAATTTAAATTACTTTTTCATTTTTTAACTGATTTATTTGATCCTTAGTCATCCCAATTTCCATCAATATTTCGACCGTGTGTTCACCGTATTCTGGTGGTGGTGTTACCAAATTGCTCGGAGTTCGGGAAAGACCGATGGGCTGTCCAACCAAGGTCAAATCTCCGCGGGCATGACCTGTTACTTTTTTAGCCATGCCGATAAATTTAACTTGGGGATCTTCAAAAGCCTCATCAATACTGTAAATCGGGCCGCTTGGAACACCATTGTCATTCAACAATTTCACCCAATAAGCAGTAGATCTGGTTTTGGTCAAAATTTCAATCTCTTCATTCAATGCATCACGGTTCTTAGATCTGCTTTCGGGATCCGAATAATTCGGATGGTCTTTTAAATCTTCTCTTTCTACTAACTTGCAAAATCGGTTCCAAATAACCTGTCCTGCAACACCCAAATTGATGTACCCGTCTTGAGTTTTAAATACACCTGTTGGGATACTGGTAGGGTGATTGTTACCTGCTTGTTTCGGCACCTCCGCGTCGACCAACCAACGGGCCGCTTGAAAATCCAACATAAATAACTGGGCTTGAAGCAACGACGTATCCACCCACTGGCCTTCGCCTGACACCTCTCGCTCTAAAAGAGCAATCATTATTCCTTGAGACGCTAACAAGCCAGCCGACAGGTCTGCAACAGGTATACCCGCCCGAACAGGGCCCTGATTCGGCAAGCCCGTAATCGACATGATTCCGCCCATGCCCTGTGCAATCTGATCGAAACCCGGTCGCTTCGCATAAGGGCCCTCCTGACCGAAGCCAGAAATACTTGCATAAATTATTCTCGGATTGCTTTGTTTAAGTGTTTCATAATCAATCCCAAGACGTTTTTTTACGTCGGGCCGGTAATTTTCCACGACTATATCAGCAGTTTCCACCAATTTAAAAAAGATCGCAATTCCGCGCTTATCTTTTAAGTTCAAAGTCATCGCTCGTTTATTACGATGGAGATTTAGGAAATCTGGACCGTGGCGAGCGCCGCCAAGAGCATTACCACTTTCCATTTCCTCGGGAAGTTCTATCTTTATTACATTAGCTCCCCAATCAGCTAATTGGCGTACGCAAGTAGGCCCAGCGCGCACTCTTGTTAAATCAAGAACTGTAAACCGTTTAAGAGCATCGGAGGCCGATTTTGCACTCATTTTAGAATCCTCATTTAAAGCCAAATTTTATAATCACCACGCAGGTTATGATACCTGCTACTCTTTTGGTAGAATTTTGCCAATAAATAATGCTTCAACTATTGTAAATAATAAGTGAAATATTCTAGTAGAGTATCATGTCATCGAAATCAAAACCTCTATTTACCGGCGAAACCATAACTTGCGTAAAGGGTAGCAATTTATTATTCAAGAACTTGCAATTTGCACTGAATGCAAGCGATACACTAGTTGTTACCGGCCCCAATGGGAGCGGAAAGTCCAGCTTGCTGCGTATAATGGCCGGTCTTTCAAGACCTGCTGATGGCATAATCAGATGGGATTCAGCCAATATTGCTAATGATACGTATGCACATTCTAGACGGTTAAATTATTTGGGTCATTCTAATGGCACTAAGTCAATGTTATCTGCGGGGCAAGATCTAAACTTTTGGTCTAAAATTCGAGACCAACGGGGTTCTGACAAAACGAATTCTATTTTAGAATATTTTAATCTTTTCTCTAAAAGAAATTTACCAATCCAGTTTCTTTCCTCGGGACAAAAAAGACGCGTAGCATTAGCCCGCTTAGTGATTCACCCTGCTTCTCTTTGGTTGCTTGATGAACCCACTAATGGATTAGACGCCGATGGTCTGTCAATATTTGAGTCAATGGTACTGGAATTTAGAAATACCGGGGGCATAGTTGTGATAGCTACTCACGAAACACTCAACCTAGCAGGCTCAGTCATTAAAATAGACCTGCGTGATTATTTTATAGAACGAAAACAAAAAGCCAACACGTTAAACGAGTTCCCTTTGGATATCGAATAACAATGGCTTTTCTAGCGATCATTCAAAGAGATCTTCAACTCACTTTGAAACAAGGTACCGATGTAGTTACTGTGTTACTGTTTTATATAATTGTAATTGCCCTTTTTCCACTAGGGATCAGTCCAGACCCTCAGGTTTTAAGCCAGTTGGCTGGATGCATAGTTTGGATCGGAGCATTACTCTCTGCGATGTTATCTTTTGATCGCCTTTTTCAATCGGATTACGACGATGGATGTTTGGAATTATTCATATTATCGCCGGTCGCTATGGAACTAGTCGTATTGGCGAAGTGTGTAGTTCATTGGTTAACTACTGGTTTACCTATATTGATTATTTCACCCGTGTTGGGCCTAATTCTTAATATGCACTCAGATGCGTACATAAGTTTACTATTAAGCATGATTCTGGGCACGCCAACTTTAAGCCTAATTGGTGCATTGGGCGCCTCACTTATACTAGGTGCACGGCGAGCAGGAACCTTGATTTCACTTTTAATTTTGCCTTTAACAGTGCCTATACTGATTTTTGGAATAAATGCTGTAGAACAGGCGGCTAATGGTGGCGACAACGAATCCCATTTGATGATACTTGGTGCCTTTTTGCTCATATCCACGGCGCTCTGCCCATGGGCAACAGCAAGTGCTTTACGTCAATCCGTAGATTGAGGGAAGATTAACAAATGCATAGCTTAGCAAACCCAGCCAGATTTGTAAGGCTCACAAACAGACTTCTGCCTTGGGTTTCCTGGTCAGCTATATTCTTTTTTTCTGTTGGAATTTATTACTCCCTTATCCAATCGCCGCCCGATTATCAACAAGGCGAAACAGTTAGAATTATGTATGTTCATGTACCATCTGCATGGATGGCTCTTTTTGTCTATACGTTTTTGGCTGTCGCAAGCGCTAGTTTTTTAATTTGGAAACACCCCCTTGCTGATATAGCAGCCCGAGCCGCTGCTCCGCTGGGCGCAACTTTTACCGCCTTGGCCTTAATAACAGGAGCTCTTTGGGGTCAGCCAATGTGGGGAACATATTGGGTATGGGATGCTCGTTTAACCTCAGTGTTAATCTTATTTTTTCTTTACTTAGGTTATATAACTTTGGTTAACGCTTTTGATGAACCAGAACGAGGGGCGAAAGTTGGAGCGATACTAGCGTTGATTGGTTTTATCAACGTCCCTATAATAAAATTTTCAGTTGATTGGTGGAACACCCTGCATCAACCCGCGAGCTTTACACGTTTAGACACTCCTGCAATTGATACATCTATGCTTATACCTCTTCTGTTAATGACTGCAGGATTTAAAACGTATTTTGTTACTATACTAATAATTCGGATTCGAACTAAGTTGATCGAAAGGCGAATAAGGGCGTTCCAAATTACCGCAGGAAGAGACTAAAAGGGCTTGTAGTCAAAACCTCAATCTATT
>CAZADS010000109.1:0-64238 GCA_964483985.1 uncultured Thalassobaculaceae bacterium
AATCCATGGGCCTAGTCTATGAAATAGTGAATCAAGAGACTGCTATGAATGACACTCGGGAATTTGCCCAACGTTTTGTCCATGCTCCCACCAAAGCCATTGGTTTAGCAAAAAACGTAATGAATCAATCCTTCAATTTAGATCACCGCACCATGATTGAGATGGAGGCAATGGCCCAGTCAATTTGCCGAGAAACAGACTTTCATTCAGAAGCTATTCGTCGGTTTTCTGCTAAAGAATCCCCCTTGTATAATTGGGAAAGTTTCGAGCATAAAGCAGCCGAATAACTCATAATCGTTTAAGGCCCATTATTGTTTCGTTTAATGTTTGTAAAAACCTAGAGCGGTCTCTTTTTCCGAACGAGTGTCCACTTTGGTGTAGTTCGCCAATATCGCGTAAATATGCATTTAATTGGCGCATAGCTAAAGCGTTCCCAATATTTTGTGAATCGAACGGTTGTCCTGTATTGCCTATAACGACAGCTCCTTTCCCCAAACATCTTGCGGCCAGCTGTATATCAGCAGTAACAACTATATCCTTTACTAGAGCGTTTTCCACTATCCAATCGTCAGCAGAATCATATGTGTTCGGGACTAAAGTTTGCTCTACCAAAGAACTTTTAGGTAATCGAAAATATTGGTTAGATACAAAATGAACTTTTAAACTGTACCTTTCAGCCACACGGACAATTTCATTTTTTACGGGGCAAGCATCAGCATCCACTAAAATTTTAGTCATTTAAACTCAAATACGGTAACCAATTGGATTTTGCTTGCCATCTTAACGTATCATAACACCTCTTATCACAATTATATTAAACCACATTTGCAGAGAGATAAACCAGCTCAAATACTCTATAATTTTTTACACTCCGCTCCTCATAAAAAACTTCAAACAAATCATGTCGGCTGCATCAAAAATAGCAAATATAGATAGCTACTATCATCGGACAGTATCGCGGTCAGCCGAAAGGCCAGAGTTAGATATAACGATCACAACAGAAACATGTGTTATTGGGGGTGGTTTAGCGGGCGTAGCGACTATGCTAGGTCTATCGGAGAGAGGACGCCCAGTTACTTTGTTAGAAGCAAAAACAATAGGTTGTGGAGCGTCTGGACTTAATGGTGGTTTTTTATCTAGTGGTTTCTCTTTGGGGGCACGATCTATTGAAAAAAAAATAGGCCGTAACGGAGCCAAGGAGCTTTATTCTATGTCGGTTGAAGCTGTAAATTTAATAAAACAGAGAGCTAAAATTTATAAAATAGATTGCATCAGTTTCCCTGAAGGAATAGTACGAAACTCTTGGTTTAACGCTTCGAAATGTATTCGAGACGAAATCGATTATATGAATACATTTTTCGATACCGAGCTTTTATATTGGTCTCCAGAGAAAGTAAAAGGCAGTTATCTTAGTCCTCGATACCATGACGCTGTATTCAATCCAAAAGGATATCAAATTCACTCCCTAAATTACGCAAACGGCTGTGCAGAAGCAGCTGAAAGCCAAGGGGCAAAAATTTTTGAAAACACAAGCGCTATCAAGATCCACAAGAAAGGGGGAACTTATCATATAAAAACAAACAAGGGGCAGGTTAGCGCGGACAATGTGGTAATTTGTGTTTCTAGTGAAATCAGAAAGTTAAATAAAAAATTATATTGGTCAATTTTGCCGATCAGTACGTTTATGGTACTTACAGAACCACTCGGCAATCGGTTAAAGGATGCTATTCGTGTGCCATATGCTGCAAGCGATAACCGTAGAATAGAGAATTACTACCGAGTTCTAAAGGATACCAGATTACTTTGGGGAGGTGGTATGAGTATCTCTCATAATCCAAAGAACCTCCCAGATAAAATGATGTCAGACCTTTTTTATGTGTATCCACAATTAAAAGGCCTTAAGTCTCAACTGGCTTGGTCGGGGAAAATGGGTTACGCAAGGCACCATATGCCGCAAATTGGTAGGTTAAAATCAGGATTTTGGTACAATCAAGCTTTCGGTGGACACGGGATAAATACTACAACATTAGGTGGAGAACTAATTGCTCGCGCTATAGCCAATAATGAAAGTGATTATGTAATTTTTGACGGATTTGGATTAGATTTTGCTGGAGGCCCTCCGGGACTATTAGCAGCACAGAGTTTGTATTGGAGCAGGAAAATAAAAGACCGAATAGATTCGTGGTAGTAATCGCTGACTAACAAATTTTTTACAGAAATCTTTTTAATAGTATCATATGCCTAGGTCACCCTTTGATATGAAAACCGCATATACAAAACATCAAATCGGAATTTACGGTCTTGGTGTAATGGGTCGAAATCTAGCCCTGAATATATCCCGACAAGGAATTACTGTCGCAGGATTTGAGCGCGATTCAAGTTTGCGAAAATACGCAAAACGATTTTCAAGCGAGTTTTACACCTACGATAGTGAAAAAGAATTCATCGATTCTTTGCAAATACCCCGCACTATAATAATAATCATTACGTCAGGCCCACCTGTGGACCAATCCATAAATACCCTTCTCCCCTACCTATCATCGAATGATTTGTTGATAGACGCCGGAAATTCGGATTATAGAGATACGGAAAAACGAGAAATTCGACTATCCGATTTAAGTATTTCGTTTTTAGGAGTTGGGATTTCCGGCGGGGCATTAGGCGCCCGATTGGGCCCCGCTCTTATGGTTGGGGGCACTGATTTTGCCTGTCAACGGATCGATAACCTTTTCTCCAATATCTCTGCTAAGCTGTCAGATGGAACACCATGCTTCAAACAGCTTGGCCGCCATGCCTCAATTGGACATTTTGTAAAAATGGTCCACAATGGAATTGAATATGCCGACATGCAATTGATAGCCGAAGTTTATGATATATTTTCTCGCGGTTTCGGAATGCCAGCGGGTAAAATTTCAGATCTATTTTCAAGTTGGTCCAACAGTGATCTCTCGTCTTTTTTAATAGAAAAAACTGCTGCTATACTCGCCCAAAAGGATAACGATTCTCACTCCCCTCTTGTCGATTTAATTCTGGATAAGGCCGAACAGAATGGGACTGGTCGACTGGCGGGAATAACAGCTATAGAACTAGGAGTGCCAGCACCCACGATAGTAGAAGCTGTCACAGCTAGAGCGATTTCATCATTAAAATTTGAACGAATAAACGCCTCTAAATTCTACGGTTTTTCCAGAGAAATTAACAGCGATGTTTCATCTCATGTCATACACAACGCCTTACTTGCTGCTAAGATTTGCACGTATGCCCAAGGTTTTTCTATTTTATCGGCGGCAAGTAATAAATATCAATGGGATTTACCCTTAGGAGAAGTAGCTACCATCTGGCGTGGAGGGTGCATTATTAGAGCAAAATTGCTGGAATCTATTTCTCAGGCATATAATGCCCAACCCAGTCTCTCAAACCTCATTATCGACCAACATTTTGTAGAAATATTTAAATCAATTATACCATCCTTGAGATCCGTCATCATCCAAGCAACTAATGCGGGCATCCCGATACCTGGGTTAGCATCATCATTAGCTTATTTTGATAGCTACACAAGTCATCGATTGCCCGCCAATCTAATACAAGCTCAACGGGACCTGTTCGGGTCTCACGGATTTGAACGTATTAATCGTACAGGAACTTTTCATCATAACTGGCAGATTGCCGAATGATCATACTAATCATGGGTGTAAGTGGTTCCGGAAAAACTACTATCGGTCAAATAGTAGCTAGACGAATTGGTTCCCTTTTTGTAGAAGGAGACGACTATCATTCCGCGGAAAATATCACAAAAATGAAAGCCGGCTTGCCACTAAATGATTCTGACCGACTACCCTGGCTTTATAAAATTTCTAAAGAAATCAGCTGCGCAATACGGGCCGGCGATGATCTAGTCGTTGCATGTTCGGCTCTAAAATTTTGCTACCGTAAAATATTAATCGGCAATAAGCCTTCGACATACCTTGTGCACCTAAAAGGATCTCAAAAAATTATTTCCGCCCGAATGCAGAGTCGAAAGCATTTTATGTCCCCATTATTATTGAATAGCCAGTTTAATGATCTAGAATCCCCAAGTTTAAACGAAAATCCTGTTGTGATTAATGTAGGAAATTCTCCTGATCTATGCGCGCAACAAATTCTATCCCACATAAACTATAACACTGCAGTTCGGTAAAATCACTCAATCGTCAAAAAATCGATCTAATCTAAAAGGTCTCATATCCACTGTTGCAGGGGAATTGGTCACCATTTCAGCCGCTAGTTTTCCCGCAATTGGTCCCATTCCAAATCCGTGACCACTAAACCCTGTTGCTAGAAAAAAACCAGGAATTTGTTTAACGGGCGTTATAACCGGAACAGCGTCGGGTGTAACGTCGATAAGACCAGCCCAAGATTCTTCTATTTCCACGTCCTTAAGTACAGGGAAAAGGCGACGCAAATTATTAAAAGCTTGTGTTAAAATTTTTTGATTTGGAGCGACCTGATAAACCCTATTATTCTCAAATGGTGTTGGACCGTCAAAATTCCACCGCCTTTGGGTCATCAACTCCTTATAGAAGCTGGTATCGAGTCTCAATTTAAGACGGCGTTTCTCTATTTTATAAGCAGGAATAAATTTGTTAAACCACCTAAGAATATCAGGAACTATAGGCACTTCAGTAGCAGAGCCATGTGCGATACTATAGCCGCCATCCTGACGACGCCTCAACGCAACATCTTTAGACCAAATGGAATGTTCCGATAATAAGGGCGCCGTTTTAGTTCTAAAAACAGAAGACCTCACCTTCACCTGCGGCAAAACTATGCCATGTCGCGCGCAAAAAAGAGAGGACCAAACACCTCCGGCGCAAATTACCGATTCGGTTCGGATTTCTCCAGCCTCTGTTATAACACTAGACACGCGTCCAGCAGATAATTCTAATCCCCGTACCGCACAATTGATCTTGATATCCACACCAATGTTTCTAGCTGCTCTGGCTATAGTCTGAGTCGCAATTGAAGGCTCGGCGCGTCCATCGCTTGGCGTATACAAAGCAGCAATCCAATCGCCCTTGGAGTGAGGTAAACGCTCATTTATTTCGCGTGGAGAGATTAACTTACTATCAATTTGAAATTGTTTTGCATACCTCAGCCAATTTTCATAGCCTGCAACCTGTTGCTCAGAGTTGGCTAGATACAAAATCCCAGCTTGTTTAAACCCTACATCTTCACCGATTTCATCTGACAATCCCCGCCAGATTCTTAAACTTTCTATGATGGCTGGAATTTCGGCGGGGTCTCGTCCCTGTTGCCTCACGAAACCCCAATTTCGTGAAGACTGTTCCCCAGCCACCACTCCTTTTTCACAAACCGTCACCGTAAAGCCCATTTTCTTCAAATAATAAGCTGAACATATACCTACAATACCACCCCCAATTATCACAACATCCGATCTTTTGAGGGATACTTTCATACCATTTGTTCTCGGGTCTTAAGAAACTGAATATTGGGCCATGTCTCAATGGTATGCTGCAAATGCCAAGAGTTTCGAGCTAGAAAAACCGGACACTCGTCGTGATCGTAGGCTAGATCACTGGATATTTTTTCTAGAAAAAGGTTTATTTCACTAGTATTTTCAGCTTGCATCCAACGAGCTGTGTATAATCCGGTGGATTCAAAATGGACTTGTACATCATATTCGGTTCGAATTCTATCAGCTAGGACTTCAAACTGTAATGCCCCAATTACCCCGACAATCCACTCTCCGCCAAAATTTTTTCTAAAGACGCTTGCCACCCCCTCTTCTGCTAATTGCGTAACGGCGCGGCCCAAGTGTTTAGCTTTCAACGGGTCTATAGCACGAACTCGTTGCAAAAGTTCTGGTGCAAAACTTGGTATCCCCCTGAACGTTAAGCCCTCTCCCTCCGTTAAAGTATCTCCAATCCGAAGGTTGCCATGATTGGGAATTCCAATAATATCTCCTGGAAAGGCTTCTTCTGCAAGTTCACGGTCTCGGGCTAAGAACATAACCGCATTATGGACATTTAGAATTCTACCGCTGCGAACATGTTTAAGCTTCATCCCCCTTTTAAAGTGCCCAGAACAAATTCGGGCAAAAGCAATACGATCTCGGTGTTTAGGGTCCATATTGGCCTGAATTTTAAAAACAAAAGCGGATACCTTACGTTCAGTAGGCTCAACTTTTCTAGTTAAACTAGTATGCTTACCTGGTGCTGGAGCATAATTTGAAACACCTTTAAGAAGCTCTCGGACACCGAAATTGTTTATCGCGCTGCCAAAGTAAACTGGCGTTTTATTCCCAGCCAAAAACGAACTCTTATCGAATTCGGGACATAATCCACGAACCATTTCGACCTGGTCCCTCAATTCCTTAGCTACATTGTTTGAGAGTAGTTGTTCTAAATTTGGATCATGAAGACCTGAGCAAATTAAACCCGGATCTGGTAAGTCATGACTGCCTTTTGCAACCAACATCAAACGATCATTTAAAATGTCATAACATCCTTTAAACAATTGCCCCATCCCTATCGGCCAACTGGCCGGGCTTACTTCGATTTGCAAGCTTTGCTCTATTTCATCGAGTAAAGAAAAGGGATCTTGCGCTTCTCGGTCCATTTTATTGATGTACGTATCATTCGGCATATCTCGCAGTCGACACACCTCAAAGAGTTTTCTCGTCTGCTTTTGTATTCCCCGAGCGGCGTCTATAACCATTACGGCTGAATCTACGGCCGTTAATGTTCTGTAGGTGTCTTCGGAAAAATCTTCGTGTCCAGGTGTATCCAAAAGATTAAAGGCATTTTCATCATATTCATAACTCATAACGGATGAAGCCACAGATATCCCCCTTTCCCGTTCAACCTTTAGCCAGTCTGAGTGCGCACGTCTTTGCTCACCACGAGCTTTCACCGCTCCAGCCATCTGAATAGCTCCTCCAAATAGCAAAAACTTTTCAGTTAACGTAGTCTTTCCAGCGTCCGGATGGGATATGATTGCAAAAGTTCTCCGGCGTGCAATCTCTTTATCGAGGGTTACCATCATTATTCCCATAAATATTTTAGGGCATCAAAACGTAAGAGTCTTTATAACTACAGACTCATTCAAAAAGAAATATAATAAAATGAAATTAGGCATCCAAATTTAGGTTTAATATAATATAGGCATCTTGAAGGCTTACAGTATTGGAAATTTTGGTTAGACCTTGCTATTTACAACTCGGAGATAAAAATGGATCAAGCAGGTCCAACAAACTCGATCACCGATGTGCCTGGGCTATTGGTTGGAAATGCTGATGACCTAAGGGTTCGGTCTGGGGTAACAGTAGTTCTTGCGGAATCGCCAGCTATAGCTTCAATCGATATCCGCGGTGGCGGGACAGGAACACGAGATACTGAGCTTTTATCTTTAGATGGATCAATTAAGGAAATTGATGCAATAGTATTAAGCGGGGGATCTGCTTTCGGGCTTGATGCCGCTGGGGGTGCAATGAGTTGGTTGAGGGAGCAAAATCGGGGATTACCGATAGGGAATTTCCGGGTCCCAATTGTACCTCAAGCCATAATATTCGACCTTCTCAATGGCGGACAAAAAAATTGGGGCCGGTTCCCTCCTTACTGGAATCTTGGTTACCTAGCCATTCAGAATACTGATAAAACGTTTCCGTTAGGTAATATTGGAGCTGGAATGGGAGCCCAAGCCGGACTCCTAAAAGGCGGGCTTGGATCTTCTTCGGTTTACATAGACAATCTAGGTGTGACTGTAGGAGCAATTATGGTCTCTAACCCTGCTGGAGAAGTCCTTTTTCCAAACACCGATACTTTTTTCGCCTGGGATATGGAACGTAACGGCGAATATGGCGGGAAAACACCACCTCACAATTTTGAACGTGGCAAGGTTGAGTTTAATGTTAAATCTCAGCACAGTAAAAACACCACGATCGGGATAGTTGCCACCGACGCAATCCTAACCAAATCCGAACTAAAACGTTTTGCTATTATTGCCCAAGACGGGATTGGGCGTGCAATACGTCCTGCTCATACTCCAATGGATGGAGATATAATATTTAGCATTTCAACAGGAAAGAAAAATCTACTTAATTCCGCGCATGATCTATCAACTTTAGGAGCCCACGCAGCAAATTGTGTAGCTAGATCCATTGCAAGAGGAGTCTATGAAGCCAAAACTTTAGGTGAAAATAAAGCATATCAGGACAGCTTTTAATGATCCGTGAAGAGCCGCTTTTTGATCATAGATATAATAGGGTTAGTCAACTATTGTTCTTGAATATTCAAGGCTCGTTTTCTCAACAGATATTTTTGTATTTTACCAGTCGATGTTTTAGGCAGCTCGCAAAAAATTACTGTTTTTGGAATTTTGTAACTAGCCAGTGTTTTACGACACCACCTTAGGACTTCATCCACAGTTAAGTCGGTACTATTAGAAGTCGGTGTAATAAACGCACACGGACTCTCTCCCCATTTCTCATCCGGACGAGCTACGACTGCAGCTTCCATAACTTTGGGGTTTTTATAAAGCGCTTCTTCGATCTCTAACGATGAAATATTTTCACCTCCAGAAATGATAATATCTTTCGATCGGTCTTTAACCTCCGCATATCCATCAGGATGCATAACCGCAAGATCACCGGTATGGAACCAACCTCTGGCAAAAACTTCTTCCGACGCCTTAAGATTTTTTAAATAACCTTTCATTACTGTGTTCCCACGGATCCATATTTCCCCGATGGTTTTGCCATCTTTCGGGACATCATCAAAACTTTCGGGATCAACAACTCTAAATCCTTCGACTGTAGGGTAACCAACTCCCTGCCGCGACATCCGCAGTGCTTTAGTTTCCAATTCTAATTCGTCCCACTCGGGCGGCCAGGCACAAATGCCTGATGGCCCGTACGTCTCCGTCAAGCCATAAAGATGCAACACACGAAACCCCATGCGTTCCATTGCTGCTATCACACTACTAGGTGGAGCTGCTCCCCCCGTAGCTATCTGAACAGGGTGGTCGAAGGCTATTTTCGATTGTTCAGGAGCATGGACAAGCATATTCAAAACAATTGGAGCACCGCACATGTGAGTAACGTTTTGTTCCCCAATTAATTTAAAAATCAACGGAGGATCAACATTTCGTAAACATATGTGGGTTCCTCCTACCGCGGTTACAGCCCAGGTAAATGTCCACCCATTACAATGAAACATTGGAAGTGTCCAAAGATAACGTGTTAAAGAATCAAGTCCAAAGGCTATACCGTTTCCTATTGCATTAAGAAATGCTCCTCGATGGTGAAACACCACCCCTTTAGGGTTTCCAGTAGTACCAGAGGTATAATTCAGTGCTATCGAATCCCATTCATCTTTGGGGCCAAGCCAATCAAAATCCTCATCACCAGTGGCTAAAAAATCTTCATACTCGATACTGCCTATAAGTTTACCGGCTTTTATCAAATCATCATCTATTCCAATAACAAAAGGGGGATCTTTAATTTCCTTGATAGCCTTCTCGACCACGTCCGAAAACTCTCTATCCACGAAAATTATCTTCGCCTGTCCATGTTCCAGAATAAATGCAATACTGGCTGGGTCTAAACGATAGTTAAGTGCGTTCAGGACTCCGCCTGCCATAATTACTCCATAATGGGCCTCCAACATAGCCGGTGTGTTTGGCGCAATAATGGAAACAACATCCTTCCCGCCTATGCCTTTTTTAGTAAGGGCAGAAGCTAATCTTCTCGCACGCCCTAAAAATTCACTATAGGTAGTTTGTCTTTTCCCATGAATAATTGCTATTTTGTCCGGCCACGTTTGCGCGGACCGCTTAAGAAAATCGATGGGCGTCAAGGGAGCATAATTCGCACCATTCGCTTCCAAACCATCCTCGAAAATATTCATCAAGTCCCACTTTTATAATTTTGTTGATTGGTTTTTACTCATCTGTTGTATTAGCTAAACGGCATTACTCTTACAATAAAAATTAGATTGGTTGCGAGTAGTAAGATGATAAAGATTGATCTTTTCTCAGATGTAATTTGTCCGTGGTGTTTTATTGGGAAAAGACGTTTTGAAAAAGCTGTTCTGCAACGCCCTAATATTAAAACCCAAATCGAATGGCAAGCTTTTCAATTAAATCCTAATATGCCGATTTCAGGAATGTCCCGTAAAGATTATATTGAAGCTAAATTTGGCGGATCTGCCCGCGCGAAATTAGTTTTTAATAACATTGCGCGAGCAGGCGAATCAGAAGGTATAAAATTCTCGTTCGAAAAAATTCAGCGAACTCCCAATACGACGTCGGCACATCGACTTATAGCGTGGGCAAATGTCCTTGATCGTGGGAACATCATGGTAGAAAATTTATTTCGCGCCTATTTTTTTGAAGGTCAAGATATTGGAAATATAAACATTCTCTCCGAAATAGCCAGAGATACCGGTCTCGATTCTAAAGAAGCGAAGATGTACCTCGAATCAAGTTTTGGAATAGCAGAAATAACTTCCCAAACCCAATTAGCGTATTCAAAAGGAATCACCGGTGTGCCTTGTTTCATATTTAACGGTAAATATTCAATATCGGGAGCTCAGGTCTCAGAAGCATTTTTGCCTTTTTTTGATTTAGATCAAGATACATATTATAATCTTTAATTAAATATTCATTATGACTTGAATTGCTTAAGCTGCTAGTTCAGCCAAATCTCGGATAACCTTTGTAAGCTTCCGAACTCTTTCTTCTGGGTCGTTCCACATTTGACGATAAACGAGTTTATGATCTGCTCTTAATTTCGCAAATCGATTTTCACGACCAAGAAATTCTACCAATCCGGATAAATTTTCAAATTCATCATTTCGAAAAGACAGGATAGCGCCTTTCGGTCCCGCTTCTACTTTTTCAATCCCGGCAGTTCGGCAAAGTTGTTTAATTCCGATAATTTTCAATAAATTCTCTACTTCTTGAGGGATCTTCCCAAATCTATCCTCAAGCTCTCCCCCAAATTCATTAATAGCAACTGAGTCTTCAAGATTAGCTATTCGACGGTAGATACTAAGGCGAACAGTAAGATCGGGCACGTAGGAATCCGGTATAAAAACCGGCATTCCTAGGGAAATTTGTGGAACCCATTGCTCCTTTACTTTTACTAAATCAACTTTCGTTTCTTTTGCAGCTACCACGGCCTCATTAAGTAAATGTTGGTATAATTCGATCCCAACTTCTTTAATTTGACCTGACTGTTCCTCCCCTAAAAGATTACCCGCACCACGAATATCCATGTCGTGACTTGCTAAACTGAATCCTGCCCCTAAATTATCAAGCGTCTGCATTGCTTCTAATCTTCGCCTAGCATTCGCCCTCAATAACTTATTCGGATGTGTTGTTAAGTAAGCATAAGCGCGCGTCTTTGATCTCCCTACTCTTCCCCGCAATTGATACAACTGCGCCAAGCCAAACATATCCGCTCGATGTATAATTATCGTATTCGCATTGGGGATATCCAGTCCTGACTCTATGATATTGGTGCTAAGCAAAACATCAAAGGCTCCGTCACAAAACGCACTCATCACAGTTTCTAATTCCGCGCTTACCAAACGCCCATGTGCGGTTCCAACTTTTACATCGGGAACCAATTTAGTGATACGGTCGTAGACTCGGGGAAGGTCTTCAACCCTGGGGCAAACGTAAAATGTCTGTCCACCCCTATTTCGCTCACGCTGTATAGCCTCCTTGATAACCATTCCGTCAAATGGCATGACGAATGTTCTAACAGATAACCTGTCAACCGGCGGAGTGGCGATCAACGAAAGATCCCTAACCCCTGTCAACGCGAGTTGTAAAGTTCGCGGAATAGGCGTGGCGGTTAATGTTAAAACATGAATATTTGAACGCAATTCTTTAAGGCGCTCTTTTTGTGCAACACCAAAATGTTGTTCTTCATCTATTATTAAGAGAGCTAAATTGTTAAAATCAACCGATTTTCCCAAAAGCGCGTGGGTGCCAATAATTATATTACAATCTCCTGACGCAATCTCACTACGTACCTGACCGGCCTCCTTAGTATTAATTAAGCGGGATAGTTGGCGTATTTTGACTGGTAAATGCTGAAATCTATCCCTAAACACTTGAAAGTGCTGCCGGCATAAAAGAGTGGTGGGGGCAACTACTGCTACCTGAAACCCCTCCATCGCTACAACCATCGCCGCTCTTAATGCTACTTCGGTTTTACCGAATCCAACGTCTCCGCAAACCAAACGATCCATAGGACGACCCTTTGCAACATCATCAAGAGTATCTGCAATTGCAGTGATCTGATCATCCGTTTCATTGTAGGGGAACCTGGAACAAAATTCGTCGTAAACACCAGCCACTGGCCTCACGCGCTCTGTCGAGTTTAATTTTCTCTCCGCGGCAATACGAATAAGGCTTGTCGCCATATCCCTCAATCGTTTTTTTACACGCGCTTTTCGCGCCTGCCACGCAAGACCCCCTAATTTATCCAAAATAGCGTTGCTTGCCTCAGAGCCATAACGTGAAAGGAGATCTATATTTTCCACTGGTAAAAACAGTTTATCACCGCCTAAATACAATAACCGCAGGCAATCGTGAGGAGCTCCCCCAATCTCTAAAGTCTCTAAAGCCTCGTATTGACCAATTCCATGCTCATCATGAACTACATAGTCACCCTCACTCAATGAAGAAATTTCTTGAAGAAATTCCTCCCCTTTTCGTCGTTTACGCCGAGACGGTCTAATTAAACGTTCACCTAAAATATCGGTTTCAGTAATAAATATAGAATTGTCTGTAGTGAAGCCTTGTTCAATCGGCAAATTAATTGCCGCTACAGTTTCGCTTGGTTGATCTAAGACATTCTGATAAGTATCAGCCTCCACAACATTATCAATACCATTTTCCTTCAATAGTGAGATTAAACGACTTCTAGATCCGGAAGTAAAAGCGCACAAAATTACTTTTCGTCCTTTTTTTATCTCTTTGGATACTCTCGAACTCACAGCTTTATACAAATTAAGATTGGGATTCGTTCGCTCTGTTACAAAATTGGCACCAGTCCCAGTTCGACTGGCGATTACACTGATGCCTTTATTTAGAGATGATTGCGGTATTGCAAACTTATTAAACTGATAAATGGTGCTTTCACGCCGACAGCTCTGAAATTCATCGCTATCCAAATAAAGTAAATTGGGTGGTACAGGCCGGTAAATTGATCCGACATCATCTATTTTTTGCTCATTTATAGTTTGCCGACTTTCAAAATACTCCTGAATTAGCTCAAACCGAGCAGCCGCAATATTTTCTGCCTGATCATCGAAACTCACGGCACTAAATATCTTGTAGTCAAATAAAGTTTCCAATTTTCTGTGAAATAGAGGAAGCCAATGCTCCATCCCCACATGCCGTCTTCCCTCACTTATCGAAACATAAATTGGATCGTTAGATATCTCGGCACCAAAGTTCTTCCTGTATTCATTCCGAAATCTCTGAATGCTTTTTTCATCTAACAGCAATTCTGCTACAGGACGTAATTTTATCATTGTTTTTGTGCCGACGGTGCGTTGCGTAAATGGATCAAAAACTCGAATTTGGTCTAATTCATCACCAAAAAAATCTAATCTAATTGGTTCAGATACTGTCGATGGAAAAAGATCAAGTATGCCCCCTCGTATTGCGTACTCCCCCGGTTCTCTTACAGTCGCCGTCCTCCAAAAACCATTGTGTTCCAAAAACTTTATCAATTCTTCAATAGGGTATCTTTTCCCAATCTCTAACAATTTTAAACTATTTGTAAAAAACGACTTAGGAGGAAGTCTTTGGGTCACTGCGTTAACCGTTGTAAGTAAAATTAACTGATCCGTTTGACTTCGTTCACTTAGAGAAGCTAGCGCTTCCAAACGATGACTTGTAATCTCACTATTAGGTGAAACACGATCGTATGGAAGGCAATCCCACGCAGGGAAATTAAGGATGGTCGTTTCAGGTGCAAAAAATTTAAGACATCGATGTAACGATTCCAACCTTGCATCGTCCCGGCATACGTGCATGAGGCAGCAATGATGGTTTGCGATCTCTGCCAGGTAACGAGCATCCCATCCATCTGGAACACCAACAAGTTTGACGAGGTCCGCCGGACGCTGCTTTTCTAATTTAATTTCCAACCGTTATTCCGTAAAGCTAAACTGTTGCAAAAGATCTAATACATCACTTTGATACTCCAGGGGAACATTCTCCATTTTGGTTATCCATTTATAAAGCCTTGGATCCTCAATTTTTAATAAAGTTTCATATGTCGTTAGTTGCTCCATAGTCAAATTTGCTAAATGCGTCCTCGCAAACTTTCCAAGTAGTAAATCTGTTTCTTTTGTTCCCGTATATGCGCTACGATATAGAAGCTTTTTACGAAGCTCTTGCAATTCCGTCGACATCGGAATCCCCTAGGTTATAAAATAAAAACAACGATATAACTCTTTTAATCCTGTTATGAAAATTAATCCTGATTCGAAAAACTTTTCCAGCTTGAAATTTACTTAATTGAATCACTACGATTACGGACAGGAATAATTCGCTACACGAAAGAAAAAGGGTTATTCTGGTTAATAAAGCCAATAACTTCAACAAATTAGATAATTTCTGGAACATCATGAGACCTGAAATACTTTTCCCACTTTTTAATTCTAATACAAAACTTCAGGGAGTTGGACAACGTATGGCCCCACTCCTTACATCAATTGCGGGTCCTAATATAATTGACTTATTGTGGTTAAACCCTACTGGTATAATAGATCGCAGTTTTTCCCCGACAATATCCAGCGCTCCTGATGGAGAAATTTGCACTATCTCTGTGGAAATCAACAAACATCAATCTCCAACCAATAAGCGTCGACCATATTTGGTTCACTGCTCAGATGGTACAGGATCAATACATGTCATTTTTTTTAATGCTAACAAAGAATATGTTAGAAATGCTTTACCAGTAGGAGAAACTCGGATCATTAGCGGAAAAATCGAGTATTTCCGAGATCAATGCCAAATGATCCATCCCGATTATATTCTGGCTCCGGAGATGACTAATACTATACAAAAATTCGAGCCCGTTTATCCACTAACTCAAGGTTTATCATTAAAAGTTCTCCTTAAAATCATTCGCCAGTCTCTCCAGTATATTCCAACGCTTCCTGAATGGTTAGATGACAATTTTCTATCTGAACAGCAGTGGGGTTCTTGGGATAATTGTATGGAGGCACTTCATAATCCAATCTCGCTTAAAGATTTAGAACCTAATGCACCCGCCAAAGCACGATTAGCGTATGATGAATTATTAGCCAACCAGTTGGCCCTAGCCTTGATTAGACAGAATCAAAAACACCAAAATGGTCGCCAGACTTCTAAAACCAATGTTTTACGTTCAAAAGCAATAAAAATACTCCCGTTTAAATTAACTGATGATCAAAATATAGCGCTAGCTGAAATCATTTCCGATATGGCAAACAAAACTAGGATGCTCCGTTTGCTGCAGGGCGACGTAGGAAGTGGAAAAACGATCGTCGCTTTCCTGTGTATGCTTGATGCCATTGAATCCGGTCATCAAGTCGCTCTTATGACCCCAACAGAAATTCTAGCACGCCAGCATTATAATACCATTGAGTCTTATACGTCCCATTTGAAATTAAATACGACATTGCTAACAGGAAGAGACAAAGGAATTGCACGAGATAAATTACTAACTAATTTGAAGTCTGGAAAAATAAATATTCTAATTGGTACCCACGCTCTATTCCAAGAAGATGTGGAATTTAACGATTTGGCATTTGCGGTCATAGACGAACAGCACCGTTTTGGAGTCCATCAGCGTTCGTCTTTCACGGAGAAAGGAAGCGGCCTGGATCTGTTGGTTATGACAGCTACACCAATCCCAAGAACCTTAGCGATGACAACATTTGGTGATTTAGATATATCTAAAATAAAGGAAAAACCGCGGGGACGAGAATCTATAATTACAAGAGCTATTCCCTATGAACGATTATCCGAAATTATTTCAGCTATTGGGAGAACGATAGAGACTGGTGCAAAAACATATTGGATATGCCCATTAGTTGAAGAATCAATAAACAGTGATATTGCTGCTGCAAATGACCGTTATCAAATGCTTTGTAATATTTTTGGAAATAAAGTTGGACTTATCCATGGTCGAATGCCTGCCGATGAAAAAGATAATGTTATCTGTGCCTTTCGCTCTGGGAATATCGATATCCTTGTCGCGACTACTGTGATCGAAGTAGGTGTCGACATCCCAAATGCTTCAATTATCGTTATAGAACATGCTGAACGATTTGGACTGGCTCAATTACATCAATTGAGAGGACGAGTCGGTCGAAGTAATGTCAAATCATCATGTATTTTACTATACCGGAATCCATTAAATCCGATTGCCCGAGCGCGTTTGCAGGTTATCCGAAACACGCAGGATTGATTCTTAATCGCCTAGGAGGACCTTATACTTCGTTGTTCTGGAGAATTTCTAGGCTCACGCCAAAGTGGATTGCCTTCCTTTCGACTTGCCGATTTGCCGCACCATAACCAGCTGTTAATAAGAGCCAGAGTGGATGCGCGTTCTATTCTCGCTAACGATCCAGAACTTAAAACTGATCGAGGCCAATCTCTAAGAGTATTATTAAATTTATTCGAACGGGACGTAGTTATCCGGTATCTCAAAAGCGATTGAGCATTTCTAAAACTAAATATCTGCGGCAACTGATGAACAACTTTATGTTTCTTTCATGCCGTTATCTCTAAATGAAGGTGAATCTATATTTAAACCTCCATCCGTAACTGAAGCCGGAGGATCATTCCGTAAAGCCAGTGCTTTATTACCCGCAAAAATCACTGGTTGTTCTTGCATTTCAATCGGTCTTCTATCCGGTGGGGTTACAATCGCAGTAGAGACCAACATTTTAAACCCATCCTCTGAAGACATGTTCAAATAATAAAGATCCTTCTTAGGTACAAATAATAAAAATCCAGACGTAGGATTCGGAGTGGTAGGGACAAATACATTCACCAAATCTGCATCTATAATATTTTGGACTTCCCCAGTAGTGTTGCCGGTAACAAAGCCCATGGTCCATATTCCTCTTCTCGGATATTCAAGTAAAACAACATGCCGAAACGCATTGGATTTTTGCGCCAGTACTGTCTCCATAATCTGCTTTACGGCCCCATAAATACTTCTTACTATCGGCATGCTTGCCATGATTTGTTCGCTTAAACGAACCAACCAACGGCCCATTAAACCGGCCGCCAACCATCCAATGAGGACAAGAACGAATACAGCGATGACTAAACCCAGCCCTGGAAGTGTTATCGGCAGATAAGTTTCGGGGTTGTATCGATCGGGTATCAAGGGAACCAACTGATTATCAAAAAAATTAATAATCCCCCAAGTGAGCCACAATGTTATTCCAATTGGAGCAGTGACTAAAATTCCAGTCAAAAGGTAAGCTCGTGCTCTACTAAATAATGTGCGTCGAGGAATACGATTAACTGGTTGTTTTGGTTTATCAATCACCATCAAGTCCAATTCACTTAAAATATTTTAAAACTTCGGAAAACTTTTATAACACCGGTATAAACTTAGCATCATCGAACGACAACCTGCTCAATAACATCTGTCGTTGCCTTGCGCCAAACGCCTTAGCTGAATGTTTGTGCATTTTGGAAGTTTTACTAATCCCCAAAACTAGTTCAGAAGTAATAACTACAACACGCCGAGTATTGCAAACGCCGTAGCTTATTCCTGTGCAATTGGATTTAATTGCTTTTTATTAAGTTTATTTAATGAAGCTGCTTGTTAACCCTGCGCTCGACTAACGCTAGAATTTCTGCCCGCCGAGCCCCGTTATCTGCCATTGCCATTTTAAATAACCGAGAAGCATCATTTTCGGAGGGCCGTGGCAATTCTACTCCTATTTGATCAAAAGCTACTCGCTCAGCAGCCATCAATACTTCGGGGGAAATACGCGCTCTAATTTTTCTAATCATAGCTAAAATTTTAGCACGGTCATCTACCGGTTTATTAGCAACCTTCCTAACTGCAGTCCGTTTGGAATTTTTGGTTAACTTAGATTTGAAAAAAAACATCAATTCACCACTACATCGGAGTAGGCTTCGAGGTGAACGCCGCTGCAAGAGCTCCCCCTGCTATTTTCGTAACAATTGCCTGAGCATTACCTTCCATAGAATGTTTTCCTTTCGACACCTTCATATGAAAGCTAAATCGTTGGCCTTTAATCAAAATATCCTTGTCATACGGGTCTAAAATAAAACCTTTTAAGTTGTAATCCCGGACATTAAAAGTAAAGCTGTCAATTTTAACGGTACCACGCGAACCTAACTTACCATTCACCTGTGCATCTTTCATTGCTTCGGTGCGGTTTGAAGCCGGTTTCGTTTTAAAAATATCAAATACCCCCACTGGTTTTTCCTTTTCTCTTTACCAACGGACACATTCTTTTTTAGAAAATAATACAAATCAGTGAATCCTGTAAATACTTTTTATACAATACTAAATAATCAAGATTAAAATTAATGTAAAAATATTAGGATACATTCTATAATAGACGTTCACTCTAGAATTAATTTGAGATAAATTTTGATTTCT
This sequence comes from uncultured Thalassobaculaceae bacterium, assembly GCA_964483985.1. GTDB lineage: Bacteria > Pseudomonadota > Alphaproteobacteria > Thalassobaculales > Thalassobaculaceae > CAZADS01. The sequence goes on from CAZADS010000109.1 coordinate 18,671, forward strand.
TAAAGAATTATTATTTGTTTAAAAAATAAACAATTTTTAATACGTTGAACCGTTTAACTTTAGTAAATTTGATACAGTTTTTGTCGTACTATAACCATCTACTAATTCAGCTAAAAAAACGTGTCCACCAATTGATCGAACAAATTCCGCTCCCACTACCTTATCAGAAAAGTAATCCGCTCCTTTAACTAAAATATCGGGACGCAATGCCTTTATTAAATCAATAGGTGTCTCATCATCAAAAACAACCAGTGCATCAACATCAGAAAAAGCATGGAGGACAATCGCCCTGGCGACTTCATTTTGAATTGGTCGTCCTGCCCCTTTTAACCGCTTTACAGATGCGTCACTATTAATACCTACTACTAACCGATCACACTGAGCACGCGCCTGACGCAAGAGCGAAACATGGCCTGGATGCACAAGATCGAAACAACCATTCGTGAATCCTATTTTAAAGCCATCTGCTCTCCATTTAACAATTAACTTCAACACTGTGTCTAGGGAGTTACTATAATTATGAAGGTTCAGGTTAGGCATTAACTCATTCTATATTTATCTGATTTAATTTCTAAAATTCATTTATTCATTGTTCAATTATTTCTTTGTAATTCCTTTTAAGACCACATCTGCATCGGCCCACTGGGCATTCTAGCAATAAAAGTAGCCAACGTAATTCGGTTTTTTAACCCCGGACTGTATACTGGCGCAACCTTATGTGGGTTCCTCGAATTAAATATTACCACCTCTCCCTCCTTCGGATGAAACGTAAAATTCTCAACCTCATCGACCATACCGTGCTCTAAAGGATAGTTTTCCCCCACTTCTTTGGCAAAAGACCTAGTCCATGTCCAAGGATTATTATAAATCGTCGTATATCCTCCTTCAGAATCAGGTACTTCCGCATAGAAATTCCATGCAAGTTGGGCGTTTGCCTCACTAACTAAAAGTTGTGGAGCCTGATAAGGTGCAAAATCGGCATGTAATGCTAGGCCCTGATTAGATTTTCGCAACATCGCATGCGCATATAATTGGCCCTCTTCATTACTTGCAATCACCGATTTAAGCCCTGTGCGAGCTTCAATTAAGTTTCGCAATCTCGAAACTGGGTCAAACGAACTTTCATAAATCAAAGTGACCTCCTTAGTCGACTTAGCAGCGTCACTTAAATATTCATTCATTGGACGATATTTGTATTCATATTGAGTCAATCCAATGTATGAAATATGTTGCGCATCGAAAGCAGGCGATGAATGTTGGGTCGCTCCTTGAACCACTCGTAGTTTCCGTTTCTGCATCTCTGAGGAAAACGCCCTACTCTCCTCGATTGTTGCGAAACCGTTAATCCGAATTGCTGGTATTTTATTATCAAAAAGACGTTCTAGTGATTCGGTCGTCAGAGTTTGTTCAGTATTGCTTAACCACAACGACATAGAGGCTCTCCTTTCAGCAGATTGTTTAAAGGTTCGGGAACTTACTAATTGTTAATTATTTAACTAAAAAACAATTCCCTAGGCAATTCAAGATGGCGATCTATATGATTTTCAAAGTGAACAACTACTTGTTTTTTGCTCGCGAGTACAACTCCGTATTGCCCTGGTCCTTCCTTTCTTACAGACGGAGTATGGTCATCGATTTGCTTAAGCCGCGGTGCAATGTTGTAATGACTACCTGCTATTGTAGTAAAAGGAATTCCTTGAACGCTTCCAGAAGCATTCAAATGAACGTGACCTGATATAATCTGCTGGATGTTGGGATGCCTCTTTAAGATTTGAATAAAACTCTCGCTATTAGAGAGAATAGCCGTATCCATAGCCGTACCAAATTTAACGAAATTATGGTGTAGGATGACAATAACGGGTCTATCACAAGATTCCATCAAACGAGCCGATAGCCAGTCTAATTGCCTGGAAGTCAAAACACCCCCAACTCTACCTTGGTCAAGAGTGTCTAAAAGGATTATCCTGTGTTCGTTCATGTCAATAATTTGATCGGTAGTTCCACTTTCGTTTATTCCAAATACCTTAGAAAAATTGTCTCGGTTATCGTGATTACCAAGAATTAGATTATATGGAATCGCCAATGCGCCCAATGATCTCTGCAACCGACGGTATGCCTCTATTTCACCATTATCCGTAAGGTCGCCGGCCACAACACAAAATGCAGCATCAGAGTGATTAAAATTTATGTGTTCAATAGCGCTAATCATCCGGGCATTTGTATCAAGCCCGTTCGAAAGCTGCCCCGCTGGGACAATATGGAGGTCTGATAAGACGATAAATTTAATCATATTACACACCTAACGACATAAAAGTGATAAAGTCCTAAATTCATTTCCGGACTATTTTCTTTTCGATCATAACAGTTTGTTAGAAGAAATGATGAGTTTTATATCCGACTACAAAAAACGGCAGCCCCAATAGAATAACAAAAACGTATTGCTCTGGATATTTATTGGTCTGGATGTTTCCATACGGCGTCGGCGATTCGTCTGAAGTTTCCCCCTAGAACGGCTCTCACGTCATTTTCGGAAAATCCATGCATCAGTAGATGTTCCACCACTTCTAACAATTGCACAGGTGACGCACAACTAACTCCACTATTGGGATACTGTGAGGTGGGCCAAAAATTCGTATTATTTATCAATGTATCGTTTAGGTCAGCGGCACATCCCATTTTACAGAAGTAATCTAGTCCTATGCCAACATGTTCTATACCTAGCAGGTCAACATAATATTGGATATGTTGAATAAGAGCAGGCGTTCGAATATCGTCTTCCCCAAGAAAAATCCCTATTCCGTTAACTCCCACTACACCGCCACCCGCAGCGCATGCTAAAGCTTGATCATCTTTAATATTACGTTCATGGTCACACAGGGTCCGGGCATTAGAATGTGAGAAAACTACAGGATGAGAAGAGGCTTCCATTGCTTCCATAGTCGTCCGATAGCCCGTGTGCGAACAATCTATTAATATACCAATATTATTCATAGCGCGAATGACCGCCCGACCAAAAGAGGTCAAACCAACGTCCGTATCGTGACAACCTCCTCCAGCCTCGTTATTAAGATTATACGCAAACAGCATTTGGCGAACACCTAGACTATGATACAAATAAATCATATCAATCGAACTGTCCAAGGCATTCATACCTTCAATGTCGAAGGCTATTGCCATACGGCCTTCTGCCCGCGCCATATCAATCTCAGCAACTGTTCCCACTCTTTGAAAAAGATCGCTTTCATCAATCCACCTTCGTGCGAGAGCTAAAGCTTTTATGGTCCGTTTCCAATTCCATACATCATAACCGACGTTCACCGACAAAAAATCAACACCGGCTTCCTTCCAGACAGATAAGGTCTCTAGATCTCGCTCATCATTAAGTTCGAATCCAGCGTGTGAATCCCATACAAAGGATTCTGCATATAACTCTTGCGCACGACTTTTAATCATAGAGAACTTTCCACTCTTCTAGCGGCAACAGTCCAGCCCGGACGGTCTAAACCATTCATATAATTAGATTTTTCTAAAAACAGGATCTGCCATATTTGTTTTTCTTCAAGTTCACTAAAATAACTTGGATAATTATCTTCTAGAAAAGGAATTCCGTTCATATAGAGAACAAGAATACCGTCCGAACGAACATAGCGTGTGATGGTTTCCATAAATTCCGGTCCTACATGGCCATTTCCAAAGCAACCCACACCGATTAAGCAATCGTAGGAACGCCCTCCAAAATCAATAAACTTGGTTAGGTCGCCAACTATCAACTCCCTGTAAATGGACTTAGATCTGGCCTCCTTAAGCATCTCGCGGGAAATATCCACCCCATCAATTACCGTATAACCACGTGAAAACAATTCGGTACCAACCAGCCCCGTTCCGCATCCCAAATCTAAAATATTATGATTTTTACCAACTTTACATTTTTCTAGAACGTCAACAGCAATTTGAGGGGCAATATATCCATATTCGTTCACCATTGTCTTTTCATAAGTGGTGGCCCAATCTTCGTATACTTCGAGAGAATTCTCTCCCCCCCGCATACTGGTTAATCGTTTTACATAGCCATCTAATTCTTTATTCATAATCAATCCTGATAATTTATATTAACGAAAAGTATAAAATCATTAAGATCAATAAAAACGTTGAGCTTGCATAGATGTGATGATTATTAGTAATCCACAATGTCATTTAACGAAATTATTTCCTTCGGAATGCGTTTAGAAACAAATATTTTGGCATTTATTAATATTTACAGAATTTCTTTTGGTTCGAAAACAATTGGCCCGTATTTGGTAAATTATTTAGAGGCCAAAAACAATATCTTGGTTTTTTTTGTTTGATAAAAGCAGTGATTTTTCCATAGAATGCATTACGCGCCGATTTGATTATCCAGCTTGCGGGCGCTTTAAAAGTACGGCTAAAGAGGAGTGTTAGCAGCAAATCGCGCTATCGCCCAGTAAAAGCCACAGCGGTTTTACACTGCGCCCCCCGCAAGTGATGAATCACAGCTTAATAATACCGTTATTGCGGGGAGAATTCAGATGTCAAACCTTAAACCAAACCTCAAAAAAAACTCAGAAACCGATTTTACCGAATTTAGCGTTTTTGAGAAAAATGGATGGGAGGCCGTAGCGCAAGAATGGCACAACCACTTCGAAACAGTGTCCCGACAATCCATTAATTACTTGCTACAAAGCGTTGGAGTTACGGAGCAACACAACAATCAAGGCAAATTACTCCTTGATATCGCTACCGGCCCTGGCTACGGTGCGTTCGAAGCAACTCAACTAGGCGTAAATGCGCGTGGAATAGATTTCTCGGAAGCTCAAATCCATCAAGCTAGAATCCTGCATCCAGCAGTTAAATTCGAAATTGGAGATGCAGAGGATCTGCCTTATTCCAATAGCAAATTCGACGCAGTAATTATCAATTTTGGTTTAAACCATTTCCCGCATCCAGAAAAAGCACTTAAAGAATCTCTTCGCGTGCTAAAGGCAGGCGGACGTATAGCATTTACTACTTGGGCAAAACCACCACTTTCAGTTGGATTTGACCTAGTGCAATCTGCAATCAGCAAATTCGGAAATCCAGACGCTTTTCTTCCCGCTGGGCCAAATTATTATAGGTTTGCAGACTCAGAAGAGGCTTCTAAAACATTGAAAAAAGTTGGTTTTCGAGCACCTAAGATATCCGTGGTTCCTCAAACTTGGAGAGTTAACGACGGTAAAGAAATGCTAAAAGCTATTGAGAATGGAACCGTAAGAGCTGGGGCTCTACTGAGAGCACAAGACACAGCAGTAAAAAACAAGATTATCTCCTATATATGCCAGGAAGCGGAAAAATATAGAAGTGGTAAATTTTTAGCCATCCCAATGCCCGCAATCTTAGCTGCTGCTACTAAGATAGCAAGTCATTCTTAAACATTAGTAATGAAGGTATCTGTTATTTCGTCCAATCGAATTCGGGAATAAACTCTACGTTTTGGGCCAACACACCCTGTCCAGGAACAAAGTTTATCTCCACTCTAATACCGTCTGGATCTTCAAATAAAACATAGTAATATCCAGGAGCCCATTTTCCTTCCTGTGCCCGGTTCACTATCTTCGCGTCCATTTTAATTAAAAGGCTTTCTACATGATCAACGTCCTCGCGCGATCTAGCACGAAAACAAATATGGTGAAGTCCAACACGACTCTGAATAAATCGTTCGGCTGCGTATTCCGGCGAACACGGTTGTATCCCCAGTGCGGTCCTCGCACCTACGAAATATGTAAACTTTGGGCCATTAAAAACGCATTTCATCCCCATAGCTAACATGAGTGAAGAATAAAATTCTTTTGCTTTTTCGTATTGAGACACGGTTAGCACAACGTGAGCCATACCATTGATTCCAATCATAGAAAACTCCTTATATTTGTTTAAATAAGTATAGAGAGCCATCACTTCATAAAATAACTTAACTCTCCCAATCTCTGGTTTCCCAGTAAATTTTGATAATAAATTGAGCCACCGAATCAAGTTAATTAAAAAGACAAACTACGGCATTTCACCTAAGTTTTTTGGTGACATAACTGCATTATTAAACAGAAATTGAATCTAGGTAAGATTATTGATCAGGATTAACCTTATTCTTTCTTCGCGGGATTTTAATAGCTTTTCCAATCGGAACAATCACTCGCTGTATAAAACTTGGTCTATTTTGTTGTTGCATAGCAGGATGGATATAGTTTGACAGCGTCAGTAAAGCTTTTTCAGCTGTATCCGCTCTCTTACGCGCCTCATCCAAAAGCTCTCGAAGCATTTGATTTTCTTTGTTAGCTACTGCAAGAAGCTCTGATAACGCGTTATTTTGATTATTATTAGACCCAAGCGGTTCCACGCCAGTCTCCTAATCTATCAAAACAAACAAATCATTTAGAGTATAAAACTCAACATACAAAATTCATTAAATTTTTATTATCACTCTAATTGCTCTAATACTACCAAATTATTATTCGGCGCATACTCTTCACCGGCCCAAGACGGGTAAAATTCAACATCTAAACACATAACCTACTAGATGACCCTACGTTTCCTTATTTTTTATACTAATCAATATCATATCAACTTCTATGGTTTCAAATCACTATCCATTCATTGATTTAAGCGTTTTTATGACTATAATTTTACCTCACTTTTGATCCATCTTAAAAAATCAGAATTCCCCCCCTCGACTGGAAGCGTAGCTATACAAGGGCATTCAAACGAATGGAGTTCTTTTATTCGATTTATCAAACTTTCTGTACAGGCCTTCGTTGTCTTGAAAAGTATAATGGTTTCTGATGACGTCTGAATTTTTCCATTCCACTTAAAAACCGAGGTCATTCCAGAGATAATATTCGCGCATGCGGCAAGTTGTTTATTAATTATTTCAGCCGCAAGTTGCTCTGCTTCGTCAGCACATCCTATTGTAACATAAACAAATTTTACAGCCATAAAACCAACTCCACTGGTATTCAATAATAAAACCGCGTACCACAGAAAATTTTATAAATATCACACGAGCAGTTAATTACTGAATTTTCTTGACGCGACCAAAATGTAATTCAGAAGTAGAACGGTAAAATTATTTTGCGTTACCTCCGCCGCACGATCCCAAAACTTTGCGAATAAGTACATTGAGCCATTCACAGAAGTAAAACGTATGAAATCATCCGAAATCACGAGTTCTAACACCGCTCAAATGTGGCACGGTATCGTTGAATTAATATTAGCAATAGGCCATCTTTCGTTCCATTATTGTTAGCACAGTCCGGGTTCCTGTTTTTGCCAATTAAACTTAGTGAAACAGTACATAATGGTCTGGAAAAGGCTTTTCTTTACTTATTATACCTTACAAAAACCAAGAAAATCAGGAGAACAGTGGTGAGCCCGACAGGATTCGAACCTGTGACCCACTGATTAAAAGTCAGTTGCTCTACCAACTGAGCTACGGGCCCACATAGACGGAACCTAGAAAAACTAAGTCATTTGGTCAATAAAACTAACGCGATTTTATTGATTACTCTTACCTAAGACTTTATTCAATCTATCTTTCACCCTCGGACTAACAAATTCAGTTATTTCCCCGCCGAGCGATGCGATTTCCTTAACCAATCTTGAAGAAATAAATTGATGCCTTTCAGAGGACATTAAAAATATTGTTTCAATTTCGGGGTTTAATCGAGCGTTCATACCAACCATCTGAAATTCATATTCAAAATCTGATACGGCTCTGAGCCCCCGAATAACAAAATTTGCGTGGTTCTGTTCGACAAAATGCATTAACAAATTATCAAACGATGTTACATTAATATCGCACTTTAACCCTTTGTTTTCATTTCTTATTTCAATCTCTTCAATTTCATCCCGCACCATGTCTGTACGTTCATTAAGGCTGAACATTGGGGTTTTTCCAATATTAGCGGCCGCTGCCACGAGCAATTTATCAACCATCTTGCTTGCACGACTAATAATATCAATATGTCCATTGGTGATAGGATCGAAAGTCCCTGGATACACGCCGATACGCATGTCAGTCTCCAAAATTCCCAATAAAATTAAATTAATTTATGAAGCAGTGGGTGAATTGTCACCTTCATCTTTTGTAGTTTCGTTAGAGTTCTGTGTCATGGAGTCATTATCATCCAGATCGATATTTTCTTCCTCTGTATTACCATTATAATCACCAATCAAACTTACTGATACAACATGTTCATCATCTTCTACTCTAAAAATCCAAACGCCTTGAGTCCGACGTCCTGTAATACCAATTTCATCAACGGCGCAACGGATCAATTGACCTGAGTCGGTAACCAGCATTATTTGATCTAAATGACTTACCGGAAACCCGGCAATAACTGGACCCGCCTTATCAGTAATATCAATATTCCAAATGCCCTTGCCACCCCTATTGGTGATTCGATATTCATGGGCGGATGTACGTTTTCCAATGCCATTTTCAGTAATAGTAAGAATGAATTCCTCAGCTGCTCCTAAGAAGGCCAGTCTTTCCTCGTTCAACATTATTTCAGGTGGTTCCAAATCAGCGGCAGACATCTCGCCTGTCGCTCGGCGTAAATACGCCGTTTGTCGCAAATATATTTCACGTTCGTGCATATCCGTGCCTGCAACATCTTCATAGTCGATGTGTCGTAGAATAGACATTGCTATGACTGAATCATTCTTCGCGAGACGGATGCCACGGACTCCCATTGAATCTCGGCTTTGGAAAATACGCACATCTGCCACTGGAAATCGAATTGCTTTTCCATCTCTAGTAGCCAATAGAACATCATTATAGTCATTGCATGGCTGCACACTGATTAAACGTTCGCCTGCAGCTAGTTTCATGGCTATTTTACCATTCCGCTTAATATTAGTAAAATCTGACAGGCTGTTTCTCCGGACGGTTCCAGCTGATGTAGCAAACATTACCTGAAGGCTATCCCAACTTTCCTCTTCCGAAGGCATAGGCATCACAGTCTGAATCCATTCTCCGTCTTCCAACGGCAATAAATTAACCATAGCCTTCCCGCGCGCTTGGGGAGTACCCAAGGGCAATCTATAAACTTTAATTTGATATACCATGCCCCGAGAGGTGAAAAATAAAATAGGTATATGTGTATTGGCAACGAAGAGCCTATCAACTACGTCTTCTTCTCGAGTGGACATTCCTGACCGACCTTTACCGCCGCGTCGCTGTGCACGATAGGTAGAAAGAGGAACCCGTTTGATATATCCTTTTAAGCTTACGGTAACAACCATATCTTCTCGTTGAATTAGATCTTCTATATCATGCTCAAATTCATTTTCCTCTAGTATTGTCCGCCGTTTAGTAGAAAAGTTTTCTTTAGCGTCCAGAAGTTCATTTCGTAGAAGCCCCAATAAGCTCTTTCTTGATTGCAGAATATCTAAATACTCGCTAATTTTCTCCGAAAGCACTTTTGTTTCGTCGGCTAATTTCTGACGTTCCATTCCAGTCAGTCTCTGTAAACGCAGTTCTAAAATTGCTCGAGCTTGGGCATCTGAAAGTTTATAAAAACCATCAACCACTTCATGGCCTGGATCATCAATTATATTTATAAATTCGGCAACTGCCTCAGCCTGCCATTCCCGCTCTGTCAAAGCTTCACGCGCTTGTTGTGTGTCACCCGCTGCTCGAATTTCAATTATAATTTCGTCAATATTATTCAATGCCACCAAAAGGCCTGCTAATACATGTGCACGATCCCGCGCTTTGGAAAGAAGGTAGGTTGTCCTCCTAGCAATAACTTGTTCTCGGAAAGCCACAAAAGCAGCAACTATGTCACGCAAATTAAGTTGTTCTGGACGACCTTGGTTTAATGCTAACATATTTACGCCAAACGACGTCTGCATCGCTGTGTAACGGTAGAGTTGATTCAATACTACCTCAGGCATTGCATCCCTTTTAAGCTCAATTACTACTCTAACACCATCGCGATCACTTTCGTCTCGCAGGTCTGATATACCTTCTATTATCTTATCTCTAACAATTTCTCCAATTCGCTCCAAGAGACGGGCCTTGTTTACTTGATAAGGCATTTCTGAAACGATGATAGCAGTCCGGTCTTTTCTAACTTCTTGAACCTCAGTTTTCGCACGCATAACAACGGATCCGCGCCCTGTGTGATAGGCTTCCTTTATCCCAGTCTTGCCTAATATTATTCCACCTGTTGGAAAATCTGGTCCGGGAACTAGTTCTATTAGTTCGTCTATTTCAATCTTGGGATTATCAACATAAGCCAAACAAGCGTCCACCACCTCTCCCAAATTATGAGGCGGAATGTTAGAAGCCATACCAACAGCGATACCGCCTGCGCCATTAACCAACAAATTAGGGAATTCAGCGGGCAATACAGAGGGTTCTATCGTTGTTTCATCATAATTGGGTATGAAATCGACAGTATCTTTATCAATGTCTCTAAGTAGTCCCTCGGCAGCCTTCGCCAACCGCGCTTCCGTATAACGATGGGCTGCCGGCGGGTCACCATCCATCGAGCCAAAATTTCCTTGGCCATCTATAAGCGGAAGGCGCATAGAAAAATACTGCGCCATCCGGACCATCGAATCATAAATGGGACTATCCCCATGTGGATGAAATTGACCCATTACATCGCCAACAATTCTCGCAGATTTTCTGTAAGGGCGGGTCCAATCATATCCACCCTCTTTCATCGCATAAAGAATTCTCCGATGAACGGGTTTTAGGCCGTCTCTGATATCGGGCAATGCCCTGGAAACGATCACACTCATAGCATAATCTAGATAAGATCGCTTCATCTCATCTTCGATAGATACCGCGATTATATCAGGGGAATTTTGGTCTGATTCCGTCAACACACAGCCCGATTAATGATAGTGGAAGGCAATATCTAGAAAAGCATCCACTCATTATTTTTCATAAATAATTGCCAAATAATTTATCCAATGTTTTTTAACATATTCTGTAATCGTGAACAAACATAGTATTGATAAAACTTTCAATTAAATTCAGCTTTTAAAACAAATCAAAAATCAATTAACTCATAAATTTAAATCATAATTTGAAATTCATAGTTCAAAACGGAATTTCATCATCTAAATCATCCGGCCCTCCCAAAGGACCAGGACCAATATTTTCAACTTCTCCATCTGAAAAACGGCCGGAGTTCCTAGTGGAGTCAAATTGATTATCGGCACCTATATCACCGTATCCTGCAGCGGACGATGCGTCACTGCGTGCCCCTAACATTGTCAATTCTCCTCTATATCTTTGAAGAACCACTTCCGTAGTATATTTCTCGATGCCTTGTTGATCCGTCCATTTTCTTGTTTGCAATTGACCTTCTATATAAACAGACGACCCTTTTTTTAGGAATTGTTCCGCGACTTTTCCAAGATTCTCATTAAAAATAACGACGCGGTGCCATTCAGTTCTTTCCCGTCGTTCCCCTGAATTACGGTCTCTCCAACTTTCCGATGTAGCGATAGAGAGTTGAACGATTTTACCTCCATCCTGCATACTTCTAATTTCTGGATCCCGACCAAGATTCCCGACTAATATAACTTTATTCACACTACCAGCCATGAGACCCATCCAAACAAAATTCGCTTTATATAAATTGTCCCATATCCAGCAGAAAGAAACTAGTAAGAACAACTAAAAATTATTGATAATATAATAACTATTATTGTTTAACATATTTTGGCAATGCATATAAAAACAATTCAATCAAATGGCAGTCGTGCCCCCCTCTGAATATTCAATATTTTCGCGCAGGCTATAATGACCAATCCCTCAAAACAATTCGTATATTTGCATATTGCTCTGCGTGTAAACTTCCACCGAAGAAAGTTGACTTCGATATCATGAAAGTTCAATCCGAATTAAAATTAATCCGGATCCGCGGCGCTCGAGAACATAATCTTCAAAATATAGATATTGACCTCCCGCGGAATCGACTCATTGTTATAACGGGTTTAAGCGGTTCAGGAAAATCTTCACTAGCTTTCGATACCATTTATGCAGAAGGACAGCGTCGTTACGTAGAAAGTTTATCAGCCTATGCCAGACAGTTTCTGGAATTGATGCAAAAACCCGATGTCGATTTAATCGAAGGGCTATCGCCAGCAATCTCTATTGAACAAAAAACAACTAGTCGCAATCCAAGATCGACAGTAGGAACTGTAACCGAAATATATGATTACCTTCGCCTCCTATATGCCCGAGTAGGGATACCGTACTCTCCAGCAACAGGATTGCCAATACAAAGTCAAACGATCAGCCAAATGGTAGACACCATTATTCAGTTTCCAATGGAACAACGGATATATCTTCTTGCCCCAATTGCACGCGGTAAAAAGGGAGAATTTCGTCGTGAACTTGAGGATTTAAGGAAACGAGGTTTTCAACGGATAAAAGTTGATGGGAATATTTTAGAAATTGATGCTATCCCGAAATTAAACAAAAATTTAAAACACGATATAGAAGTTTTAGTTGACAGGCTAATTATACGGGATGGATTACAGTCTCGGTTAGCAGATTCCATCGAAACTGCATTAAGTTTATCAGACGGCCTATTGTTTGTTGACGATGCAACCACCGAAGAAAGGACTACTTTTTCTGCTAAATTCGCCTGCCCAGTATCTGGTTTTACAATTGACGAAATTGAGCCGAGGTTATTTTCATTTAACAATCCGTTTGGTGCATGCCCTACGTGCGATGGTCTCGGAACGCGTATGTATTTTGATGCAGATTTGATAATACCTGAACAAACACTCAGCCTCCGTAATGGAGCTGTAGCACCTTGGTCAAATTCACCGTCTCAGTATTACATTCAAACCCTGGAAAGTATAGCAACTCACTTCAAAATTTCAATGGAAACACCTTATGCCGAATTACCAAATAAGGTAAAGATTGCGCTACTTCACGGGACAGGGAATGATGTAGTAGTAATGATCTACAACGATGGACTCCGCAATTATCAAACTAACAAACCGTTTGAGGGTGTGATTCCTAATATGGAGCGGAGATTCCGGGAAACAGAATCATCATGGGCACGAGAAGAGCTCTCAAAATATCAAATGGCAGCACCTTGCGAATCATGTTCAGGTGATAGACTTAAACCTGCGGCACGCGCAGTTAAAGTTGGCGGCTTAACCATTTCTCAAGTAACAAAAATGTCAATTTCTGAGGCTCTTTTTTGGTTTGAGCACTTGGATGAGCAGCTGAACGAAAAACAACTAGAAATAGGCGATCGTATCTTAAAAGAAATAACGGAAAGACTTACTTTTTTAAATAATGTTGGATTAGACTACTTAACGTTGTCTCGCGGATCCACCACTCTTTCCGGAGGTGAGAGTCAACGAATTCGGCTAGCTTCACAAATTGGATCGGGCCTGACTGGGGTCCTTTATGTTCTAGACGAACCATCAATAGGCCTGCATCAACGAGATAACGAGAGACTTCTTATAACATTAAAAAAATTACGCGATTTAGGAAATACTGTGATCGTGGTAGAGCACGATGCGGACGCAATTAAAACTGCAGATTTTGTTATTGACCTGGGACCTGGTGCAGGCGTTCACGGAGGTAAAATTATAGCCGCCGGCACTCCGGAGAAAATTATGAAGAGCGCTTCCAGTCTTACTGGCCAGTACTTAACAGGTTTCAAACAAATTCCCATCCCCACCGAACGACGTAAAATCCAACAAGCTAAACAGTTGACGGTTCGGGGAGCGACTGGCAATAACCTTAACAAAATAGATGCATCATTACCACTAAGTACGTTTATCTGCGTAACAGGAGTGTCTGGCAGCGGAAAATCATCCTTAATTATAGAAACAATTTGGAAATCTCTAGCACGTAGACTTCATGGCGCGCGCGAAACACCAAGCCCGCATGATTCTATAGAAGGCTTACAATATTTGGATAAAGTTGTAGATATCAATCAATCACCGATAGGGAGAACGCCTCGTTCTAATCCCGCTACTTATACAGGTGCGTTCACTCCAATCAGAGAGTGGTTCTCAGGTTTACCTGAATCAAAAACTCGAGGATATGCCCCCGGCCGCTTCTCTTTCAACGTAAAGGGAGGCCGCTGTGAAGCCTGTCAAGGCGATGGGGTCATTAAAATTGAAATGCACTTTTTACCCGATGTATTCGTTCGATGCGAAATTTGCAAAGGGTATCGGTATAATCGAGAAACGTTAGAAGTAACGTATAGAGGGAATTCAATAGCCCAGATTTTAGAGATGACTGTTGATCAAGGAGCAGAATTTTTTAAAGTGGTACCATCCATTAGAGACAAATTAAACACTCTACAAAAAGTGGGGCTTGGATACATAAAAATAGGGCAGTCGGCAACAACTTTATCTGGGGGAGAAGCACAAAGAATTAAGCTCGCAAAAGAACTAGCGAGACGCGCTACTGGAAAAACACTATATATTTTAGATGAACCAACTACGGGCCTTCATTTTGATGATATTAGAAAATTATTAAACGTTCTTCACACACTAGTAGATCAAAAAAATACTGTTATCGTAATAGAACATAATTTAGAAGTCATAAAAACTGCCGATTGGATAATTGATTTAGGGCCAAACGGAGGTGCTGGAGGAGGTAAAATTGTAGCTCAGGGACGACCCGAATTTATAACGAAGCACCCCGATAGCTACACTGGCAAATACCTTGCTCCTTACTTAGAAAGAACAACATAGTTTATAAAATTCTGCGAAAAGGTTTTACATAACATCTTATTATGCCACAACAAAATCCCATTCATATTATAGGTGCCGGTTTGGCTGGATCGGAAGCCGCTTGGCAAATAGCTACATTAGGCATACCAGTAATTCTCCATGAAATGCGACCAAAACGCATGACCAATGCGCATCAGACAGAAAAGTGTGCTGAATTGGTGTGTTCCAATTCGTTCCGTTCTGATGATCACGAAACCAATGCAGTGGGAGTGCTACATGAAGAAATGCGCTACTGTAACTCTTTAATAATGAAAGCGGCAGACGCTTCCCGAGTACCGGCTGGGAGTGCGTTGGCGGTAGACCGCGAACATTTTGCCAGTAGCATCAACCAGGCTTTAATTGATTCACCAAATATTACCATAGATAGAAATGAGGTAAAAAAACTACACGAAAATTGGAATACCATAATTGTGGCTACAGGGCCGCTAACTTCCGATCATTTAGCAAATACCATTAGGTCTTTGACAGGCAAAACTTCATTAGCTTTTTTTGATGCTATTGCACCCATCGTTTATAAAGAAAGCATCGATTTTTCAAAAGCTTGGTTTCAATCAAGGTACGACAAGGGTATCAAAAATAATATTAGCGCTGATTATATAAACTGCGCACTTGATAAAGACGAATATCAAGACTTTGTAAAAGCCTTAATCAAATCAGAAACAGTTGAATTCAAGGAATGGGAAAAGAACACCCCATATTTTGAAGGCTGCATGCCAGTTGAAGAAATCGCGCGCAGAGGACTAGATACGCTCCGTTTTGGCCCCATGAAACCCGTTGGCCTTACGAATCCAAAAACTAATATGCGTCCCTACGCTGTCGTTCAATTACGACAAGATAATTCAATGGGCACCTTGTATAATATGGTCGGATTTCAAACTAAAGCAAAACACAAATCACAGCTCGACATTTTTCGGATGATACCCGGTTTAGAAACGGCTGAATTTGCTAGATTAGGTGGTCTTCATCGAAATACTTTCATTAAATCACCAGAACTACTCGACCGACATCTGAGATTGAAAAAAGATTTACGTATCCGTTTCGCTGGCCAAATAACAGGCGTCGAGGGATATCTAGAAAGTGCTGCTATAGGTCTGCTAGCTGGACGTTTTTCGGCATGGGAAAGATTGGGAAAACCAATAATTATGCCACCAAGAACCACGGCCTTAGGTTCTCTTATTCAATATATCACGGGGGGAGCCGAAACCAGTTCTTTTCAGCCTATGAATATAAATTTTGGACTTTTCCCTCCCATTATCCCTGAAACCGGAACAATGGAAAATCCAAGAGTATTAAAAGGAAGAGAAAGAAAAAAAGCTCTGGCAAAACGAGCATTACAGGATTTAAATCAATGGGTAACTCGTTCGGAGGAAAACGTTACTAACCTTTAATTTTTTAAAAAGTTCTGCGCATTGAAGCAGCCAACAAATGCCAAGCTTGCAATCTTGGTCGACTGTTTAAAGATTCATGAAATATATTCCAATCTGCATGCTCTAATTCTTTCAAGTAGACTCCAATAAGTGGCCCTTGCAATAAGATAGGAGATGCAATTTTATATTCCACATTTGTCAAATTTCTTGCTAAATTCAAAAATTCTTTTATCAGCAAACCCAAATCTTTAACAGCATCTCTTAATCCATCGTGAAATTCATTTTTAAGAAACTTCGACTCGATAATCGTATGCTTTTCCCATATTTCTACCGGGAACATAATAGCCTTTTTATAAACAAGAGAATTAGAATTCCGAAGTAAGGTCATTAAACCCAAGGCCACAGATATATTCCGAGCTGCCTGATAAGTTTCGATATTCTTAGCGTTTAATATTTCGAGAGCTATGTCACCTAACTTTCCATCCGTTTCAAGACAGAAATCAATCAGTTCTTTGATAGTAGTGAATCTAAACCCAGTAAGACCAGATTCCCAAATATCTATCAAATCAAAAAACAATATCCTGTGAAGTTTATAGTTTCGAATTGCAGCATCCAGTCCAATAATGATTTCATGCCTCTCGATCCGTCCTTCCAGAACTTTATCAATAGACTCTCGCCACCATTGAAATCTAATTTGACCTAACAGTGGGTCGGTAACTCTAAATTTTATCCTAGAAATTTCGTAATAAAACGCATAAATGGAAAATAGAGCCTCCCGCCGATTGGTATCTGTAAACAGAGCACATAAATATCGATCTCGGTCGTATTGCTGAACGAGTTGACCACATGGGGATAAACGGGGCACCAAAAAGTTTAATAAGTTCACTTTACAACAGGACTTATGAATAGGTCGTGTCGGAATTCTTTTTCTAAATCTGGGCCCGAAACGGTTATCTTTGAATTCTTTTTAGAGGCGGCATCAAAGAGAAAGTCATAGATAGAAATTAATCGATTTAAAGCAATTGATTCTATTTCTCCCAAATTACAACAAATCTCTTTCAACATCTTATGACCTGAATTTCTATATGGTAGTGCTCGTTTAATTAGAACCTTTGTTAATTCTTCTATCATAATAGATTTTTGCTCTATAGCGTCACTCAATACAGTTCTATCTAGGCCGATATTTTTAAAGATATCTAATGGGATAGTTATCAATCTGGGAGACGCTCCGGCGTCCTTGGCGAGATCTCTCAATATATGGACAATATAGCAATAAATAGCCAGATCCTTGGCATAAAACTCGGGAGGCTTCGATAAACCGTATTTATAACCGTCATTCAACGTATAACTGGAAGCTAGGAGATAAATGAATATACTAGCTGGTGCAACGGTAGCCCCATGGCAATAATCTAAAAAGTCATTCCAAGTCCTAATTTCCGTTTCCTCTATGTCACTTTTGAGAGAAGTCCCCAACGCCTGCCAATGCCAAACACCCATATCACTTCGACCTAATGTATTACTTAGCGCTAAAATAATATCTGGATCAAGGGGACCATCGTTATTCTCAAGCTTCGTGGTCTGGACAAGCCATTGCTTTAACTTAACCCGCATCCCTGCTCTTTTTAGATCCCTATCCTCCTTCACCAGAGTCAAAAAAACCTCATCAACTAAATCATCCATGATGCGCATAGCCGCATACGTCGCGAAAAAGAAGTTCTGCCTATAAATCGGTAATAATTTTGCAGCATGAAAAAAATTCGCATTTGAATTTGCCGCTATGTTTTTACAACGCAGGAAGCTTTGCTCAGCCATAGAAATATTTATTCTCTTAATCAACAGCGATTAACGCGGCTGCAACACGTCGTCCCTCCGTCATTAAAACATTGTAAGTTCTGCATGCGGCGCCAGTGTTCATTGAGTCTACTACAATCCCTCTTGCCCGAATTTCTGTCCGTAATTGCCCCGGGAAATAGACGGAGCCAGTTCCACATCCTACGAGCAAAATTTCAGGTATATCACTGCTTTCAAGTATGAAAGATAGTGAATTCAACGTAAAATTATCTATTTCGTCTACATGCCAAGACAAACATCGATCAGCATGAATAATAACGGATCCTAAATGAAATTTTCCATTAACCCTAAAACCACCATTCCCGTAGGCTTCAACAACCTGGCATTCATCAGAAACAAGAGGGGTCACGTCCATACTGTTAGCAATCTCCTACTCTTTCATCCTGGGGCACTTGCAAACCATCGGGATTATCATCACCTCGTTTTAAACTAGTATAAAGAAGTAGTGGAACAGCTACAAAAATGGACGAATAGGTTCCTACGCAAACGCCCCATATCATTGCCATTGCGAAATCAGCTAAAACCTCGCCCCCGAAAAAGAATATAGCCAATAAAGCTAGAAGTGTCGTGACAGACGTCATTACCGTCCGAGATAAGGTTTCATTTATAGACATATTGAATAGTTGAGTAAGCTCCATCCGCTTAAATTTTCGAAGGTTCTCTCGAACGCGATCGTAGACAACAACCGTATCGTTTATGGAATATCCAGCAATGGTTAATACGGCAGCAACAGTTGCTAAATTAAACTCGTATTGAAGAATAGCGAATAAGCCAATCGTAGTTATAATATCATGTGTCAGGGCTAGAATAGCGCCTACTCCAAACTGCCATTCAAAACGGAACCAAATGTATAACAAAATCGAAATTAGAGCTAATCCTACCGCCAAAGCACCCGCTTCTTTTAATTCTTGTCCTACCGTCGGCCCGACAAATTCAGTACGCCTATATTCAAAATGTTTTCCTAAAGATTCTTTAATTTTTTCAATAGCTTCAATTTGTTCACGCTCTGCGCCATCTTGCCGTTGTATTCGAATTAAAATATCCGTTTCAACTCCAAATTGTTGAATGCTTATTTCCCCTAGTTTGAGGTTAGATAATCTATCTCGCACTGCTGGTATATTAATTGCCTTATCACTACGGACCTCCATCAAGATTCCGCCACGAAAATCGATGCCAAAATTTAACCCCAAGATAACAAAGGAAACGATCGACCCAAAAATCAATATTAAAGACAAGAAAAAAGCCGTTTTCCGATTGTTGACAAAAGGAATACTCGTCCGAGCAGGAATGAATCGTATGGGTTTTAACATGCGTTTTTTAATCTCATCAAATTGGTACTTCATTCGGTCTGCGACGACTTAGCCATAGAATTATAAGGAAACGGGTCAACATAATTGCCGAGAACATTGATGTCACAATTCCAATCGACAGCGTTACGGCAAAGCCTTTAATGGGGCCGGATCCAAATGAATATAAAAATATTGCTGCTAAAAGAGTCGTCAAGTTAGAGTCTATTATTGTCGTTAAGGCTCGCCTATATCCCGCATCAATCGCCGACATTGGCGTCCTACCTTGACGGATTTCCTCCCGAATGCGTTCAAAAATTAACACATTGGCATCTACAGCCATTCCTATAGTGAGAACAATGCCGGCTATTCCCGGCAAGGTTAATGTTGCTTGCAATGCAGACAAAGCGCCTAAAATGATAACTATATTGAAAAATAAAGCGACATTCGCAAAAACACCAAACAGTCCATATGCAATTACCATAAAAACAATTACAAGAAGAAGCCCAATAATACTAGCGAGTTTTCCCGCCTCAATGGAATCTGCTCCCAACCCTGGTCCAACTGTTCGTTCTTCTAAAACTAAAAGTGGCGCTGGAAGAGCTCCAGCCCTAAGCAATAAAGCTAAATCGTTCGCCGTTCGGACGGTAAAATTACCCGAAATTATTCCTGTTCCTCCGGGAATAGGCTCACGAATTACCGGGGCGCTAATTACCTTATTATCAAGCACAATTGCAAAGGGACGACCTACATTATCAGTAGTAGTTCTCCCAAATCGTTTAGCACCCAATGTATCAAATCGAAAACTGACAACCGGCTGTCCCTCTTGAAAAGTAGCCTGAGCATCCACTAAATGCTCTCCACTAACCATTACCTTTCTTTTAACGACATACGCTGATGGCTCACCTTCCTCAGGATTTGCCGCCGTTAACAATTCAGAACCGGGGGGCACACGACCAGTTATAGCCTCACTTACAGAAGTTGTTACGTTGACTAAGCGGAAAACCATCTTAGCCGTTTGACCTAACAATGCTTTAACTCGTTCAGGATCATCGACCCCTGGAAGTTGGACCAAAATTCGATCTTCTCCCTGTCGTTGAATTGTTGGTTCACGAACACCGGTTTCGTCAATTCTTCGTCGAACGATTTCAATGGACTGCTGCAATGCCGCCGCTTTAACGTCGGTAATAGCCATCTCATTCAGTTCTATTTTGATTTGGCCACCATCGCTAACAATAAGATCGGTGTTTTGGGTTTTCTGTTCAATAATTTCCTTTGCCGAAGTAATAAATTTTGAATCCCTAATTCTAAGGTGTACTGCATTTTGGGAAACACCTAAACCGCTATAACCTATTCGAGCCGACCTTAGGCTTTGCCTGACTGAAGAAACTATGCTTTCCAAACGCTCTCTGACCACTACCTCCAATTTTACTTGTAGTAAGAGATATGAACCACCTTGCAGATCTAAGCCCAGACTTACTTTTTTTCCTGGGGCCAAATTAGGAAAATCTAAATCTAATTCTTGTTTAAAAATATTAGGTGCAGCATATATCACACCTAATAAACACACTAGAATGACAAAACATCTTTTCCACGGGGAGAACTGCAACATTAAACTAATTTTTCCATTTTAATTAATGTGAGATTAATCGTCGCCTTTTGACACAACCTCCGACACCATACCCCGTCTAACTTTGACGCGAACATTCTCAGCTATGTCAAGCTCTAACTCATCTCGGTCCTCTACTACTTTTGCAACCTTCCCAATCAAACCGCCATTGGTCACGATCCGATCGTTCCGGTGTATTTTAGATAACATTTCCTTATGCGCTTTCACTCGCTTTTGCTGCGGTCTTATCAATAAAAAATAAAACACAACAAATATTAATACCAATGGAGCTAAAGCCATAAGGTCGAAACCACCGGATCCCCCTGCGCCTTGAGCAAAGGCTGGCGAAATAAACATCTATGCTTCTCCCCTGATAATGATAATTAATTAACAAAAACTTAGACCTTAAAATTACGCGGCAATTATTATTTAGTAGTTGGCGAAATATACTAACACCGCCGATAATTGCAACGTTAGGGCAATCGAATCCTTTAAAGCACGAGTGATAGTCTAATTAAATGCATTTATATACCTAAATATCGTTTAGGATCGATAGCCCTTGCACCTCTCCGCACTTCAAAATGTAGTTGTGGTCGTGAAACACCCCCACTTCGTCCAACGGTAGCAATAGCCTGACCTCGTTTAACTTCTTCCCCCCTTTTAACCAAAATATTGGAAGCGTGAGCGTAAGCAGTAGTCCAACCTTCGGTATGTTTAATTAGTAAAAGCTTGCCAAACCCTCGCAATCCTTGACCAGCATAAGCTACCACTCCATTTTCTGCCGCTAAAATTGGTGCTCCATGTGGGGCAGCTATATTTATGCCATCATTATGCAATCCACCTAAACGAGGTCCAAAATTTGCAATAATACGGCCTCTAACAGGCCATAAGAAACGGCTCATCTCTCTTGCAGGCGGAATAGGAAGAAATTTAGCTTTCTTCGCAATATTTTTGTTATCAACCGAGCTCGAGCTGGTAAGTCCTTTCTTTACTTTATTGGGCCTTGGGCGTGGCAGAGGTGGACCATTTTCAAAAGGTATACGTACATTTAATATGATTTTTGCAGTTTTTCTGCCCGCAAGGCCGCTTGGAACGCTATATTTAGACGGGATTTTGAGCACCTTTCCAATTTTAAGTTGATACGGAGGAGGCAAATTATTCATTGATACTATTGTCCTTAAATCGATGTTAAACCGCCTTGAGATAGAATAAATTGTATCGCCATACGTAACAGAGTATGCCTTAGGTAAGGGCAATTCCAATCGCTGGCCAGACATCAGTTTATAAGGGGCTTTCAAGCCGTTTTCTTCTATGATTTCTCTTACAACTAGTCCGTATCTCCTAGAGATCGCATAAACCGTATCGCCTGGCTGCACCTCCACGTAACCTTGGACAGGAACAGTCAAAACACGATCAGTTGGGTTTAATTTAACTTCCTGACCCGCATTGACGACAACCGGTAATTTTTCATCATTTATAGAACATGAATTAAAAATGGTAAATAAGACCGCAATCGGCAAAAATCCTGTTCTTTTCATGATAATTAGCTCAATTCAACAACCGATAGCAGAAACGCATTATAGGGTTACCCTAACTCCGCCATTAAAACCATCAAATACATTGGAAACCTTTAATCGATTAATGGAACAAAACGCACCTGCAGGATATCAAATATCTCTATTGATTCCCCAAAACGGCGAACTTTAACCAGTTTTTGAGGTCCCGTTTCGCGTCCTATTGGAATAATCATCACGCCACCATCTTTTAATTGCTGAAGAAAGACCGAAGGAAGATTTTTTGGGGCTGCGGTTACAATAATGCGGTCAAATGGCGCTTGGCTCGGCCATCCAAGTATCCCATTTCCATAACATGGAATTATGTTGCGCAAATTTAGTTTTTTAAACCGTGTTTGAGCTGCGACGAATAAGTCATAATGACGTTCTATAGTGAACACTTTCTGTGAAAGTTTAGATAAGACAGCGGAATGGTAACCAGAACCCGTACCAATTTCTAAGACGTTCTGGTTTTTTTCAATTTCTAATGCACAGGTCATAAATGCAACGACATATGGTTGACTTATGGTCTGTTTGGCTTCTATTGGAAGTGCTCGGTTATCGTAAGAACTAGACCTCAATGATTCTGGCACGAATAAATCTCGGGGAATAGATGCCATTGCGTTCAATACTGATATATCTCTAATACCCTCGCGCTCGAGATCTATAAACAGTTGCTTCTTTTTCGTTTCTAGATCTTTCATCCTAACGTCTTGCGCAGTCCAAAAATGGCCTCGTTATCTGTAAGATCCAATCCTAAAGGAGTGATAGATATCTTCCCCCTGGCAAGTGCAGCAATATCAGTTCCATCATCCCGCAGCTTAATTTCTTTAATCTTACCTATCCAAAAATAATCCCTTCCCGATGGATCAGTAGATTGGCTAATGTAATCACCTTTTTTTCTACGCCCTTGCCTGGTAACTAAAACTTTATTGTCTTTTGCACTATACCCCGACGGAAAATTTACATTCATTACTGTATCCTGCGGCCAACCTGTTTTAATTAAAGCATTTAAAACAAAGATCAAACTATTCTCAGAATTTCTCCAATTGGTCTCACTGTTCATGGATAATTGTTGGCTAAAAGCGATGGCTGGAATTCCGAGAATAGTTGCTTCAAGAGCCGCCCCAATAGTACCAGAATATGTCACATCTTCGCCTAGATTAGCACCATAGTTTATTCCTGTGAGGACCAAATCAGGAGGGGTATCAGCCATAATATGATTAATTGCCAAAAGGACACAGTCTGTTGGAGTCCCATCTACCGAAAATAACCTCTTTCCGCGTTCTCGTATACGGAGTGGACGTCGCAAAGTTAATGAATGACCAACACCGCTTTGCTCCGAATCGGGCGCTACTACCCAAACCTCTCCTGATACCGATTCAATAAGTCGGCGGAGTAAATTCAGACCTTCTGCATCGAAACCGTCATCATTTGAAAGGAGGATTCGTGCTTTAGATATGTTCAACACTTCCCGCTCCAAGTTCCCCTGGTAAACAAATCCTAACCCTGTTTAGTAAATCAAAAAGAAATTACTTCCAAGCCATCCATGTATGGCTTCAACACCTCTGGAATAGCTACTCTCCCATTCTCTTTTTGATAATTTTCCATAATCGCTATCAATGTACGGCCCACAGCTAATCCAGAGCCATTTAAAGTATGAACAAATTCCGTTTGCTTCTCACCCTTTCTTTGAAATCTTGTCTTCATTCTGCGGGCCTGAAAATCTCCACATAAGGAACAACTGGAGATTTCACGATATTGACCAGAACCATTATTCTGTCCTGGCAACCAAACCTCAATATCATAGGTTTTTTGAGCGCTAAACCCAGTATCACCAGAACATAGAAGGACAGTCCGGTAAGGCAAATTGAGTTGTTTTAAGATATCTTCAGCGCATTCGGTCATTCTCTCATGCTCCGCAACAGAGTTATCAGGATGCGCGATAGACACCATTTCCACTTTACCAAATTGATGAACTCTAATCATGCCTCGCGTATCTCTACCAGCCGCTCCCGCCTCGGAACGGAAACACGGGGTATAGGCCGTAAATCTTATTGGTAAATGTTCTTCCAACAGGATCTCTTCTGCAACCATATTTGTAAGAGGAACTTCAGAAGTGGGGATGAGCCATAATCCTTGAGAAGTACGAAATTGCTGATCAGAAAATTTAGGGAGCTGAGCTGTCCCGTAGAGCGCGTCATCGTTTACCATAAATGGTGGCGAAATTTCTGTATATCCATATTTATTGACTTGATGATCAAGCATCATATTTGCCAGCGCTCGCTCTAAGCGCGATAACATACCCCGTAAAACAACAAACCTAGCACCCGACAGTTTCGCCGCTCGTTCAAAATCCATTAGCTGAAGCAATTGACCTATATCTACATGATCTCTGGCTTTGAAACTAAATTGATTCGGGACTCCGAAACGACGAATTTCTCTGTTGTCGTTTTCATCTATTCCATCAGGAACTTCTTGAGACAATATATTAGGGAGTTCACTCAAAATATTATGAAGAGCATCGTCCAGTTCTCGTTTTTCGTCTTCCAGCTTGCGGATATCATTTTTAATATTAACTACTTCATCCATAGCGGGACCGGAATCGAGTCCTTTTTGTTTGAGAACACCAATCTTCTTTGAAGCTTCATTTCTTTTTTTCTGAAGCTCTTGTACCTTGGTGACACTCTTCCTTCGCCTTTCATCCAACGCTAAAATTTCAAAAGAATTTAAACCAACGCCACGACGTTTCATTTCAACATCAAATAGAGGCGAATTCTCTCTAATTTTTTTAATATCGTGCATCAAGCAATTTACCCATGGGCATTTTGACAGCCGACTTGTACTTGCCAATAATATTTATGCTTATACTTTAGAACTTTCATTATACATTCAAAAAAGTATTTTAATCGGTTTCAAGGGAATTTTTATATATCAACTTCCAGCTCTTTTTTCGATTATTTGAGAACAAATAATTGAGATTTCATATAGCAATATTACAGGAACTGCGAGTAACACCTGGCTTATAACGTCAGGCGGTGTAAGAATTGCAGCAACAATGAAAGCTATGAGAATCGCATATTTACGCTTTGCTTTTAACCCTGCTGAAGTCGCCATTCCTACCTTAGTCAACAAAACGATCAATACGGGTAATTCAAAACATACCCCGAAAGCAAAAATAAGCCTCATTACCAGAGATAAATATTGGTCAACTTTTGGTTCTAATTCCATCGGTAAAATTCCGTCACTCCCTGGTTGTTCAAAACTTAAAAAGAACTTCCAAGCTAAAGGAATTACCAAATAATATACGACAGCCGCACCCAATCCGAAAAGAAACGGTGTTGCTAATAAAAATGGTAAAAACGCTGATTTTTCCTTTTTATACAGGCCCGGAGCAATAAACCCCCATAACTGCCCAGCAAGTATGGGAAAAGAAATACAAAGCGCTGCGAAAAAAGCGACTTTGATTTGTGTAAAGAAAGCCTCGTGTAGTGCAGTAAAAATCATTCTTCGACCAGCTTGACCTTCCGTTAAATCAGCCAAAGGTTGGACAAGGAAATTGTAAATATGACCAGCGAAGGCATAGCAAACAAAAAATGCTATCAACATGCCAATGAATGAAAACAGCATTCTTCGTCTTAGTTCTATCAAATGGTCAAGCAACGGCATTTTGCTATCATCTAAATCATTTGATGACATAGGTTAAACTTTCTTAGTGGCCTCGGTCGGATTAAATACTGGGTGATCAAGATCGGTTTTTGCTTTTCTTAAACCCTCATCTACTTCTTCCTCAGAACCGTTTTCATTTTCTGTCGGAGTAAAAACTGTTTCGGTTTCAGTCGAATCTAACCCACTCGAAGGAATATAATCCTCCCAATCATTCTTGTTTGACCGTTTAATCGAGGCCTGAGGCCTATCAACAATAGAGTGAGAACTCCGATCGTCAAATTCCGACCTAACCTCCGCCACTGTATTCATTATATCCCCATCCGGATCGACAGTGTCAAAAACGGAATCTGACATTTCCTCTTCAACTAATTTTTGTGTTTCCCGCTTGATTTCATCTAGTTCGCTTTCACGGGCCACATCCTCGATAGAATTTTGAAAATCCCTTGCCATATTACGGGCCTTCCGTATCCATCGAGTAACAGAACGAATAACTCTGGGTAAATCCTTAGGCCCAACAATCACTAAAGCGATAATCGCAATAAGGAAAAATTCCTGCCAACCCAGATCTAGCATCTAACCGTCCTAATAAAGGATAAATCCAAAAATAAGATTTTGATAAGATTAATTGCGAAAAACTAACGTCAGCATCTCAACTCTTCGCAGCTTGATCAGTATTCGAGGTATCCGTCGAAGAGTCGGGGTCCGATTTTACAATATCCGAATCACTTCCAAGTTCTGACCCGTCATTGTCTTTCATTCCCTTTTTGAAATTCTTCAACCCCTTTCCCAGATCCCCCATAAGAGCCGATACTTTCCCTCTACCACCGAAAAGAACAAGTACAATTGCTAGCACAATCAACCAGTGCCATATACTGGTGAATCCCATCTGATCCACTCCAATTTGTTAAAATACAAATTAAATTACGTTAAACAGCGTTATCTTTAAGCACGAAACTAACACATTCCGCAACCTAGGACGAATTTAGAACGTTTTTTTTTCATCTCATCTATCGGGAAATACAAACGTTTGAGACAAATCCACGTCAATTGATAGTATTTCACCGGGCTTTGGTAACATGACGCCAGGTACTCTTGCATGCAGATGGATTTGTTCATCGGTCTCTGTAACAGGCCATGGAAAAGAAAGATGAATCAAACTTGTACGACCTAACAAACGGGATTCAACCACCGTTGCTAACTGGCTATTTTCTTTTCCTGAATTTTTACTTAAGCGAAGGGCTTCCGGACGTATGGTGATTTCCACTTTATCTCCATCCATAAAATTATTTACTGGAATTCTACCCAGTTTAGAATGAACCTCATCACCTTTAACAATACCCCTCAAATGATTTAATTCGCTAAAAAACCCTGCTACAAACGAACTGATCGGAAAACAGTACAGTTCCGTTGGGGTTCCGCTTTGAACGACACGCCCTTGGTCCATAACGACAATTTGGTCAGCCATGAACATTGCTTCTTCCGAATCATGAGTAACCATCAAAGTAGAACAGCCTGTGGTTTTCAACAAATGTAATACCTCGTCTCGAACTTCATCTCTTAGACGTGCATCAAGACCAGAATAAGGTTCGTCCAAAAGCATCACTTGGGGGGTGGGAGCAAGAGCCCTAGCCAATGCTACCCTTTGTTGCTGTCCTCCCGACAAAGTATGAGGAAAAGCATGCAGAAATGAATCCATTTTAACGCGCTCTAACATTTCTACCGCACGTTCTTGACGCTTATGCCGGTCGATACTCTTTAAACCAAATTCCACATTTTCTAAGACAGAGAGATGCGGAAATAAAGCATAGTCTTGGAAAACCAACCCAACACCCCTATTTTCGGGCGCTTCTTGAGAAATAGCATCAGCAACCGGACGACCCGCTACTTTAATTTCCCCGTTCTGCAATACTTCTAAGCCAGCTGCTAACCTAAGTGCCGTTGACTTTCCACATCCAGAAGGACCTAGCAAACAAACAACTTGCCCTCGCGGAACCGAAAGGGTCAAATTGGACAAAGCAGTTAGCGCGCCGTACTGGTGGCTAATGCCATTCATTTCTAATGCTGCTTTAGAACTCACCAAAACTTATAACATCCCGCCAATTGTTAGCTGATATTCCTTCGTTAAACTTTATATAAATTAACTAAAACGTATCGTTATTTATATCAGCGAGGTTTGCATCATCACTACTAAAGTTATCTGACACTTCCAATTCGGTCCTAAGAATATCGTCTAAATTTTCTTGATCTATGTCCTCATTTTCTTCATTCAAATTGGGAAGCACCATTGAAGCAAGACCATTGCTATTATCCAAAATACCTGATGTTTTCAATTCTTCTATACCAGGCAAATCGCTCAGTGAATTCAATCCAAAATGTTGTAAAAATTCCAATGTTGTTACCCATAACAACGGCCGGCCAGGTATTTGGCGACGACCGCTCGGCTGCACCCAGTCCGCTTCTAAAAGAATGTCTAACGTACCTCGGCTCAAGCTCACCCCTCTAATTTGTTCTATTTCTGAACGAGTTATTGGTTGGTGGTATGCTATTATAGCCATCGTTTCTATAGCGGCTTTAGACAAGCGCCGTTTTGTGGAGATTTTTTGACGGAATATGTGAGCCAAATCATTGGCTGTTTTAAAAACCCAACCGCCCGCAGACCTCACTAACTCTATTCCCCTTCCTTCATAATCTTTTTTTAATCTCAAAATAATAGTTTCTAAAGAGGCTCCCGATGGAAGTTGGCTTTCAAGAAATGATTCGTTAAGCGGTTTGGCGCTAGAAAATAGAATAGCTTCAATCATCCGAAGTTGATTCTCAAAACTTTCAACATTTTGGGAACCCAGGGTTCCAAATTGAAATTCATTTCCCCGAAAGCCTCGATCATTCATTTTGATCTGCCTTATTTCTCAAAAATATTGGTCCAAAAGCATATTCTTGTCTCAATTCAATCTTTCCATCTTTAACCAATTCCAGACTAGCGGCAAAGGTAGACGCTTTGGCAGAACGAATTAAAAGCTGACCTTTAAGGCCATCTGGCAGAAAATTAAAAAGTTCAGACCAGATGGAAATATTACCCGTTATTCTTCGCAAACGGCTTATTGCCTCTTCAACTGCAAAAAGTTGCGTGGGCGATATCCGCAAAGATGTTTTACCTTTTTTAATATTACAGTTTGCGTAGGCCTTTAATAACTCAAATAATTTCACATCATAAGTGGGCTGAATCATTGAAGTTACAGTTTTAGGAGAGCCCTGCGAGAAGAAATCCATGCCCAGCTGCGGGCGCTCCATTATTCGTTGACCCATTTTCCGCATAGCTTCTAGTATTTCTAATTGCAAACGCAAAGCAGAAGCCAGATCCTCCGCAGAAAGTTCTTCTTCGGTATCGTGCTCGGGTACTAGTAGGCGAGATTTGAGATAAGCAAGCCAAGCAGCCATAACTAAATAATCAGCTGCTATTTCTAAATTTAACATCTGAATTTTCTGAATAAAGTTTAAATATTGTTGTGCTAATTCAAGAATCGAAATCTGTTTTAAATCCACTTTCTGCTCTCTCGCCAAAGAGAGAAGGACATCAATAGGTCCCTCGAATCCATCAATGGTGAGAAAAAGCGATAGCTGCTTAGGTTCCCGCTTAATTTGAGAACCTTGTTCCGTAACGTCCACAAACTCTCCATTCTCACTCATAAAATTAGTGACCGCCGACAAATAACAATATCATTTTCATCAAAGAAAATATAACAGAACTAAACCAGCTTTGCATAAATCCCGAATTAAAATTCAAGAAACCAAGTATTGCAGGAACAATTATAAATAAAACTAAAATAATAAAGATACCATACCGCTCTAATTTAGCATACTGAGCCGCTATTTTATAAGGAAGAAGACCAGTTAAAACTCGTCCGCCATCTAATGGGGGTATAGGTATTAAATTAAAAACCGCCAAAACTACATTCAAAAATACCATTCGGTAAAGCGTAGCCGTAACCCATTCTTCTAACCAAAAAGACATTATTGAACTTAAATTCAATAGACATGCTGAAAAAAAGGCCAGAACAATGTTAGCACCTGGACCAGCAAGAGCTACCATAATCATGTCTCTCCTTGGTCGTTTCAAACGGTTTAAATCCACAGGGACTGGTTTGGCATAACCAAAAACGAAACCAAACGCCAACACTATGCAAATGATTGGTAAAATTATAGTTCCAAATTTATCTACATGCGGGAGAGGATTTATTGTCACCCGGCCTAATTGCTTGGCGGTTGGATCCCCACATAAAAATGCCACCAAACCATGTGCCGCTTCATGCATAGTTATCGCGAATACAACGGGAAGAATCCATACCGAAGCTTCGAATAGAAATTTATGGAGCACGGGTTCGACCAATTATGTCCCTCCCAAACTATCCAT
Organism: uncultured Thalassobaculaceae bacterium; assembly: GCA_964483985.1. Taxonomy (GTDB): domain Bacteria; phylum Pseudomonadota; class Alphaproteobacteria; order Thalassobaculales; family Thalassobaculaceae; genus CAZADS01. Next base: position 49,198 of record CAZADS010000109.1, read on the forward strand.
GAAAGCTTCAAATTGTTCAAGCAAACTGCTTCGATCTACACCGTCCCGTTGACTTTGAACAGCATTATCCGCGTCATACATCCACTTAACCCTCTTCAAACCCAACTCTGAAAATCCCGATACAGAATTAGATATCAAGGCCATTTCTGAAAGAATTCCACTGCAATGAAGCACTATATCACAACCTGCCGCTAACGCTCCTTTCGCTCGTACTACAAGCGATCCCTTAAGGGCTGACATAGATAAATCATCCGTAATTAAAAGGCCATTAAAGCCAATTCTATCTCTAATTACTCTACTAATTATTTTTGAAGACAAAGTTACTGGATACTCAGCATCAATAGCGCTAAATAATAAATGACCAGTCATACCCATCACGTTCTGATTGAAATTTATAAACGGAAGAAAATCTCGGCCCTCTAATACCTCAACAGAAGCATCAATAGTAGGTAACTTGTAATGACTATCTACAGTTGCCCGACCATGACCTGGCAAATGTTTTATCATGGGTAAAACGCCACCCGCCAGAAGTCCATTCATCCAAGATTGCGCAAGTCTAGTGACAACTTCGGGGTCGGCCCCAAAAGATCTATCACCGATGATATCGTGGCCATTAAACTCTTTCAAATCTAGGACTGGCGCGCAATTTACGTTAATCCCCGCCTCATTAAGGTCCTCCGCAATCAAACGCCCCGTTAAATTCGCTAGTTTCAAAGCTTTTTGAGAATCAGTTGAGTAGATAGTTCCAAAAAAGCTTGGTGAAGGCCATTTTCTCCAAACCGGAGCATTCATTCTTTGAACCCGACCCCCTTCTTGGTCGATCAATACTGGTGCCCTTCGACCAACCGAATCTCTCAACTCCTTTACTAACCCCGCAACCTGTTTTGAATTCTCACAATTACGAGCAAATAAAATAAACCCAAATGGATCCGCATCTTTAAAAAACCGTTCTTCTTCACGGCTTAATGATGTTGAAAGACATCCAAAAATATATGGTTTCATGACATTAAATCGTTATTGAGGAGAAACAACTAAGCACCCTTGCTTTAACTTCAGTAATTTTTTACAAATTTTTCGGGCTTGCTTTTCGGTCAACGGACCTCCTTGGGTGCGGTAAAAAACGCCCTTTCCTTTGATAACCGTTTTCTCGATTGTCAAAACTAAAGGACCCAACAACGAGTTATACAATTTTTGCAGTCTTTTCCAACTCAATCGAGCAGATGATTCTTTCCTAAATGACGCAATTTGTATACGGAAATTAACCTGTGAACTTTTTTGTAATGATTTCCCATCGGCTAATTTCTTTCTCTTGTTATTCTTACTAGGCAACAACCTACTCAACAATTGCTCATTCCTTACTGAAAAGTCCTTAACCGCACCAGATGGATTATTCTTTCGGTCTGTATTGCTTTCTGGCTTTGGGTTATTAGGTGTTTTGATGTTAGATGCGATTAATTCTTTCGGTTTTCCGTTATTCCTTGTTTGATCTGGCATCTCCAAATTTGAAGATTTTAATTGGGGGGCCGTAACATTGTTTAAATCTTGATTTTTATCAGGTGAATCTTGTTTGACTGCAGTTGGATGAGGCTCTTCAGGACGAGGCAAAAGGTTTTCAACCGATTTTGATTGAGCATCAAATGCTTGGTTTTGTTTCTGAAAAATAAGTTTATCTTGATATGGGACCTGCAATCCCCCAGGGTTTTCCGGCCTCACGCGCACTGGCGACTTTTCGGCACTGATTATTGGAGCTGATTCTTCGCCTCCAACTAATTTACCTTGCGAATACGCGTACCAAACGATCGCGGAGAACACTATAAGTGAAAAAATACCAGTAAAAATCTTTAAACTACGCCCAAAGTATCCGGTCTCTGGGGCTACTAGCCTAGGAGGCTCGGGGCGATCTATGTCATCCAAAAGCGGCGGACGAGGAGGAAGATCGGTCGAAGAATTCATGATCGCAGTTCCTCTAGAGGTTCCACTCCGATAACACTTAAACCTGACGCAACGACGATGGCCACAGCCCGAACCAGCGCCAATCTAGCTAGGGTCAATGGTTCCTCTGACGGAACAAGAAAACGTAATGAAGACTCGTCTTTACCTTTATTCCAAAGGGCATGAAAATCGGAAGCTAGATCAAACAAATAAAAAGCTATTCTGTGAGGTTCATGCGATTTTGCCGCCGCCTCAACTAAACGAGGCCAGTAAGCCATCCGTTTAATTAATTTCAGTTCATGAGCGTCGTTTAAATAGTCTAAATTTATGCCAGATAGGAATTGTCGCGTTAATTTTTGTTCTGCGATCGATTCATGGGCATGACGTAGTACCGAGCAACATCTTGCATGGGCATATTGGACGTAAAAAACCGGATTATCTCGGCTCTGTTCAGTTACTTTGGTAAGATCAAATTCTAAAGCCTGATCATTTCTTCGTGTCAACATTATGAATCGAATGGCATCTTTTCCTACCGCTTCAATAACGTCAGAGAGAGCAATAAATGTTCCACTTCTTTTAGACATTCGCACTGGTTTTCCATTATCCATCATGTGGACTATTTGACAAATCTTAATATCCAAAGTTCCTAGATTGTCACTAATAGCCTGAACAGCAGACTGCATTCGTTTTATATAGCCTCCATGATCTGCTCCCCAAACATCAATCATCTGACCAAAACCACGCCTGTATTTATCCAAATGATACGCGATATCCGTAGCAAAATAAGTCCAACTACCGTCTGATTTTTGGATTGGTCTATCTACATCATCACCAAACTCGGTTGCTCTAAATAACAGCTGCGGCCTAGCTTCCCAATCGTCTATCTTTTTACCCTTAGGAGGGTTGAGCACTCCTGTATAAATTAGATCTTTTTCTTGAAGACTCTTAACGACATTATGAACACCGCCGGAATTAACCACATCCGATTCAGAGGAAAAGACATTCATATTTATGCCCATTCGTTCCAAATCTTTCTTTATCGACCGCATCATTTCTTCAACCGAAATAGATCTAAAATGGGGGAGCCAATCAGTCTCTTCGGTTTCTAACCATCGCCTTCCATATTTTATGGCCTGATTTTCACCAAGTTTTATTAAATACTCGCCTGGGTAATACCCATCAGGAAAATCAGGAATTTTTTCACCCAAGGCTTCTCGATACCTCAGATAAACTGAGCGAGCCAGAATTTCTATTTGGGCGCCCGCGTCGTTAATATAGTATTCCTTACATACTTTATATCCCACTTTTTCTAATAATAGCGCTAGCGAATCGCCCACAACTGCACCCCTCGCGTGTGCCGCATGAAGCGGACCAGTAGGGTTAGCCGATATATATTCCACATTTATATTATGCCCCGCACCAATAGTTGAATTTCCATATTGGTGACCTAAACGAAGAATTTCTTGCAGGCTATCCCGCCAATAGCAGTCAACCAACCAAAGATTGACAAAACCAGGACCGGCCACTTCGGTTGAAGCGATTAATTTATTTTTACTCAACGTTTTACATAACTGGCTGGCAAGCTCTCTAGGATTCATCTTGGCTTTTTTTGCCCAAACCATTGCACAATTAGTCGCAATATCCCCATGTGATTTATCTCGAGGAAGTTCAACCGATACTTCTCCTCTAATTGGCAATCGCATTTCTGCTATAGCAGGAATTTCTCTAAGCGCAGCCTCTACCGCTTCCGTTACTTGCTGGTATATATTCATTTAATTCATCGAACTCATATCAAATAACCGTTCATGCTCCAGTAAAGCATATCTATCTGTCATACCTGCGATATAATCAGCTACCAAACGAGCCCTACTGATTTCATCTTGCAATTTTTCATTAACTTGCCATTCCTTTGGCAAACAATTAGGTTCGTTCATGAACAAATCAAAAAGTTGGGACACTACTCTCCGAGCCTTACTGGCCATGCGATTCACTTTATAGTGTCGGTACATTTGATCAAAGAGAAACGATTTAAGTTCATCAATCTTTATGCGTTGACCTTTACTAAAATCAATTAGAGGGCCTTGATGAATTCGTATATCTTTGGATGATCGCGGCTTTGCTTCCGATAAGCGTGCCCTGGACTCCTTTAATAAATCGCTTACCATAGAATTTATTAATCTACGTATTATTTCATTCGTAAACCGTCCTGAATGCAAATTTTTATGTAAATTTTGAATTTCTTTAATAATGGGAAGGACCAAACTGATCTCGCTCAATTGCTCAATACTAAATAGCCCTGCCCTCAATCCATCATCCACATCATGAGCGCCGTAAGCTATATCATCCGCAATCGAAGCCACCTGAGCCTCTGCACTCGGATACATTTTCAGCTGCAAATCCAGCAATTCGTTCAGATCAAACAACGTGGGAGAACACTCTCCCATTACTGGTCCATTATGTTTAGCGATACCTTCTAACGTTTCCCACGTTAAATTAAGGCCGTCAAAATCCGCATAGCTTTGTTCCAATCTGGTCAAAATTCTCAAAGTCTGATCGTTATGATCAAATCCTCCGTAGGGATTCATCTTCGCATGCAATGCATTTTCACCAGCATGGCCAAAAGGCGTGTGACCGAAATCATGTGCAAGCGATAAAGCTTCGGCTAGGTCTTCATTTAAGAAAAGCGAACGAGATATAGAACGCGCTATTTGCGCCACTTCTAAACTATGAGTTAAGCGTGTACGATAGTAATCGCCCTCGTGATAAACGAATACCTGGGTTTTATATTTTAATTTTCTAAACGCTCGGGAATGAACGATACGGTCGCGGTCCCTCTGATAAACAGAACGTTCAACCGCTTCCGCTTCCTCGTGAATACGACCTAGGCTGTTTTCAGCGCAACTAGCATACTCTGCCAGCATAGTTCCACGTAGAGAAATTTGGTCACAGGACATAAACGCTAATCAAGGATTTCAACATAATTTCTAATTTAATTCCCTGACAACACAAACGCAACGCTAAAGGCATCAGACGCCAATAAATTTGCCAATTTATTTAGCAACTATTACAAAATCGTAATTCACTTGAACAAATCTTATGTTACACTGATTTTTATCATTTCCAGAGGAATTAAGATGCATGATAGCGTTGTTTCAATCTCTAATAACAATCCTCCACGATTTGGTCTGACTGATAGTGCTGCCAATCGGATTTTAGTTTTACTAAAAGAAGAAAAAAATGGAGATGATAAATTTATGAGGGTATCGGTAGAAGGCGGGGGATGTTCTGGCTTTCAATATGTTTTCAGCTTCGACACCGTCAAGGATAAGGGGGACTTAATGTTTACAAACAGCGGCGCTACGCTAGTTGTAGACGAAATATCACTGGATTTAATTCAAGGCGGAAAACTTGACTATGTCGAAGAATTGATAGGATCATATTTTCAAGTGGTTAATCCTAATGCCATCTCATCCTGTGGTTGTGGCACGTCTTTTTCAATTTAACCTCAGAACACCTGCAGATATGAAAGCAGCAACTTGGAACGTTAATTCAATAAGAGCACGGTTGAAAAACGTCATAGACTGGATTAGTTTTCAACAACCTGACGTTCTAATGCTGCAGGAGACTAAAACAATTGACGAAAAATTCCCTCAGTCAGAGTTCTTAGAACTCGGTTATTCTATTGCTACTCACGGACAAAAATCCTACAACGGAGTTGCAATATTATCTAAATACCCCCTCGAAGATATGTTATTTGGTCTACCTGGCGACGAGGATGATGGCCAAGCTCGATACTTAGAAGCTACCATCCAAGGCATTCGATTTGCGTCGATATATCTTCCTAATGGTAATCCAGTAGACACAGATAAGTATTACTATAAACTATCATGGCTCAATCGACTTAAAAAACGTGCCATTGAGCTCCTAGAAAAGGAAGTACCAGTAGTCTTGGCAGGAGACTATAATATTATCCCACAAGATGAAGATGTCTACGACCCCGCATCCTGGGAAAACGATGCGTTATACCGTCCGGAAACACGCCGATATTTTCGAGAATTATTGAATCTCGGTTATACAGATGCTTTTCGTTTATTCAATACTTCACCAAATCGTTATACATTTTGGGATTATCAAGGTGGTGCTTGGCATAATGATCATGGTCTTCGTATTGACCATTTTTTGCTATCTCCACAAGCCGCAGATATTACCTCGGGTTCCGTAATAGATTCTTCCCCTAGAGGAAAACCAAAAGCATCCGATCACACACCAATATGGATAGAGATTAAATAAACTCTTTAATAATTAAATGGTAAATATATAAGCATTTAAATCAAAGGACATTGTTATCAATCAATGTAGTGTTCGAATAGCTACTTAAAAAAATTAGCAGGCATTAAAATCTTGTAATCGAACAAAACGAGACCCAAATTTGGCTCAATAATAAACTCTCATGCACTATAGGCAAAGAAAAAACACCTAAAATTAGAAAAATTAATAATCCAATTATCTCTAATTTATTTTCAAAGAAATAACTTACCATCTTTAATTTAAAATTCCATTCTGGATTCTTTCCCAAGTATAGTTCTAAAATTATATAAAATTTTACGCGTGTTTAAATCAAGATTCAAAACAGAAAACATCAAATAACCCACTAAACCAGTTATTACCCCAATAAAATATGACATTAAACACCTGACAAGGCCAGTTATATACACATAATTAGCATTTAATACATAAGTTTACTGACACCCTAAGAAGTTTACATTTATATAAAAAATATTCCGTGGATAAATATATGTCCCATTATTTGAAACGATTTTGTAAAATTATTTTACTTTCATTAAGTATGTTAAGCTTAAGTCTTTCAAGTGGACAAGCCCAAAAATCTGACACAAGTATACTGGGAACACCAATTATAATAGACGCGGGAACTTTGAAAATAAAACATAAGACTATACGCCTTCACGGTATTATCGCCCCAACAGCCCGGCAAAAATGCCGAAGAAAGGCATTGCCTTGGTTATGCGGTGCCGCCGCAAAACTCTTCCTGACAAAATTAACTCAAGGGCAGAAAGTACGCTGCCTTAATTTAAAAAGCTATACGGCTAGATGCTTTTTAGGTGCAAACGACTTATCTCAGATGCTTGTTCGCAACGGCTGGGCCGTTCCCGATGAAAATGGTAAAAACTACTTTAATGCGGAAATTGAGGCTCAAAGGGATAAACTTGGTTTGTGGCGCTACACGAACTGATTAATTCGCCTGAATTCTATTCAATGCTGTCAGCAATTTCTTTTTTCTTTCCTGATAAACGTTCAGCCTATTTCGGTTTTCTAAAACTACCTCCTCTGGGGCTTTGTTAATAAAACTCTGGTTCGCCAACTTCTGTTCGGTTTTCTTGATATCTATTTGAATTTTATCAATATCGCGTTTCAATCGAATCTGTTCTTTTTCTAAATTCACAACATTTGCAATCGGTAAAATCATAGTGGCTTCATCGACTATACCCTGAACTACTCCAGTCGGAACATCGCCATTCAATTTTTTCGCAGACTTTAATCGGCCTAGATGCATGATTATATCCCGATGTTGATCTAACCGATATTCTGAAGTTTTATTTAAACCTATAAATAAGAGATCAATTTTGATTTTGGAAGGAATATTCATTTCAGAACGAATTGAGCGTATTTCAGTTATCACTCTAATAACCCAATCCATCTCGTTTTTTGCATTTTGGTTAATAGGCAAACCCTCAAACTTCGGCCATGGCGACGTCATAAGCAATCCAGACCCACCCAATCGTGTCCAAAGTTCCTCGGTTAGATAAGGCATAATTGGATTCAATATATTTATCAGTTGCTTTAACGCCCAAGCTGTAGTGGCCCGAGTTTCTTTAGCAGCTCCTCTTTCACCATCAGACAAAATGGGTTTAGTAAATTCAAGGTACCGATCGCAAAATGTACCCCAAATAAAATGATATATAGAGTTAGCCGCATCGTTAAACCTGTATTCCTCTATTGCACTTCCTACATTATCAGCTTCGGCAATCACTTCTGTTACGATCCATTTATTTACTGTCTCCGAACATTTTTTCGGATCAAACGAAGGCTGAATTTTACATCCGTTTATTTCCGCATACCGAGCTGCATTCCACAGTTTTGTCGCAAAGTTCCGGTATCCCTGAATACGGCCTTCCGAAAGTTTAATATCTCTACCTTGAGCCGCCATCGCAGCTAGAGTAAACCGAAGAGCATCCGCTCCGTATTGCTCAATCAGCCCAAGAGGATCCATCACGTTACCCTTGGACTTAGACATTTTCTGTCCTTTTTCATCCCTTACCAAGGCATGAATGTAAATCGTATGGAATGGCACTTCACCCATAAAATGCAGACCCATCATCATCATTCTAGCTACCCAAAAGAAAATTATATCGAAACCGGTAACCAGCACGTTGCCAGGATAATAACGGCTTAATTCAGACGTTTGATCAGGCCATCCTATAGTTGAAAACGGCCATAATGCCGAAGAGAACCAGGTATCTAAAACATCTTCATCGCGTTTAAGTATTAATGACTTTCCATAAAATTTTCGAGCAGCTTCCTTTGCCTCTAATTCAGATTCCTCTACGAATACTTCGCCATCGGGACCAAACCATGCTGGGATTTGATGACCCCACCACAATTGTCGAGAAATACACCACGGTTGTATATTTTTCATCCATTCGAAATATGTGTTTTCCCAATTCTTTGGAACGAATTTGGTTGTGCCCATTTCAACGGCCTGGATAGCTGGTTTAGCTAAAACTTCAGCATCGCAGTACCATTGGTCAGTTAGCCACGGTTCTAATGGTTCGTTGGAACGATCGCCATGCGGCACTACATGAATATTTTCTTCCACACGCACCAATAAACCAGAGGCCGTCATTTCCTCAATTATCTTTTTTCTAGCTTCGTACCTATTCAACCCTCGATATCTCTCGGGTACATTTTCATTTAAAGATGCGGTGGCATCAAAAATATTTATCATCTCAAGATTGTGTCTCTTGCCTACCTCAAAATCATTAAAGTCATGAGCAGGAGTCATTTTAACAGCACCTGTTCCTTTATCTATATCACTAAAGGAATCTGCGATAATTGGTATTTTACGGCCCACAATTGGTAAAATAGCATTTCTGCCAACTAGAGTTTTATATCTTTCATCATCAGGGTGAACGGCTACACCTGTATCTCCTAACATCGTTTCTGGCCGTGTGGTGGCCACGGTGATGAAAACATTTTCAAGTCCCTCGATTGGGTATTTAAAAAACCAGAGCTTACCTTTAATTTCTACCTGCTGAACCTCTAGATCGGAAATTGCAGTCAATAACTTAGGATCCCAATTCACCAAACGCTTATCCCGATAAATCAACCCTTGTTTATACAAATCTACGAAAACCTTTGTTACCGCTTTGGATAGCCCTGCATCCATTGTAAAACGTTCCCGTTTCCAATCAGCTGTAGCACCTAAAGAGCGGAGTTGATTCATTATCATTCCACCAGACTCAACTTTCCAAGACCAAACTGCTTCTAAGAATTTTTCACGCCCGATATCACGACGATCGATATTTTTTTCAGCTAACTGTCGTTCAACCACCATCTGCGTTGCTATACCAGCATGATCCATTCCTGGTTGCCAAAGCGCGTCACGTCCATTTTTTCGAAAATAACGAATTAGAATATCTTGAATTGTGAAAGTCAGGCCATGGCCCATATGCAAACTACCCGTCACGTTGGGCGGAGGCATCATAATAGTATAAGGATCTAGATCTGATTCCGGTTTTGCTTCAAAGGCTTTACTGGTTTCCCATCTATCGTAGTATCTTGCTTGGAGTGTTGCAGGATTATAAGTTTTTTCTAACATGGCCTATGTCCGGAGATGAGAATACACTAATCCCTACATCGGGTTGAATACTCCCAACATCGAGTTTACGAAAATATAATATTTCTACCTAAGTCACCTACCAAGGATCTCGACTTTGTGAATGCATGACCAAGCGCTCTATTTCTTCCCTAACAAGTCGCTCAGCCATCATTGGAAGATGTTGATCTAACCATTCCTTTAGCATAGGTCTAATGAGTTCCCGGGCCAATTGCTCGAGTGTAACTGCTCCATTGCCTATTGGAAGTTCCTCGTAGCTTTCGTTCAGCTTCTCGTTTAATCGGGAAAATGATTGCATAGTTTCCTGAGCTTGAGGAGACGATATTAGAGTTTCGTCCAGTCTCGGAGGTGCTGCTGCTGGTGGTGGTGGTGGTGGGTCCGGAATAGGTTCAGGATCTGGTAGCACTTCTTTATATTGCTGTTCCTCAAATAACGGCTCGGGTTCCTCGGAATCCATATCCGTTAAGTCTAAAACATCATCGAGCTCTTCGTCTGCCGCTATTTCCGACTCCACATCATCATTTATTTCAGGGTTTAGCGGTTTTTCTAACTCAGATTCTGGTTCCACATCAGGCTCCCTTTCGGGTTCTGACGCGTCACCATCATCGGAAATAATACGTCGTATTGACGCTAATATTTCCTCCATCGTTGGTTCTTGTGTGGTATCGCTCATCACCCAGACCTTCAGGCGAAATTTTCTACAATAACATTAGCTCACTAGTATCGGAAAGGCTAGATGCCCTTATAATCATTGTTATTAACATTTGAATCAAGGCCGGAGTCCTGGCGTTTCTGTACCATACGCCATATCTTCGACCTCAACAAAATGCCTGTCATAATCGTAAAACTCAACGGGTAAAGAAAGTCCTTTGGCTGTCAAGCGGCCTAGTGCTTCTAGCAATTGGTAAGACGCCACAAAAGCATCTCTTTCCGCCCTAACTAAAGCTACCTGCGCGTTCAACAGTTCTTGTTCGGCATCAAGAACATCAAGAACTGTTCGCGCACCAACCGTCGCCTCTTGAGTAACCCCTTCCAAGGCTATTTCTGCCGACAAAACTTCTGCGCCTAATGATTCCTTTCTAGCAACGGCGGTTGTCCACGCTTCAAATGACCTCGCAGATTTATCAATAACTTCCCGCCGCGCTGATTCCAAAAGAATTCTTCTACGATTCGCTTCTTCTTTCGCTTGACGGATGTTAGAAGAAACAGCACCTGCCTGATAAATTGGAAAACTCAATTGGGCTTCAACTAGAAGACTAGTTGATTCGCTATCCGTTTCCCCTGAGGAGTCTGAACGGCTGAGCGTGCTAACGATATTGATTGTAGGAAGAAGTTTACCTGTAACAAGCTTAACTGCCAAATTAGCGCTTCTTTCCTCAAACTGCTTAGTTATTAATGAAAAATTGTTAGCCATAGCGATAGCTACTGTATCTTCCAGACTTGCTGGAAGATCTAATTTAGTTCGAGGTTGCTTCAAATTACCAGGCATACCTCCTATAATTTTTTGATAAATCATGCGGGCGGAAGTTAAGTTTCCAACCGCTTGTATTCGATCTGCCTCTGCCCTAGCCACTCTAGATTCGGCTTGCGCAACGTCGGTTCGAGTAACCTCGCCTACAGCGAAACGATCACGCGTGGCCGTCAATTGCTTTCGTAATCTAGAAAGATTATTAATCTGTAATTTAACAACCGATCCCGCTCTAACCACATCGACATAAGCGGTGGCTGCCCCCAACATAATATTTTGCTCTGTTGCAAACATACGTGATCGTTCGGCCTGAACGTTACTTTTCGCCTGCTTAATAGCAGCTAATGCGTCCCCGTCTAAGATGCTTTTCCCACTCCGATATATTGGTTGAATTAATGTCACGTTTGCTGTTGAAGGGATGGAAGCACCAGAAGAAGACCTGCCCGACGCGAAAGTACTGTCTGCAAAAGAAGTTCCAAGTTTTAAGCTAGAACTAATAGTCGCACGCCAACTCGATTTAGCAGCTGGAACACCTTCGTCCACGACCCGTAGATTTGCGCGGGCAGCTCGTAAATCTGGATTGTTAAGGTAAGCCAAGGCAAGTGCTTCATCAAGAGTTTCCGCATGTGCACTAAACGCAAATACAGATAAAAAGAACATTATTTTGGAAATAAATTTCATAACTTTCATTATTAGCCCGACTTTGATTTTTTTCATCACGTAATTTATCATTTTTTTCTGGGACCAAGATCCAAAACATTTAACCTTAATATCCACGTCCACGCACATTGCTTTATAATAATCTTTTTAACTTTTCAAAAGACGAAACTCGTTTTTTTTGAAAACTCATAAAGCGTTGGTGTCGCTGCATCAAATACTGTTTGGCTTGAGAAAACTCCCTTTATCCGTTCGAAAATCACAGCTCGGCCGATTGCTCCCAGTTGATCACGTAGAATTGTAACCAACCGACCATTATCACCGAGTTGATTGAGTAAAATATCAGGAACCTCTTCCACGGCGCCTGCTATTAGAATGAGACTATAAGGCTTCTGTTTGGCATAACCAATCGCTAAATCTCCATGAATAATGGCTGCATTATCTATCTCAAGTTTCGCCAAATTTTCATTCCCAACCTTAACAAATTCTTCGTCAGATTCAACAGCAACAACGCTCGATACCAATCGCGAAACAATTGCTGTTGAATACCCACTGCAGCACCCAATATCTAGAACCACATCACTTTCCACTGGCATGGCTATTTGCAATAACCGGCCAAACACCATCGGTTCTATAAGATATCGATTCTGCCCTATTTTTAAATCTTCATCGGCATAAGCAACGGATTTCTTATGTGTTGGAACAAAATCTTCCCTAGGTATCATTTTAAATGCCTCTAGGATGCTATCATCATTAACTCTATTGGCCCTAATCTGATTTTCAACCATGTTATAACGCGCGGCCACGTAATCATTCATCTCAATAAAATCCTGTATCCAGAGTCAAATACAACGATCCTGTTGGTTTTTAGAGATCGCTTCTGGGATTAATTGCATCTAATTAGTAAATATGTTTGTGTCCATTAAATGTTTTAGGCTAAAAATTCAAAAATAGATATAATGAGCGAAAGAGCGGGTAAAACCAATGTTTCGCTTATTCCTTATATTAGTTTTAGGTAATTAGCACTATCAAATAAAACAAGAGGCAATTTATTCTGGGCCCCGATGAATTTAGCACTTGCGTGGGCCGGATGGACTCTTTAGGGATGTTCGCCGTTTGGCCCGGTGGCAGAGTGGTTATGCAGAGGACTGCAAATCCTTGTACGTCGGTTCGATTCCGGCCCGGGCCTCCACGGTTTAAAGCAATAGTCGCTTAGAATTGTTTGATTTTTAAAGATAACATCTAAATTTATTTGGCTTTTGATATTTGAGTCACCACCAGACCATCACTAATTAAGTCACAAGTCGTCTAAACTATTACTTTATTTATGTGCGCTTATCGCGGCATCCAAAGACGTCTGTTATATGACCACCATAGGGTTCAAATATCAAATAAAGCAAAGTTTAAAAACAGAGTTTAAGTCCGGTGAGTCTTTTAATTACGCGATAAACATTCGGTGAATAATACAAAATGTTTTATGAATACGTTAGATATTAATACGTGAAATCAAATGCTTAGAAATTATAGCAAAAAAGTTTGGCTCCCCGGGACGGATTCGAACCGCCGGCCAAGCGGTTAACAGCCGCTTGCTCTACCGCTGAGCTACCGGGGATCAGGGTTAAAAACCTTCAATATTGTTACTATATAGCAACGCCTTGATCGGCACGCAAATTGTTTAAAAAAGTTTAAGAGAAATTACTTCTAGTCGGGTGTGTTTTAATTTCTGTCGCTTGGAACAAATAAATCTCCTTTTCACCAAACTAAATACGCATCCATGCATTAAGTGCATGTCGGATGCATGCAATAAACGTTTTAAAAAATCGATCTAACTTCCATTTCATAAATTGAATTTTCAGGGGAATCAAAATGCAAACTGATAATCAGGACTTCCTCCAACTTAAAAATATACCATCCGCGGAGTATATTCAAAAATTTATAATCCAAGGACAAAGGCTGCAGTCAAAGGTTTTATGTGATAAAATAGGAAGAGTTTTAGGATGGGCAACACACATATTCCAATTAAAACCCAATCCAAAGCCTCAAAGTATTAAAACAACCTTCAACACACATGCCATAGCCGCTACACTTCGTTAAACGAAGAATTGGGCTGGACGCTAAGATTTTATAACCTCCTAGTTTTAGCTGTGATGGTCTTTAAAAAGATATGCGGAGCAGGCAATGGAAGAAAAAATCTTTAGTTCCGAGGCGGATGAACAAGAATATAATGCTATGTCTGACTATTTGAAAGATGGAGAGGTACGCGCGCTAAATTTAAAAAATCGAGGCCCTATAAGGTTTGATACTTCAGGTAGCCTAGCAACTGATATATTTGAGGCCTATTCCCAATATGGTTTTTATATTTTCACTAACGTCATTGAACGTGAAGAACTTGAAGACATTGAATTTGATTTATTTCAAATCAAGGCCCAACTCCCATTCAAAAAAGGAGCGGACCTCGATTCCGCAGGTCGACCGGCCATTGGAGCAACTTGCAAGGCTCCAACTCTCTTCTGGTCTAAGCCTCTGGGAGACCCCTTTGGTGGTACTGACTATGCCGGTGGTCGACATCCTGTCAAAATGTTTGAGCCAAAACCCAAATCAAATGTCCTCGACGAAGTAGTTTACTTAATCCTTGGTTCTTTGCAATTTTCAGAAGCATGTCTTCGAACTTATGGCCATCCTCAACTCTTAAAAGTAGCAGCTGCGATAAATGGGGAAGACTTTGTTCCATTTAGCGAGGCTTTGTTTATTAAAGAGCCCGGCAAAGGTGCATCAGTTGCTTGGCATAGAGATGGGGTGACCCATTGGGACAATCCAAAATGGAATAAAGATATCCACGGATTTAATTTCATGGCTCAATTATTCGGTTGCACAGCCGCGAACGGAGTTTGGGTAGTTCCAGGCACACATAAAATCAAAACTATTGATATAAAGGAGATGGTAGCAAAAGCCGGCTCTGTTCGACTGCCGGACGCCGTTCCAATGATTTGCGATCCTGGGGATGTGGTTATTTCCAATAGGCAAGTGTTGCACGGGTCGTTCGCAAATACTAGCCCAGACTGGAGAGTT
>CAZADS010000110.1:0-28697 GCA_964483985.1 uncultured Thalassobaculaceae bacterium
ACATGAATGCACTGTTGGTCGCAGCTGTGATGAATGTGGACGTGCTCTATATTTAGTTTTTCTAGGAACGTCTTGTGAACAGTGAATTTCTATCCCTGTTTTCGATTAATTTCGAACTAAAAATAGGGGTATACTCCCTGTCACTTTAGATGGTGAACATGAAATTCCATTTTCAGAATTCAGAAAAGACCCATTAAATAATTCTCTCGATACTCCCTCGGGCCGTATTGAGATTTTCTCGGAAACAATTGATAGCTTCAATTATTCAGATTGCAGGGGGCATCCAATATGGAAATTTCCCGATGAGTGGCTAGGTTCTCATCTGGCTAAGAAATTTCCTCTGCATCTAGTTTCACCTCAACCAAAAGATAAATTGCATAGTCAGTTGGAATGCGCATTATCCGATATACCAGGCTCGCGACCAATGCTTGTGAAACTAAATTATTTTGACGCCAAAGACCGAAATATAAATGATGGTGGACTTGTGAGAATATTTAATGATCGTGGAAGTTGTTTGGCTAGGGCTTCTTTGAGTTCCGAAATTCGTCGGGGAGTCGTGAGTCTCCCCACGGGAGCATGGCATAAGCCTTTATCAGATGGGACAGACTCTGATGGTAATCCAAATGTGTTAACACTTGACGTGGGCACATCAAACTTAGGTCAAGGTAGCAGTGCCCATACCGCTTTAGTACAAGTCAAAAGTGAGGTTTAGGGATTCATTGTATCTAGATGGGGAATTAGGCGATGCCAAGAAAACGTGGACAACTAATTGGCCCAATTGTTGTTTTTTTCTTAGTGCTGGGCACAATTTTTATGTTTTTAGGTCTTGAAATGTCTTCATCCTATACGCGTGATAGCCCGGATTGTTCTGTTTGGTGTTTACTCAAGCTAAAATTTCTAAGTTTCTTAGATTTATCCAAATAAAACGAATTGGAATAGTGTTTGAATAGTCGGAAAATTTGATAACGCATGTATTCCTATAGGTCTTCAAACTTTAGTACCTTTATTTGGCGTTTGCGTCTTTCCATAAAATAGGCGAATAACAATGAGTTGTATTTGAGGAATTTTAAAATGCAGATAATGACTACGTTGCCTCAAAGTGATTTAAATACTGTACCTGGAGCAGCTAAGGAAGCAGAACTTACTGGTTTCGATATGGTAGCAACCATGGAAAACCGATATGAACCATTCATGCCTTTGGCAGTGGCAGCAATTTCAACGAATCATATTCAATTGGGAACGGCAGTTGCAATTGCTTTTCCTCGGTCTCCTATGATTGTCGCCAATACAAGTTGGGATTTGCAAAAGGCTTCAAAAGGTCGGTTTATTCTTGGATTAGGTCCTCAAATTAAGCCGCATAATGAAAAACGGTTCTCTATTCCTTGGTCTGCACCTGCTCCCAGATTAAGAGACTATGTTCTAGCGTTGCGTGCGATTTGGCGTTCATGGGAATTAGGAAAGAAACTAGATTTTGTAAGTGCTCATTATACTTTTACATTAATGCCACCAAATTTTGTTCCCAGCTCTACTGGAGAGCAGTTAGTCCCAATTACTATTGCTGCAGTTGGACCCGCAACTTTGAAATTGTCAGGTGAAGTAGGTGACGGCGTGAGATTACACCCGTTTTGTACGCGTGATTATCTTGAAAAAATAGCAATTCCCCGGATTGAATCCGGATTGGCTCTATCTGGAAAATTACGGGAAAATTTCCAGATTACCGGAGGTGGGTTTATTGCGACAGGTAAAACCGATGAAGAAGTTTCCGAAGCTTTAGAATGGGTTCGCTATCGCATTGCTTTTTATGGTTCAACGCCCAGCTATTGGCCGGTTCTAGATCATCATGGAGCAGGTGATATTGGTCGCAAGCTTAATCGAATGACCAAGCAAGGTCGGTGGAATCAGATGGCGGCGGAAATTCCTGATGATTTATTGCATTTATTTGCTGCAGTAGGACGTTTTGATGAGCTTTCTAGTGCAATTGAAACTCGGTTTGGTGGGTGTATAGATATGGTGTATGCGAGTACTTCTTCCGATCTTAGGCCGAACATCCCGTCTGATGTCTTACAAGATATTAAACGTATTGAGACACCGTTTTTGCAATTTGATTCTGACTGGTAAAATTAGTTCATTATTACAAAATTTCATCTCTTCAAATAGAAAATGGATTGATTCTTTATTTTTTTTGAAATAGAACAAAACAAGAACATAAAAACATAACATATAAAACCACGCTTTCTAAAATGAAAAACTTAAAGCTAGATGAATTGCGTAATATCGTAAAAAAAATCGAAAGGGGAGATGTTAAACATAAGAATCAAATTATACCAATTGGATTACCTGAACTAGATGACAATCTTTCTGGAGGAGGACTGGTGCTCGGTCACATTCATGAAGTGATTGGTGAAACGCGATCTGAAGTTAGGGATGCATCGCCATTTGGGTTTACTATTGCTCTATTAACTCGGATTTTTAGTAATAGAAATATTAGTGGGGATGTACTTTGGTGTTTACGGCCGAATAATTTATTTGGCGGGGCACTTTCAGCTTTCGGTCTCGCTTTTTTAGGACTCGACTCTAATCGAATTATTCAATTAGTGGCACGGAATGATAATGATCGACTATGGGCAATGGAAGAGGGGCTTAATTCCTACGAGCTTGCAGCTGTCGTTGTTGAGTTAGGTCCAATACGACCTGATTTGGGAATTCGAAATTCGGTGGTTTATCGACGCTTGCAGCTTGTTGCTGAAAAAACGGGAGTGACAGGGTTTTTAGTGCGTCCAGATGCGGGTGCTATAGCTTTTGCTAGCACGACACCGGAGACGCGTTGGAGGGTTATATCAAGACCTTCTGGGGATTGGCGTCCTCACTGGCATGTCGAACTAATGCGGTCTCGTAATGGTAAAATTAGTATGGCAGAAGTGATTTGGGATTCGGCATCAAAAAAATTTCTCCCAAAGAAAAACTTGATAGCAGTTCAGCCTTTTTATCAAAGTCGTTGAACTAGTAACGCGTTAACAGGTGAAAATGAGAAATGGAAAAATTATGCATATCTTGATAAGTTACAGATTGTAGAGGAATTTTAAAGTTGCAGAGGCTGTTTCACTTTCTAATGAAAAAGATAAAGGTTTTATAGTGTACGAAAAACAAACATATTTTCTAAATGATTTCGTTTCGGATTTAAGATTGATTACAGCTAAAGAACGAAACGACGAAAGAATAGTTAGTCGCGTTATACCTTTAGCAAAAAAATTGGCAATAGAGGCTGATTGGAGCGATCCTTGTTTCAGGGACTGCGATGAACATCAAGGATTTGGAATCGCGATACTTAATGAAGATATAGGAAATACGTTGATGGTTGAAACTATTTGTTGGTTGCCTGGAAGAGGAGTTGCTCCTCATGATCATCAAACCTGGGGTATTGTGATTGGTATAGAAGGCCAAGAGACTAATATTAATTGGACACGTCACGACGATGGAACTCGGCTAGGATTTGCTGATCTAACGATAGAAGAAGAACTTGTGATAGGTCCAACTGACGCTTGTTCATTCATGCCGAACGATATTCATAGTGTACGCAATACCGGAAAAATTCCGAGTCTTTCATTGCATGTTTATGGTTATAGCCCTGGTAGTCGAAATAGATCCGAATTTGATCCGCTTAATAAGATAATTCGCCCTTGTCCGCAAAGAGTTCGCAATAGGGTATAAATGGCAAACACTTTTCTAAACATCTAAGACCGTTTGTTTTTGTTCATAGATTAGAATTAGGCCAAGCATTTTCTAAAGTTAAGGAACTTAATCACATTTTAGGATGGGTGGAATAGAAAATATTTTCAAATCAACTGTTCAAAACGGGAGTCCTACATAATTCTCTGCGAGAGATGTCATTGCGGCTTTTGATGAAAGTAAATATTCTAACTCTGCCGTTCGGATACGGTCCTCGAAAGGATTTTCATTACCTGAGTTGTGCAAGATGGACGTCATCCACCAACTAAATCGTTCCGCTTTCCAAACTCTCGATAAGGCTAGTTTAGAATAGTCATTGAGAGATTTGGTGCTTCCAGAATCATAATAATCAAACAATCCCCAAGATAAATAGCGGATGTCCGATGCAGCAAGATTGAGGCCCTTCGCTCCGGTTGGCGGTACTATATGAGCTGAATCTCCGGCTAGAAACAGATGACCGAATTGTATTGGTTCGGCTACGAAGCTGCGCATCGATGTAATATTTTTTTCGAGTACTGGGCCCTCCTTTATCAAGTGTTGATCATGTGCTCCAATTCTAATGCGCAATTCATCCCAAATTCTAGAATCAGGCCATTCGTCGATATTGATATTAGATGGAAACTGGAGGTACGTGCGTGATCTGGTTGGCGGACGCATACTAAAAAGAGCAAAGCCGTTGGGGTGTCGAGTATAAATTAATTCGTGATTGGGTGGTGGTGCTTCAGCCAAAATACCTAGCCAAACATGCGGATAAATTTTTTCGTAGGTTTTAAGAATATTTTTCGGGATGAAAGTCCTAGATATCCCGTGAAAACCATCACAGCCGGCTATAAAGTCACAATTTAATTGATAGTTTTCGCCATTGTATTCGAATCTAATTTTCGGATTTGAACTCGTAATACCCAACGGTACGGTTTTTTTGACTTCAAATTTTATATCACCTCCGGATTTTAAGCGGGCGGTTATCAAATCTTTTGTGATTTCTGTTTGCCCATATACAGTAACTGCCTTTCCACCCGATAGTTTCTTGAGATCTATACGGGAGCGTTGACCGTGCAAACTTATTTCAATTCCGTCGTGAATTTGACCTAACGTTTTAACATTTTGGCCAACACCGGCTTCACAAAGAAGTTGAACGGTACCTTGCTCCAGTACTCCCGCGCGTATTCGGCTCTCCACATAATTTCGGTCACGCAGCTCAAGCACCACTGACTCGATACCGCGTTGCATCAACAATTGAGAAAGAAGCAGGCCAGCAGGGCCCCCCCCGATAATACCAACTTGAGTACGTATAACTTTCATATGCCAATCGCCGAAATTAAAATTTTCAATAATATTTTTGATGGTGTGTTTTTATTGCAATATAACGGATTTTATTTTGATTAAGACACCAACAAGTTTTAGTTTAAAATTTTGTTCTTTATCATCATCTTTTTATATGAATTTTGCTATCTTTAGGAGAAAGAAATAACGGTAGTCTATTTAATAAACGGTTTGACAAAATGGAGTATAAGAAAATGGCTGATCTATTTAACTTGGGCGACCTAGTGAATAGAGCTGAAGATTTGGGAAAGTCGGCGTTAATAGATCTTAGTCATTTTGATAGTCCTCGTATCTTCAGTCATTATGATTTAGACGTTGGAGCAAAAGCTGTTGCTCGAGGATTATTAGCGCGCGGACTTGACCGGGGTGACCGCATAGCAATTCTTGCATCTAATAGCGGGGAATTTTTAATAGCATATCTCGGTATTATGCGCGCGGGGATGGTTTCTGTTCCCGTGAACTATAAATTCCCGACTGAAACCATCGCTTTTATTCTAAAGGACTCAAATTGTAAGCTTATCTTTTCTGATGCAGCAAGATATAAATCGATTCCCAAAAATTATGAGGTCATAGTATTCGGAGATGAAGGAGATATAGGGTTTGATGCATTTCTTGACTACGGTGATTTTGAAACAATAACTCCTAATACTAACGAAGTAGGAATGTTTTTATATACCTCGGGGTCCACCGGACGTCCTAAAGGTGTCCCATTAACACATGTGGGTCATCTCTGGGTGATTGGTATGAGGCTTAAAGCGGGCGTAGATAAAGACCATCGGATGCT
This sequence comes from uncultured Thalassobaculaceae bacterium, assembly GCA_964483985.1. Classification (GTDB taxonomy): domain Bacteria; phylum Pseudomonadota; class Alphaproteobacteria; order Thalassobaculales; family Thalassobaculaceae; genus CAZADS01. The sequence goes on from CAZADS010000110.1 coordinate 5,834, forward strand.
GGTGGCAGCCCCTCTTTACCACATGAATGGTCTTGCAATTTGTAAAGTCGCGCTGGCGGCGCATTTGACTATAATACTGCTTCCTCAATTTGACACGGTTCAATACATTAGGGCTATTGAAAGATATAACGTTACTTGGCTTACATCGGTTGCGGCGATGATGGCTATGGTGGTAAGGGAGGTTGATTTATTAAAAACAACTGATATATCGTCTGTAAAAATCGTACGTATGGGATCGGCACCAGTAAGCCAGAAGCTTGTCAAAGACATTCGAGATTTTTTCCCAAGTGCTATGATCACAAATGGTTACGGAACAACAGAAGCCGGTCCTGTCGTGTTTGGACCCCATCCAGACGGTTTAAAACAACCAGATTCGTCTGTTGGTTTCCCAATTTCCGGCATTGCACGGTTGGTGAATAAAGGTAACCTTAATGCTGATTTTGGCGAGCTGCATTGTCGGAACCCTGCAGTTACTCCTGGTTATCATAATTTGCCGGAAAAAACACTCGAGGTAATGACTTATGATGGGTGGTATAAAACCGGAGACGTAATGCGCAGGGACGAAAACGGTTTTCATTATTTTGTTGGCCGAGTCGACGATATGTTTAATTGTGGGGGAGAAAATATTTATCCCTCGGAAATAGAGACATTGTTAGAACGCCATGACGCCATTGAACAAGCTTGTGTAGTGCCAGTTTCAGATGAAATAAAAGGGTACAAACCAGTGGCATTTGTTGTTTTGATTCCGGGTGTTACTACGGATGAGAATGAAATAAAGTCATATGCGCTGGCCAATGGCCCGGCTTATCAGCACCCGCGGTCGGTTAACTTTCTTGAAAGTTTGCCATTGACAGGCACTAATAAAGTGGATCGTCGCAAGCTTTCTGAACTAGCTAATTTTAAAAACTATGGCGCGACGTATAAAGGTGATAGGGGTTCGGACATTTGACCGACACTTAGTGGAAGGCGTGAAAATGCGAGCAATGGTTTTAAAGAAACATGGTGGCCAAGAGTCTTTGATTTACGATGAAAACTTTCCAGATCCGAAATGTGGCGATCAAGATGTAATAATTAGAGTAAAATCCACCTCTCTTAATTATCATGATGTATTCACTCGGAATGGCATGCCAGGAATCAAAATTGAAATGCCGATGATTTGTGGATTAGATGTCGCTGGAGAAATTGTAGAAATTGGCAAAAAAGTCGAGGATTGGACATTGGGAGACAGGGTGTTAATCGATCCAAGAAATCGAGTGGAAGGGGGATTAGTAGGGGAAACTATAAATGGTGGTTTAGCCGAATTTTGTCGTGCCCCGACTCACCAGTTGATAAGGATTCCCGATGGGGTGACTTATGATCAAGCTTCTAGCCTCCCAGTAGCTTATGGAACAGCGCATCGTATGATGGTCACGATAGGGCATATCCAGAGTGAGGAAAAAGTTCTGATACTCGGAGCGTCTGGAGGTGTTGGTACTGGAGCTTTATTACTCGCCAAAATGGCAGGAGCAGAAGTGGTGGTTTGTGCAAGTTCTGACGAAAAAATGGAGCGGTTAAAAGAACTTGGTGCGGATCATAGTTTAACCTATATGAATAATGAGTTTTATAAGGGTATCTATTCATTATATGGAAAGCCAGGCCGTCGTGGGTTTGAGGGTGGTGTTAACGTCGTTGTAAATTTTACAGGTGGTGACACCTGGGTTCCATCTCTACGTTCTTTAAAGCGAAGAGGTAGAGTGCTTACATGCGGAGCAACAGCCGGTTATGATCCGAAAACGGACCTTCGCTTTATATGGACGTTTGAACTTCAACTGTTGGGCTCGAATAGTTGGGAGCGTGAAGATCTGGTGAAGCTTTTGGACTATATAGAATCAGGGAATTTCCATCCCGTGATAGATAAATCTTTTCCGCTTTCTGAAGCAAAAGAGGGGATAAGAATGTTGGAAGATCGAGAAGTATTTGGAAAAATTGTGATACATCCATGAACTTTAATTCTTAAAAGGAACGTAATGTCTACAGTGTTAAATGAAAAGCAGGTTCAGGACATGCTTGACGACTCTCCTTATATAGCCTTCATGCAACTAAAGGTTATCTCCATAGATTGGGAAAATGACGAAATAGTTATAAGAATGCCAATGCGCCCGGAATTTGAACGAAGAAAAAGTACCGGGCAATATCATGGTGGCGCGATTGCAGCTCTAATAGATATAGCAGGTGACTACGCAGTCGTAATGAAAGTAGGTGGTGGGGTCCCTACCATTAATTTTAGTGTAGATTATTTACGCCCATGCAGTCATACAGCTTTAACAGCGACAGCAAAAACTAGAAGAATAGGACGATCAATTGCTGTGGTCGATGTCGACATTCACGATGATGGCGGTAAACTTTGTGCTATTGGGCGTGGTACGTATAGTCCGAGGGTAGGTTAAGCCCAGCAATCGGGTTGTCATTAACTAATTTGTCCGTAACCATCGTAAAGATTTGCTCTAATGGCTACTTAAATATAGATATTCTTTTCGATGGCTTATCAAAACCCTAAAAACCCGCCACCTATTATTGCTCTTAAAGGGGCAGATCTTGCTTTCGGTGATAAATCTCTTTTTAAACACGTTGATATCGCAGTGGGTCGCGGCGATAAAATTTGTTTAGTGGGTCGTAATGGAAGTGGTAAAACAACGTTAATGCGTGCGTTAGCCGGTGAAATAGAGCTTGATAAAGGGGACAGATTTGTTCAGCCTAATATTCAGATAGGGTTTATGCCACAGGCTCCGAATATGCCAATTGGGGTCGATATCCAGTCACATGTTAAATCAGCAATCCCAAAACAAAACTCGAAATACTCTGATGAAATTCAGGTGGCAAGTATTCTTATTAATCTTGGTCTAGAAGGTAATCGCTTGCTGAATACTTTATCGGGTGGGGAGACAAGACGGGTTGTTCTTGCTCGTGCTCTGGTGTCTAGACCGGATGTTCTTTTGTTGGACGAACCAACCAACCACCTTGATTTACCCACAGTCGAGTGGTTAGAAGGTGAGTTATCAAAATATAGAGGTGGCTTATTGGTGATAAGTCATGATCGCACGTTTCTTCGTAATCTCTCTAATAAGACATATTGGATAGATAGAACGATAGTTCGAAGGCTGTCCGCCGGTTTTTCACAATTCTCTGATTGGGCAGAAAAAGTACTTGAAGTTGAAGAAACTAGAAACCATCAACTTAATCAACAAATCGTAAGAGAGACACGATGGCTTAGAGAGGGATTAACCGCTCGCCGAAAGAGAAATACGGGTCGTATTCGAAAATTATTAACTTTAAGGAAAGAGAAAAGCGAACAACTAAAAAATCCCACACAAACCGAATTATCTTTGAAGCAGACAATACGGAGTGGAGAATTGGTTTTAGAAGCTTCTGCGATCTTTAAAAATTTCGTAGGCGATGACGGGCGCGAGGCGATCATTGTCCGAGATTTTTCCACAATCGTTAGACGGCAAGATAGGATAGGACTAATTGGTAAAAATGGTGTGGGAAAAACGACATTATTGAGAACCTTAATTGGAGATTTGACCCCAGATAAAGGGCGCGTTCGTATCGGACAGGGCGTGGAGATTGTTTATTTTGATCAAAAACGTGAGACCCTTAACGAGCTTATAACACCGTGGAAATTTCTATGTCCTGGGGGAGGCGATACCGTGGAATTTGGTGGAAAATCCCTCCACGTTATTTCATATTTACGTTATTTTCTGTTTGAAGAAAAACAAGCAAAAAGCCCGATCGGTGCTTTATCTGGAGGAGAAAAAAATAGGCTGCTCCTAGCCTATCTATTTTGTCAAAATCATAACTTGTTGATTATGGATGAGCCTACCAATGATTTGGATATTGAAACGTTGGAGCTTTTGGAGGAGGTGCTTTCAGAATATGACGGGACAATAATTGTTGTGAGCCATGACCGTGATTTTTTAGATAAAATTGTTACTTCGATCATTTGTATGGAGGAAGATGGAAGAATTACGGAACATGTTGGTGGTTTTAGTGATTATTTGGTTCAAAGAGTAGCCACCAACGCTTCTATTCCAAAACCTGTAAAGAAGAAAAAATCTTATGTAACTAAATCTTATTCGCCAAAAGCTAACATAAAACTAAGTTATCAGGATGAAAGAGAGCTTCAAAAGTTGCCAGCCGAAATTTTAAATTTAGAATCTGAGATCGATGACCTTCGTCAAATTCTATCTGATGTTGATTTATTTAAACGAGATCCAAAATATTTTGTTTCGACCACGGATCGATTAACTGCTGCAACAGAAAGATTAAATAACGCTGAAAATCGGTGGCTTGATCTTGAACTGCTTCGTGAACAACTCTCAACTAGAAAGACTTAGATAATGAAGACCATTCATGTGTATTTAAAAATAATAGAGCCAATCGCCGAGTTCTAAATGTTTGCATGAATTTTAATTGATAAATTTCTGGATATCAAATCTTTGGAATTATGCTAGACAAAGTCATAATAGTTTCTGACCGTCTTTTATTGAATTGAAATTTGTAACTAATGAGCGAGTTGAATGAGATAATAGAACAAGCTTCTCCAAATTTTGATAACAGGCCTCTTGGACTAAAAATTGACATGTTGGTTGTCCACTATACAGGAATGTTGAATGGTAGATTGGCAATAAAAAGGTTATGTGAACCTCAGGCAAAAGTGAGTTGCCATTATCTTATCGAGGAGGATGGGACGATATTCCGTCTGGTCTCAGAGAAGCACCGAGCATGGCATGCAGGTGAAGCATCATGGGATGGTGACGATAATATTAATGATCGGTCAATTGGTATCGAATTAGTTAATCCGGGCCATGAATTCGGTTACCGACCTTTTCCCGAGCGGCAAATGAGGGAGTTGGAAAAGCTTTGTCATGATATCCTGGATAGACGTCAAATTAAACCATCAAGAATTTTGGGGCATTCGGATGTTTCTCCGATGCGTAAAGAAGACCCAGGAGAACTTTTTGATTGGGAAAGATTAGCAAAGGCAGGTATTGGGATTTGGCCGGCCATGGACCCTATCACTGATGACTTTATCCCAGGGTCTATCCTCGATCTTCAAACGGGACTCAATCAGTTAGGGTATAAACTTGATAAAACAGGTTTTATAGATGCGAATACACGTTGTGTGATATTGGCTTTTCAGAGCCATTGGTTGCCGAAAGGTATGACGGGAACGTTAGATAAGGAAACGATGTGGAGATTAAAAACGGTACTCAATGTCATTAAAAGTTATCCAAAATAAAAATTTCATGAATGCAAAAACTCTAATCACAATAGCTATTCAAGACTTGGGTATAGGGGTGTGATTTGGAACAATACGGTCCGTATTTCTATTCCACTTAATCATTTCCCGTGTTTAAGAGGTTTTGCTATTTAACAAGATCTTTCTTCAATCAATACTATTGACGATTAGAAATTCTGAGCTTAATGGAAGAGCGGATCAGATGGTTGGATGACCGCTGGCTGATCGTTTAATTTAAACGCTTCGCTGGAGGAAAGTCCGGGCTCCACGGAAACACGGTGCCGGGTAATACCCGGCGGGGGTAACCCCAGGGAAAGTGCCACAGAAAGCAAACCGCCAGCACAGATAAGGTATGCGGGTAAGGGTGAAAGGGTGTGGTAAGAGCGCACCGCAACGCCAGAAATGGGGTTGGCAGGGTAAACCCCACCGGGAGCAAGACCAAATAGGGACGGCGGGCTATCTCTTTTAAAGACGGTAGCAGGCGAGTTTTCGCGTCGCTGTCCGGGTAGGTCGCGTGAGGCGATCGGTAACGATTGTCCAAGAGGAATGGTCATCTACCTTGTGGTTTTTAACAGACAAGGGGACAGAACCCGGCTTATAGACCATCTGATCTTTTTTGTTTCAATTAGTTAATTAGTTGTCCTAGTGGGCTTTTATGAAGGTCCTTTCTGGGTCCAATGTTTCATTAACTTAATGTTAAAAGTGTAGATTTCGAAATTTTATATTTAAATATTTAGCCCAATTTGTCGATTTAACGGATAAATCACATAAAATACCATTGATATCCCATAGAATCCCATATATTCTCCATATTAAACCATATACAATGGTAAAATTTAAGATCTAGACGGGGGTAAGCATTTCGAAATTGTTTTTACCCGTATGAAAGTTTGGAACCGATTGAGGTGTAATAAAGGGTGTTTAATAGGAAAATAACTAACTAACTAAATAACCACCAAAGCTGGGGGGACAAGTGGCGGTTTTCCTGTCTACGTTTGAAAATAAGGTTGATCGAAAGGGCCGAGTTTCAGTTCCTGCACCGTTCCGCGGTGTGCTTGAGGGCCAACGATCTGCTGGTATTATCCTGTATCCCTCCTTTAAACATCCTTGTTTAGAAGGCAGTGGTGATGATCGCATTCAAGAAATTGTGAATTCAATCGACGCGTTGGATTCCTTCTCCGATGAAATAGAAAATTTGCAGACAATTTTGGCGGATGCCCATCGCTTATCAATAGATTCTGACGGTAGAATTGTGCTGCCGCAGGAATTGATCAATTATGCCGATTTGAAAACCGCTGCCTCGTTCGTCGGGCTTGGTAAGAGTTTTCAAGTTTGGAAACCAGCCAATTTTGGAGCACACCGAGAAAACAACCGTGCTCGAGCACGAGAGCAGGGTGCTACGTTGCGGATCGTGGCTAAAAACAGTGGAGGTATTGGTTGAAATCCATTGTTACAGACCCAGAGATTCCGTCAATATTACATGTTCCTGTGTTATGTGAAGAGACTATTAACGCTCTAAATATAGTCGATGGTGGATGTTATATTGACGGGACTTTTGGTGGAGGCGGTTTTACGGACGCAATTTTATCCAAAGCCTTTTGCCGCGTATTTGCGATAGATCGAGATCCTATGGCTATATCCAGGGGCGCCCCGTTGATCGAAAAATATGGTGATCGTTTGACCCTTATTGAAGGTCGATTTGGCTGTATGGAAGAACTTATTGAAATTCGAGGCCCAAAAACTGTGGACGCAGTCGCTCTTGATCTTGGTGTTTCTTCGCCCCAAATAGACAATCCAGATAGAGGATTTTCATTTAGAGCTGATGGGCCGCTCGACATGCGTATGGGCGCTGATGGACCCACAGCTGCTGATTTAGTTAATACTATTGATGAATTTAGTCTTGCGAATCTAATTTACGAATTGGGAGAAGAACGCTTTTCACGTCGAGTGGCTAAAGCAATTGTTATGGCTCGAAGGGAACGCCCAATTCGGACGACAAACGAACTTGCAGAAATAGTACGTAAGGTCGTACCACGAGCGAAAAGTAGCAAAACGTTAGACTCGGCAACTCGGACTTTTCAAGCATTACGTATTTATATTAATGATGAATTGGGTGAACTTGATAGGGGTTTAATAGCTGCTGAAAGGTTGTTGGCTCCCGGAGGACGATTGGCAGTGATTGCTTTTCACTCTCTTGAAGACCGGAAAATCAAATCATTTATGCGGGAGAGAGCAGGTCGAATATCAGGGTTGTCTCGGCATGATCCCCCGGCTATCCAATCCAATTTTCAACCATCTTTTTCTTCCATTACCAAAAAACCAATACGCCCCGGGAAATTAGAAATTAAAGCCAATCCACGAGCTCAATCTGCGAAATTACGGGTCGCCGAACGTACCTCGGCACCAGCTTGGACGAATGGGACTAATTTATGATCCGCCGTTCAATAGTACTTTGGTTGTTTTTATCTGCGGTCGCTGGGATTTCAATGTTTTTAATTAAACATGAGGTCCAGTTTCGGCATGGAGAATTGACTCAATTAAACCGCCAAATCGTAACGGTAGAGGAGGCATTATTAGTTTCAAAAGCCGAGTGGAGTTATCTTACTAGACCTGTCCGAATTGAGGATTTAGCACGCCGGCTCATTAAATTTCGGCCAACCGAAACTCATCAATTAGTCACTATTGAGTCATTGCCTTTTCCATTATCACCAAGTCCGAATAGCAAAGTAATAAGATGATGAAGAAAGAAATACTAAATTCGGCTAATAATTCTACAGTCCGCTTGGATGGTAGCGCGAATCAAACGATAGAAACCGGCCGCAATCGTCTTTTAATTGCGGGCAGTCTTTTTATTCTGGCCTTTGCTTTGATATCTCTTCGATTAGTAGAAATTTCTTTAGTCAGGGGAGTGGAAGAACCTCTTGCTTTACAGGAACCCACTAAGACCAAATTGAAAACCGGTCGATCAGATATTATCGATCGTAATGGAATTTTATTAGCAACCAGTCTTCTTGTCCCATCTCTTTACGCCGATCCAAAGGAAATAATCGATGCAGACGATGCTACGGTTCAGCTCCGTACCGTTCTCAAAAAGTTGAATCCTTTAACTATTAAAAATAAATTACAATCTAAGAAAAGATTTGTTTGGCTAAAGCGTCATTTGTCACCTGTTCAGCAATACCAAGTCAATGCTCTAGGCATCCCTGGATTGCATTTTCAAAGGGAGGAGAAAAGATATTATCCGCAAGGTAGATTAAGTGCCCATATAGTTGGCTTTTCAGGAACTGATGCCGTGGGTCTTTCAGGTATCGAAAAGCAATTTGATGATTTATTACGGGATGGTTCTAGTCCCATCTCATTGTCTGTTGATGTCCGTATTCAGCATATATTAAGAGAGGAAATATCTCGGCAAATTTTCGCTTTTAACGGTATTGGTGGCGCCGGTGTGTTTATGAACGTTAATACTGGCGAGATTTTAGCGATGGTATCTCTTCCAGATTTTGATCCCGATGCTCCATCTAAGTATTCTGATCAATCCTTATTTAATCGAGCATCGCATGGCGTTTATGAAATGGGATCAACCTTCAAAATTTTTAACACAGCTTTGGCATTAGATATAGGTTCCGTTACTTTGCATGGTGGATACGATGCAACTAAACCAATACGAATATCACGCTTTACAATAAATGATTATCACCCAAAGGCTCGTTGGCTTTCAGTGCCGGAAATATTTATGTACTCGTCAAATATAGGATCGGCGAAAATGGCTTTCGATTTTGGCAGCAAAGCCCAACGCCATTTCATGAGAAAGTTAGGTTTTTTATCGGCCGTTCCCATAGAAATTCCTGAAAGAGGTGTGCCATTGTTTCCATCTCATTGGCAGCGAATAAACACAGCGACCATTGCTTTTGGGCATGGAATAGCGGTTAGTCCTCTGCATCTTATTAGTGGTGTATCAAGTATAATCAATGGCGGTATTCGATGGCCTCCAACAATTCTAAAACGAGAATCAGATGTTCCTGTTATTGGGGAACAAATAATAACCGAAAGAACGTCGATGCATATGAGGCGATTATTTCGTTTGGTTGTAAACAACGGCACAGGCCGTAAAGCTTCTGCAAAAGGATATGTCGTTGGGGGTAAAACTGGTACTGCGGAAAAGTTAAATCCAAAGGGAGGATACATTAAAAAGGATCGTTTATCTTCTTTTGTGGCAGCATTTCCTATTCATAATCCAGAATATGCGGTTTTAGTGATGATTGATGAGCCAAAAGGCAATGCAACGTCTCAAGGTTATGCGACGGGAGGATGGGTTGCAGCTCCAGCAGTTCGCCGAACTATTATCCGTTCTGCCCCCTTGTTAGGAATTCATCCAAAAGACGAAGAATCGCCTTTAATTCGTCACCTTTTAGATATTGATTTGTTTCAGGAGAAAGGTTCTAAGCACCTTGCGTCTTTCTGAGCTAATAAATCAGGATAATACAGGTCCAAAATCGGATAAATCAGTGATGTTGATCGCTGGGGGACCGGATATAGAAATTCAAGGTATAACCTGTGATAGCCGAAAAGTGAGGCCAGGTTTTCTTTTTGCTGCACTCCCTGGCACAAAAACTGACGGTCGTTTATTTATACATGATGCTTTGGCCCGTGGTGCAGTAGCTATTTTAGCCCTAGATGGTGATGGCATAGAGCGTAATTTTAAGGAATCCAACGAACCTGTTAGGTTGGTTTTAGATCAAAACCCTAGGCAGCTTTTTTCTAAAATGGCTGCTCGATATTTTGGAGAGCAACCGGATACAATAGTTGCTGTTACCGGAACTAATGGTAAAACCACTGTCGCCGATTTTACCCGTCAACTTTGGTCTAACTTTGGTTTTGAGAGTGCAAGCTTAGGTACGCTTGGAGTGATGACAGATGATGGACTTCGAAGGTCTGTCCTTACTACTCCAGACCCAGTCAGGCTACATTCAAAATTATCTGAGATACTTTTGACTGGGATTAATAAGGTCGCAATAGAAGCTTCTAGCCATGGCCTTGATCAATGTCGTTTAGATGGCGTTAAAATAAGAGCAGCGGCTTTCACTAATATTAGCCAAGATCACTTAGATTATCACGGCTCAATGGAGTCCTATACCGCCGCGAAGATGCGGTTGTTTTCACATGTGCTGATGGACGGAGGTACAGCCGTCCTGAATAAAGATGCTAAGGAATTCAAGCGGATCATTAGGATTTGTCAAGAACGAAGCCTTAATGTGATAACATTTGGCCACTCGGAAGATGCAGATTTACATATAGTAGATTCCAATCCTGTTCCATCAGGGCAGCGTATTTCTCTCTGTGTTTTTGGAAAAAGACATCAGTTGTCTTTTCCGCTTTTGGGTAATTTTCAGATAATGAATGCCTTGGCCGCACTGGGACTAGTTTTAGGTAGTGGATTTGATGTCCGAGATTTATCTTTGAAGTCGCTCGAAGCTTTAAAAGGTGTTCCTGGTCGTCTCCAGTTCGTAGGATGCCATCCTACTGGGGCACCAATTTTAATAGACTACGCTCATACTCCTGATGCACTTCATACGATGTTGTTAGCTTTACGACCCCATGTTTCTGGGAGATTGATCTGTATTTTTGGTGCGGGTGGTGATCGAGATATGGAAAAACGAGTTTTGATGGGACGAATGGTAGCTAGAAACGCTGACATAGCGATTGTAACGGATGATAATCCGCGTTCCGAAGATCCAAGAGAAATAAGAATTAATATTCTAAAAGGGTGTCTAAACGGTTTGGAGATTGGCAACCGAGCCGAGGCTATTTCTTTTGGTATCTCTAAATTGAATGAAGGAGATTTACTCGTTGTGGCGGGAAAAGGTCACGAAGAAGGTCAAGAAATTGGTGGGGAGGTAATTCCGTTTAATGATGCTGAAATTATCCAATCTGTATTAAAGGTGAAATGAGGTGGATAATTTACCTTTGCCTCTATGGAACAATATGACGGCATCCTTTGCTACCGGTGGAATTTCACTCGGGAGGTCTTGGGAAGCCAATGGTATAGTTATTGATAGTCGTAAAGTGAACCCTGGCAATTTATTTGTCGCGATTAAAGGAAATAGATTTGATGGGCATGATTTTACTGCTGACGCATTCGATAGAGGGGCTGCGGCAGCGATGGTTGAACAGCATCCCCCGCTAGTTCCTGAAGATGCTCCGCTACTAAGAGTTCCAGATTCACTAAAAGCTTTAAGAAATCTAGGAGTTGATGTTCGTGCTCGGTCGCAAGCTAGCGTGGTCGCAGTCACTGGCAGCGTTGGAAAAACAGGCACCAAAGACCTTATGGCAGCCGCTCTAGGGGCGTTTGGGAAAACTTATTCAACCCCTGGTAACTTGAATAACCAAATAGGGGCACCCTTGAGTTTATCTTGTATGCCAAGGGATGCAGAGTTTGGTGTTTTTGAAATAGGAATGAATCACGCTGGAGAAATAGACGGTCTATCAAGGTTGATTCGGCCAAATGCGGCGATAATTACAAATATTGGGCCAGTTCATATAGGCCATTTTACTGACGAGATGCAAATTGCTCATGCAAAAAGTGAAATATTTGAAGGGCTGGACCCAGGCGGTATTGTTATTTTGAACCGAGATAATATTTGGTTTGACCTTTTGAATGATAAAGCGATCAAGAGCAGTCCAAATAGAATAATTACATTTGGGTTCCATGAGTCCTCAGATGTTCAACTGGCCAAGATTGAGGTTGATCATTTTGGCAGCAGTGTTGAAGTCATAGTTGAGGGTCAAAAATTGAAATATCCAATGAATGCTGTGGGGAAGCACTGGGCAGTGAATTCAGCGGGTGTACTCGCTTGTGTTTATGGATTTAATTTGGATATTAAAAAAGCTGCTAAAGCTTTGAAATCAATAACAGCTGGTCCAGGTCGAGGAAAGAAATCAATTTACACTCTGCCTGATGGGGGGATAATCCAGCTGATTGACGAAAGTTACAATGCCAGCCCGCCATCTATGTTCGCAGCGTTTTCCATTCTAAGGTTGAGTAAACCGACGAGTGATGGTCGACGAATTGCGATATTGGGGGAAATGTTGGAGCTGGGAGCAAATGGACCGCAACTCCATGCAGCTTTAGCCGGACCGTTACTTGAGAGTAGACCGGATAAGGTTTTTACGGTTGGTAATCTAATGCAGGAATTGAGTGCCGCACTTCCAAATCAGATCAGGGGGAGGCATTCAGAAACTAGCGTAGAACTAGCGAATACAATCCTAAACGAACTTCGTGCAGGTGATGTAGTCCTAGTTAAGGGTTCCCTGGGGACTAAAATGTCTTCAATTGTGGATGCGATACAATCTTTGGCTGAGGCTGGAAAACAGCATTCGTCAAAAGTGCTTTATGGTGATTAGGAGCGGATCGTGCTTTATAACATTCTGTTTCCTTTAGCTGAAGACTACCAACTCTTCAATCTATTTAGATATTTGACGTTTCGTACGGGAGGTGCGGTACTAACTGCGCTAATTATAAGCTTTCTTTTGGGCCCAGCGATTATAGATTGGTTGCGGGATAGGCAGAAATATGGTCAGCCTATTCGTGACGACGGACCTGAATCGCATCTAGCAAAAAAAGGCACCCCTACTATGGGTGGTGTGCTTATTCTGATTGCCCTGTCTATTTCAACTGTTCTTTGGTCGGATATGACAAACGGATATATTTGGTCCGTACTATTAGTGACTGGAGGTTTTGGATTAATCGGATTTGCAGACGATTTTTTGAAGTTGCGAAAAAGAAATTCCAAAGGGTTGTCTTCGAGGCTTAAAATTTTGATGCAGATTATCATTGGAATAATGGCAACTCTTTTGATTTATAGTTTGACTAAAGAAACTATAAGAACCGGGTTAAGCATCCCATTTTTAAAGGATGTTTTATTTGATTTAGGATGGTTCTTCTTCCCTTTTTCCGTATTTGTTATGGTAGGAGCGTCGAATGCGGTTAATTTGACAGATGGTTTAGATGGTTTAGCAATTGTTCCGGTAATGATAGCCGGAGGTTGCTTTGCCTTGATCGCGTATTTAGCTGGCAACGTAGTGTTCGCCCAATATCTTCAATTACATCATATTGTAGGAGCTGGTGAATTAGCTGTCTTTTGTGGTGCATTAATTGGAGCAGGTTTAGGGTTTTTATGGTTTAACGCGCCGCCCGCTATGGTTTTTATGGGGGACACAGGTTCCCTTTCTTTAGGAGGGGCTTTAGGCGCCATCAGCACAATAACAAAAAATGAATTAGTATTGGCAATAATAGGAGGTCTTTTTGTATTAGAAACAGTGTCCGTGATTGTTCAGGTTTGCTCGTTTAAATTGACCGGAAAGCGGGTATTTCGTATGGCGCCGCTACATCACCATTTTGAACAAAAGGGGTGGGCGGAATCTACAGTAGTAATAAGATTTTGGATAATCGCCGTTGTCTTAGCTTTAATCGGCCTTTCGACGTTGAAACTGAGATGATTTGATGATCGTAGCTAATAATATTTCTGGGAAGAGCGTAGCCGTGATGGGGTTGGCGCGGTCAGGGTTGTCAGTAATACGAGCTCTTAAAGCCGGTGGAGCAAATATTATTGCATGGGATGATGATCCGAAGCGAAGAATTCAACTAGATTCAGAAGGTATTATTTTAGAAGACCTATCCCAAATAGATTTCAAAGGGTTTGAATATCTGGTTTTGAGTCCGGGTATTCCGCATACCCATCCAATTCCTCATCCAACTGCAAAATTAGCTAGGGAAAGCGGAGTTCGGATTATAGGTGACATTGAAATTTTTATTCAAAATTGTAGCCCCAGTAAAATCATTGGCGCGACAGGTACAAATGGAAAGTCAACTACTACGGCGCTTATTGGATTTATTTTGGATAAGGCTGGGGTTGCAAACGAGGTCGGAGGTAATATTGGTCGCCCTGTTCTTGAATTTGAAAATCCATCTAATGAGCAAATACATATTCTGGAATTGAGTTCTTATCAACTCGAATTGACACCATCTTGGAGATGTAATTTTGCTGTATTGCTGAATATTTCGGCCGATCATATTGATCGTCATGGAGGTATAAAAGGTTATGTCGATGCGAAACGTCGTATTTTGGAAGGGCTCGAAGATGATGCAACAGCGGTGATAGGGATCGACGATGATATTTCCAAGGACCTATTCGAAGAATTTACATCTAAAGCTAACTGTAAAGTAATTCCAATTTCGGGTCATATTCTCCCGCAAAACGGTGTTGGTTTAAAAAACAAGTTAGTAGTCGCCGAAATAGGGGGTGTAACCAAAGAAGTTATTGATCTTTCAAAAGTGGATAATCTACTTGGATCTCATAATGCTCAAAATGTTGCGGCGGCGGTAGCTGTGTCTATCGAACTTGGCATTGACGTCAAGTCTATTAAATCAGCCGTTTCTAAATTTCCCGGTCTCCCACACCGCCAAGAGATAATCGGTAGTTTCAGGGATATAGCTTTTGTAAATGATTCCAAAGCAACCAATGCTGAGGCCGCTAGTAAAGCTTTGGGATGCTATTCAAGTATTTATTGGATAGCTGGGGGTTTGGCTAAAGAAGGTGGAATTAAATCTCTTATTCCTCATTTCCTAAGAATTCGACATGCTTTCTTAGTAGGGGAATCCAGTGAAGATTTTGCACGTATTTTGGAGGGCCATGTAAACTATACGAAGTGTGGTACTTTAGACAAAGCTGTAAGCGCCGCGATTCAATTAGCAGAATTTGAATCACACGGGAATTCGACAGTATTGTTATCTCCCGCGGCTGCGTCTTTTGACCAGTTTGTAAGTTTTGAAGAGCGCGGGGACGTTTTTCGAGACTTAGTGTCTCATCAAATAAGCACCGGTGTTTCATGTAGGAGATCTCCATGAGAACCGTTGCACGAACTGATACTAGCCTAATTGGTCATTGGTGGTGGACTGTGGACCGATGGTCATTAAGCGCCTTAGCTTTATTAATTTTATTTGGAATGCTGATGATTTTTGCAGCGAGCCCAGCTGTTGCACTTCGTCTTGATCTTAATAGTTATCATTTTATTCAAAGACACTTGGCAGTAGTGCCTCTCGGCATGTGCGTCATTCTCATAACGTCCTTACTGTCCCCTGAGAACATTCGTCGGATAGCCTGTTTGGGTTTATTGCTAGGCTTAGTATTACTAGTGGTGACTCTATTATTCGGACCAGAAATTAAAGGTGCGCGTCGTTGGCTATCCGTCTTTGGGTTGTCATTGCAAGCGTCAGAATTTATCAAGCCCTGCTTCATTATAATTTCGGCTTGGATGTTATCCGAGTGGCAGAGAAGTCCTGGTTTTCCTGGGCATTGGATTTCAATGTTCCTTTATGCCCTGATAGCAGGCCTGTTTCTATTACAGCCTGACCTCGGACAAACAATAATTCTTTCGTTTGTATGGTTCGCCCAATTTTATTTAGCCGGGTTGCCTACGATATTGGTCATTTCCTTTCTTGGACTAGGTGTCATAGGTTTGTGGAGTGCTTATTTGCTGTTTGATCATGTCAGTTCTCGAGTGGATAGGTTTATTAACCCAGCCCATGGGGATACTTATCAAGTTGACCGCTCTTTGGAGGCTTTTTCAAATGGTGGCCTGCTCGGAACTGGTCCGGGTGAGGGTCGGATCAAAGGCCTTCTGCCAGATGCTCACGCCGATTTTGTCTTTTCCGTTGCAGGCGAGGAGTTTGGAGCCTTGGTTGCGGTGGCGATAGTTGGGCTATTTGGTTTTTTAGTTTTAAAGGGATACGTTCGTTTAATTTCCGAAACGAATTTCTTCATTTTATTATCTGCTGCTGGATTGCTAACTCAGTTTGGCCTTCAAGCTGTGATTCACATGGCTTCATCTCTGCATCTAATTCCAGCCAAAGGTATGACCCTCCCTTTTATTAGCTATGGCGGCTCTTCATTTATCGCTATGTCATTCGGTATGGGGGCCGTGCTTGCGTTGACCCGCAGAAGACCAGGCCGAGGGGCAATCTTATGAAGCGACTTTGTATAGCCATTGCAGCGGGTGGAACGGGTGGGCATGTTTTTCCCGCTATAAGTTTAGCAGAAATACTAATTAAGCGCGGACATAAAGTCATAGTGCTCACTGATAGGCGTGGGGATTTTTTTGATGAGGATGTTTCTCAGTGGCTGGTGTACCGAATTCGTTGCCAGAGCCCCAGTCAAACTAGTATTTTTTCTAGAATTTATGCAGTAGGACAACTGTTCTTAGGATTTTTTGATGCTAGGCGCGCATTAAAAGAACAACTGGCTGAAGTGATTGTTGGATTTGGTGGTTATCCTTCGGTACCGCCACTGTTAGCAGCATCAAACTTGAATATACCTATTGTGTTGCATGAACAAAATGCAGTACTAGGACGAGCAAACAAATGGTTGATAGGCCGAGCATCAGCCATTGCGACATCTTTTGAACATACAAAGAACCTTGCCTATGGCGATCGAGTTACCTGGACAGGCAATCCCGTTAGAACCGAAATTTTAAAAAGTAGGTCTTCACTTTATCCTTTTCCTACAAGTCGTCAGCCATTTTCTCTTTCGATATTCGGGGGAAGTCTTGGTGCTACTATCTTTTCAACGGTTATTCCAGAAGCCATTAATTTGTTACCATCGGATCTGCGTGATAGTTTAATAATCCATCAACAATGTCGCCCGCAGGACCTAGAGAAAGTTAAAAATGCATATAGTGATCTAAAATTTGAGGCTGATTTGCAGGCCTTTTTTCAGGACATACCGGCTCAGTTGAGATCTGCTAATTTAGTTATAGCTCGGGCTGGTGCAACCACTGTTGGTGAACTTGCAGCAATTGGTAGGCCATCAATCTTGGTCCCATATCCATTTGCGATGGACGATCATCAAACAGAAAATGCGCGAGCGTTTGAAAGGGCTGGCGCAAGTTGGGTCATTGCTCAATCCCATTTTACTCCGGCTAAATTAGCGGAGTTTCTGTTGGTATTATTTCGAGAGCCAAATCGCTTGAAAAAAGCAGCTGGGTTGGCGCGCGATTTTAGTATTCCGGATGCAGCGGAAAGACTTGCTGATCTGGTGGTTAAAGTCGCCAACTCTGATAAGGGAAAAAATATAGAAAACTGTGGTGTTATGGGGCGTAAGTTTCGATCTAATTTGAGCGAGCGAGTTTTAACGTCATGAGGGAATTGCCGATCAATATAGGTGTGATCCACTTTGTTGGTATTGGAGGGATTGGAATGAGCGGGATTGCTGAAATCCTGCATAATCTTGGGTATGTCGTTCAGGGAAGTGACCTGGCGGAAAACCCTAACGTAAAAAGATTAATAAACCTCGGCATAACGGTCTTTATTGGGCAAGAATCATCTAACATTCAAGAAGCAGCGATTGTGATAATTTCTTCCGCAATAAATGATGATAATCCAGAACTCGTGGCGGCTAGGCAGCGTCAAATACCGGTAGTTCACCGTGCTGAAATGTTGGGTGAATTGATGCGTATGAAATGGGCTATCGCTTGTGCCGGCACACACGGAAAAACCACAACAACTTCATTAGTGGCAGCAATACTGGATTCAGCTCAGTTGGACGCTACAGTGATTAATGGCGGAATAATCAATTCCTATGGAACCAATGCGCGTGTTGGTAGCGGTGATTGGATGGTAGTAGAGGCAGATGAGTCTGATGGAAGTTTTAATAAACTTCCAGCTACGATAGCTATTGTTACTAATATTGATCCGGAGCATCTTGATTTTCATGGTAGTTTTGAAATTTTGCAGGAAGCATTTAGAGCTTTTATAGCAAATATACCGTTTTATGGGTTTGCTGTAGTATGTATTGATCATCCCGTAATTCAAAAATTAATACTGAAAGTTTCTGAACGTCGAATAGTCACGTATGGAATTGTTGAAGAAGCTGATGTCCGTGCGACTAACGTAGTGACGACGCCGAATGGCTGTGTTTTTGATGTCTTAATCCGAGATAGGATTAGCGATCAGAAAACCAAAATAAATGATCTTTCTTTGCCGATGTTTGGAGAACACAATGTTCTTAACGCACTTGCTGCAATTGCGGTAGCAATTGAAATGGGCATCGAGGGAAATATTGTTCGTGCTGCCTTGGGTGATTTTCAGGGAGTGAAACGCCGTTTTACTAAGACGGGAGAAGCACATGGAATAACCGTAATAGACGATTATGGGCATCACCCGGTAGAGATAGCAGCTGTACTCAAAGCAGCTCGATCAGCATGTGTGAAAGGCCGTATTATAGCGGTTATGCAACCTCATCGTTATTCAAGGTTGACAGACTTATTTCAAGATTTTTGCAAATGTTTTGATGATGCGGATTTTATAATTGTTGCGGACGTATATAGTGCAGGGGAAGAACCTATCTCTGGGGCAGATCGCGATAGTTTGATAAAAGGACTTAAGCGAAATGGCCATTCTCACGTCTATCCGCTTGATGACCCTATTGAACTTGCAGCACGTGTGGCAGACATCGCTAAACATGGTGATTTCGTAATTTGCTTAGGTGCGGGGAGTATTACATCGTGGGCTCAAAATTTACCTGGTGAATTAGATCACATATTAAGTGCTGATATAAAAGAAAGTACTGGACAATTGGCTCTTAATCAAAACAAGCCTATTCCCAACTCGTCACCAGAAATTCCAATACCTAAAACCAAGGATAGTTCAAACATCCGGAGGGATATCGGATGTTGACTTCACTTGGAAATTATAAATTTGAAGAAACTTCTCTAATTAAGCGTTTACCATCGGTACGTGGTCGATATGCGGAAAATGTTTCTATGGCCCCATTCACTTGGTTTCGCGTGGGTGGTCCCGCAGAAGTAGTGTTTCGACCAGTAGATCGAAACGATTTAATAAATTTTCTATTAAATAAACCAGAAGATATTCCTGTCACCATTATAGGCGCGACTTCGAACATTTTGGTTCGTGATGGTGGTATCCCAGGGGTTGTGGTCCGATTGGGTAAATCTTTTTCGCAATTGAAAATAGAAGGAGACAAACTCTGGGCAGGTGCTGGATTACTGAATGCCCATGTAGCTAAATCGGCTATGAGGTCTGGACGGTCTGGTTTTGCGTTTATGTCCGGGATCCCTGGTAGCGTTGGTGGTGGATTGCGAATGAATGCTGGAGCGTACGGCCTAGAATTCAAAGATTTAGTTCTTCAGGCAGAGGCCGTAGATAGTTGGGGTCGATTTCATCAGGTTTCCAAGTCTGAGATGAAAATGGGATATCGTCGAAACAGCGTGCCGTCAGACTGGATGTTTTTATCTGCAGTATTTAAAGCAAAGGCAGCTGAGCTCGCAGAAATACAAAATGAAATGGAAGAAATCAGAGAAAAACGATTCAGTAGTCAACCAATTCAAGCGAAGACTGGAGGGAGCACATTTTCCAACCCAGATGGTTTGAAAGCATGGCAGGCGATCGACGCAGCTGGATGTCGCGGGTTGAGTGTAGGGGGAGCGGTTATTTCCGATTTGCACTGTAATTTTATTATCAACCATGGAAAAGCTAGTGCTGATGACATCGAAAAATTAGGAGAAACTGTGCGTTTTCGAGTTCGAGAGGCCTTGGGGATCAATCTTAATTGGGAAATACAGCGCATTGGGATCCCAGTACTAAAACAGTTAGATGAAAATGAGATGGCGCTATGAAAAAGCACGTAGCAGTTCTTATGGGAGGGTGTTCAGCAGAGCGCTCTGTTTCGTTATTAAGTGGGGCTGCATGCGCACAAGCTCTTCGCGAGTCTGGCTATAAAGTGAGCGAAGTCGACGTTGATTATAGCATAGCAAGCGTATTAAGCAAACTGCGACCAGACGTGTGCTTTAATGCGCTTCATGGCCCAATGGGAGAAGACGGAAACGTTCAGGGCTTGCTTAATATAATGAGAATACCCTATACGCATTCGGGGTTATTGGCTTCAGCAATAGCAATGGATAAACCCCGAGCCAAGCAAATTTTTATGACAAAAGGTCTTCGGTGTCCACATGGCGTAGTTTGTTCTCGAAAGGAGTTACTTGAGGGAAACAATTATGAGCCACCGTTTGTTATTAAACCAGTGGATCAAGGCTCAAGCGTTGGAGTTTGCGTAGTTCATCCTGGGGATAATTATCTACCGTTAATAAATGATTGGTCCTATGGAGACCGGTTGCTTGTGGAAGAGTTTATTCCAGGTAGAGAACTTACCGTAGGTGTTTTTGAGGATACGGCGTTTTGTGTGACTGAAATTACATCTGATCATAAATTTTACGACTATAATGCTAAATACGAAAAGGAAGGATCGGTGCATGTTCTTCCTGCGCCTCTTCCGTATTCTGTTACAGAAGAGGCGCTTAACCTCGCATTGAAAGCGCATCAGGTTCTTGGTTGTCGGGGCGTAACCCGTTCCGATTTTCGCTACGACGATACCAAAAACTTAACTGGAGATTTGTATCTGCTGGAAATAAATACGCAGCCGGGGATGACGTCGACTTCCCTTGTGCCAGAGCAGGCAGCTTTCCGGGGTATTTCTTTTCCAGATTTGGTGTCGAGAATGGTGGAGGAAGCCCAATGCGATCTTTAAATGCGGGACGGAAGAATAAACAGATAAATAAAATTGGTGGGGCTAGAATTTTTTCCAGTTGGTTTCGGAAGTTAACTTTTCGAATGACCGTTTCCATAATTTTTATTTCAATCTGTGGCGCTGGAATAGTTGGTTTTAGTTTTCACATTCAAAAATATAATGTTTTGGCTGAGTTAACGACCAATGCTAAAGGCAAAATAAAATCGTTCCAAAACTCAGTACTACGCTTAACTGGATTGTTTGTTAGGGATATTTTAGTTGTAGGCAGAAAAAGAACAGAAAAAGACAAACTATTAAAGGCAGTTGGCCTAAAACCAGGGGATCCAATTTTTGGCGCAAATCTTGAGCGCATACAAACCCAAATTGAAAACCTAGCCTGGGTTAAACATGCTCACATTGAACGCCGTTTTCCAGATACAGTATTTATAAAATTATTTGAACGAGAACCCCTAGCCCGCTGGCAGCGAGACGGTATCATTCATTTAATAGATCGTTCGGGTCAGATTATACATAAGCAGGTCATCTGGAAATTTTCAGATTTGCCAATTGTTATTGGAGATAAAGCTCCCTCATTAGCGGCAGGTTTTCTAGACCTTTTAGCCAAAGAATCAGACCTCCATAAACGTGTCCGAGTGGTAACGAGAGTTAGTGATAGGCGCTGGAACGTTAGAGTAGATAACAAAATCAATATTCTGCTCCCGGAAAAAAATCCTCAAATAGCGTGGTCACAATTAGCGGAAATGGAACGAGATCACGGAGTCCTCGGTCGTGATGTCATAGCAATTGATATGCGTTTACCAAATCAATTAGTTGTCCGCGTATCACCTTTGACAGCCGAGCGTGTTAAAGGAAAAGGGCGTGATACATGATATGGGTTCTGACGGGGAGATTTAGGTAGTGCGGAAAACGTTGGCAAAAACGAAGGGTAGCCTAATCGCGGCCCTTGACATTGGATCTACTAAAACTTGCTGTTTTATTGCCCAAAAAGTCGATATTGGTAAAACTTCTTTTGATACACCGTTTCCCAGGATGCGTATTTTGGGAATTGGACACACTGTGGCCGGTGGTATTCGCAATGGGACTGTTGTGGATATGGATGCAGGCGAAGCCGCTATTAGGCGCGCTGTTCACGCGGCGGAGACAATGGCGGATGAAACTATCGATCAGATTTTTTTGAATATTTCGGGTGGATATCCAGCATCAATAACATTTGATGTAGAAGTCTCTATTAATGGTCATGAGGTTTGTGAAGCAGATCTTCGGCGTATACTTGGGCAGGGGCGAGGTATCGACGTGCAGCCAGATAGGGATCTAATTCACTCAATTCCCGTTGCTTTTTCGATAGACGGAAATCGTGGAATCCGGGACCCAAGAGGTATGGCTGGGCAGAAACTTGGCGCCAATATGCATTTGATAACTGCCTCTTCCGGTCCCGTTCGAAACTTATCAATGGTGGTTCAACGCTGTCATCTGGATATCGAAGGGTATGTGGTTTCACCTTACGCTTCTGGCCTTGCATGTTTGGTGGAAGACGAAAAAGATTTGGGAGTAACAGTTATCGATATGGGAGGTGGTACAACCAGTTTCGCCGTATTTTTCGATGGCCAAGTGGTATTCACCGACACCGTTCCTGTTGGTGGGGTCCATGTTACAAATGATATAGCACGTGGGTTGTCTGCTCCAATTTCCGAGGCGGAACGTCTTAAAACCCTTCACGGATGTGCGACCTTATCTCCCTTGGATGACCGTGAGACGTTAGAGGTAAGGCAGGTTGGCGAAGATGCTAAAGTGCTTCCTAATCATGTTCAAAAATCCACGCTAATACGCATAATTCAGCCTAGGTTAGAAGAAATTTTAGAACTAGTTAAGTCTCGTTTGGTTGATTCCGGCTTTGATAACATGGCTGGGCGGCGGGCAGTTTTGACTGGTGGCGCAAGCCAAATACCAGGCGTTCGAGACCTAGCTCAAAAAATCCTTGGTAAACAAGTAC
>CAZADS010000111.1:0-21093 GCA_964483985.1 uncultured Thalassobaculaceae bacterium
CAGTGCTGCTAAACCATAACTATTTGAGCTAACAATTTGGTTCGGGCCAATTGGTTCGCCTGGGCGAACGAGTTCATCGCCGGTTGCTAATATAGCCACTTTTGGCTTTTGTCTGACAGCTATCCATGGCACGTTCATAGCGGCGGCTAAACCAATGTTCCGCGCTGTCATTATGGAACCTGATTTTATTTGGCAATCACCTGACTTAAAATCTAAGCCAGCTGGTCGAATATATTGTCCGATATTAGGGTTTTCATTTATTTGGACCGTCGCTCCGTCTGCTTCCGATTCGGCTGAAGCGTTTTCTTGTATGACAACGGCGTCTGCACCGTTGGGGATGGGAGCGCCGGTGAAAATACGAACGGTTTCACCGGGTTGGAGGGTTTTCGAATAGGCGCTGCCGGCCGGGGCCGTGCCAACTCGTTTTAATTTGCTAGGGGGGTTGGATAAATCTGCTGTTCGAATGGCATAGCCATCCATGGCAGATACGGATTGAGGTGGTTGCGTTCGCCGTGAATATATGGATTCTGCAGTCACCCTTCCTAGGGAAGCCGTCAAAGCTACTTCTTCTTTTTGTGTTATACATATAGTGCTAAGAATGCGCTGGAGCGCTTCCGTAACTGGTAATAGAGCATTACTTTCCACGCCACGCCCCTGTTTTTCCGCCTTCCTTATACGTCAAACGAATATTAGTTAAACGCATGCTACGATCAACAGCTTTACACATATCGTAAATAGTTAACGCGGTAATGCTGACAGCTGTTAAAGCTTCCATCTCTACCCCTGTACGGTCATCAATTTTACACGTGCTTTTAACATCAATAGCGTTGCGATCAGTGTCAAAATACAATTCAATTTTTACAGATGTTAAAGCTAGTGGGTGGCAAAGCGGTATTAAATCGGACGTTCGTTTGGCTCCCATTATTCCAGCTAATCGGGCAACAGTTAGAACGTCGCCTTTAGATATCTTGTTGTCCATTATTAATGCGAGCGTTTCCGGACGCATTAATATGCTTCCTTGAGCTATTGCAGAGCGGCTGCTCACCGATTTCCCAGAAACATCCACCATTATGGCTTTTCCAGTTTTGTCAATATGTGTAAAATCACTCACTGTACTTAACCGCTATATTTTGGTGGTACTGGGTCTGAAATCAGCGATTTAGTCGCCGCCTGTACATTTTTTTGCCGCATCAATGCCTCACCAATTAAAAAACATCTAACACCGTAGCTAGCCATTTTGGCAAGGTCTTTTGGTTTATTTAGCCCGCTTTCGCTGATAAGAAAACGATCGGTTGGTATAGTAGAAGCCAGTCTTTCTGTAACAGACAGATCAGTGTTCATGGTTCGTAAGTTTCTATTATTAATGCCAATCATTGGAGATTGGAGTTTTAAAGCTCTTTCCAGTTCCTTAGCGTTATGCACTTCAATCAATACATCCATTCCTAGTTGTATAGCTTGCGCTTCTAAATCTGCTGCTATCTTATCCTCCAAGGCAGCTAAAATGATAAGTACACAATCAGCACCCAGTGCTCGCGCTTCTATAATTTGGTATATATCTAGCATGAAGTCTTTGCGAAGCACCGGTAGGTGGGTAACAGAGCGAGCCGCAACAAGATAATCATCATTCCCTTGAAAAAAGGGTTGATCTGTTAAAACGGACAAACACGTAGCCCCGCCATTAGTGTATTCGGCGGCTAATATTTCTGGATCAAAATCGTGCCGAATCAAGCCTTTGCTCGGTGAGGACTTCTTTATTTCCGCTATGAGGCCATAGGACGATTGTGACGCAATCTGTAACGCTTTTATGAAACCTCGAGGAGGGGATGATTTTTCTGCCGCTGCCTGTATTGCCTTGATAGGGCGTTTCTGTTTGCACCATTGAATATGTTGACGTTTTTGGTCGCATATCTGGGCTAAAACATTATTCATTTTATTAAGAGTCCACCATTAGTTATTGTTTTTAAAGACAATAGTTTTTCTCTTGCTCTCCCGCTGTCTATCATTTCGGTTGCTAATGAAACTCCGTCACGTAGGTTGGTGACCTTGTCCGCCACAATTAGGGCTGCAGCTGAATTAAATAAAACGATATCTCTGTACGGTCCCGGTTTTCCATCTAAAAGCGCTCGGAGTGCTTCAGCATTCTTTTTTGGTTCCCCACCACGTAAGTCTTCTGGGCTAGATACTGGAATTCCAGCATCTTCGGGATGAATATCGAAGTTGTGAACTTTACCATTTTTGAGCGAACAAACTTTAGTATGACCTGTGGTCGTTATTTCATCTAATCCGTCAGACCCGTGCACGACCCAAGCTTTTGTCGAGCCCAATCCTTTTAAAACCTCAGCAATGGGTTCTACCCAATTTTCGGCGAAGACGCCGACTAGTTGCCTGTTAACTAATGCCGGATTTGCCAATGGGCCAAGAAGATTGAAAATTGTTCGCGTTCCCAGTTCAACGCGAGCATTGCCAACGAATTGCATAGCACTATGATGTCTAGGTGCCATCAGAAAGCAGATTCCAGCTTCGTCAAGGGCTTTTTGTACCAACAACATGTCGCAATTTATGTTAATCCCCAATTCAGTTAGGACATCTGCAGCCCCCGTTTTCGACGATAGAGCTCTATTTCCGTGTTTGGCCACCGGTACGTCTGCGGCGCTGACAACAAAACTGCTTGCAGTACTTATGTTAAAAGTACCTGACGCATCTCCTCCCGTGCCTACAGTATCAATAGCATTGTTTGGTGCCGAAATTTTGGTAGCCTTGTTACGCATAATTCTTGCAGCACCAGTAATTTCGGAGACCGTTTCTCCTCGCACCCTTAGACCCATAAGAAAACCACCTATTTGTGCTGATGAGGCACTACCGGACATTAATATATCAAAAGCTTGTTCAGCTTCTTGTTCGTTTAGAGTTGCTCCACCTGCAACATGATTCAAAATTGTTTTAAGGCCGTTCTCATCGTGACTTGTCATTTTGATTTCCTCAAATTTTTCTCCAGCTGACTAATGGAATAAATAGACCTGGTTTTAATGCCACTTAGCCGCAGGAAATTCGCCAGAAGAGAGTAACCGTGGTCGGAAGCAATACTTTCTGGATGAAACTGCACTCCAAAAATTGGGCGGGTTTTGTGATGAATACCCATGATTAAGCCATCATCGGACCACGCATTAACCTCCAGGCATTCCGGTAAACTATTTTGTTCTACTAACAAGGAATGATACCGAGTAGCCATAAATTCGGTGGGAATGTTGTCAAAAATTCCAAGGCCTGAATTGTTTATGCGACTCAATTTTCCATGCATCGGTTCGGGGGATTGTACAATTTTACTTCCAAAAGCTTGTGCAATACATTGATGCCCCAGACAAACGCCAAAAATTGGTAAATCAACGGGTGCTTTGGCGATTAACTCCAGACAAATTCCAGCCTTGTCTGGATCACACGGGCCGGGGGAAATGATTAAAGCGCTTGGTTTTAGTGCAAGCAATTCGTTGGTCCTAATCTTATCATTTCGATATACTTTGACTTCGGCACCGAGTTCCCCGAGAAAATGCCATAGGTTATATGTAAAACTGTCGTAATTATCGACTAGTAGAAACATTATTAATCACTCACTATAAATGCCAGATTTATGATCGTCATAGGGGATAGTTATAGCAATATGGTTAGAGTGGCGGAAGAGATTGCTAAAATCGGTTCGGATCGATCGAATAATTGTGTTGTTGAATTGACAGAACGATATGATTAAAGCGCTAATTTCACTAAAACGAAAGCCTTTTTCATGGGTGCAATCAGTTCCCAATATTACTCCCATTGGAATATATATCATAATTTCAATGGCGTTATTTTTTGGTGGCCTAAAATTTGGAACAATATTCGAAAACCGTCAATCTAGCTCGGAATTTCAATCTGATTTAAATGTCGAGCAATTTAAGCAAACCAGAACTAAAGACAAGTCCTCGGTAGTAACTGGAAATGGGGCGTTAGAATTGTTTCAGGATTCTATTCCCACAAAAGCGGAAAAGCAGATAGCACGACCGTTATATGCTTGGGAAAGAAATGCCGTAGATGCTCTTGTTTTGGATGGTGTTCCGATGATAGCGATCGTACTTGATGACATGGGGTTGGATCAAAGAATGTCCGATATGGCTACCAAGTTGAAAGGACCACTTACTTTGTCTTATATGAGCTATGGAAAAAATCTAATCCAGCAAACCCAAGTCGCTATATCAAGGGGCCATGAATTGCTGCTTCATTTGCCTATGGAGCCGGAAGGTGAGATGGATCCAGGGCCCGGTGCTTTAGAGCTTCACATGAGCGACATAGAATTGCGCCGTCTGATATTCTCTGCGCTGAATAGATTTCCCGGATTCATTGGTGTTAATAATCATATGGGTAGCCGTTTCACAGCGGATGAAGAAAAAATGTGGCTTATACTTGATGCTTTAAGACCATTTGGCTACCTGTTTTTAGATTCGTTGACTACGCCAAAAACCACAGCCTTGAAACTAGGCAAAAAAATGGGAGTCCCTGTACTTTTGAGGGACGTATTTTTGGATAATACCAATTCAAAAGATGAAGTGCGATTACGTTTAAGGCAAACAGAGAATATTGCGATTGAAACTGGTTCTGCTGTTGCTATTGGGCATCCAAGAGATACTACTATTAAAATGCTAGCGGAATGGCGTAGGGGTATTAAAAGTAAAGGCTTTCAAATTGTACCACTTAGTGCAATCGCACGGTTTCGTTTCAAAAAAGCTCAAAATGTGATGCTAGTTCAATGAAGGGAATACTTCTCAAAAGATGGTGTTGGCATGGTCCATCTTCAATTTCAGCGAAAGTCATGCATGAAATTTTGATGGTTCGGCAGGAAGTTTTCATCCTAGAACAATGCTGCCTTTATGCGGATATAGACAAATTTGATATGACGGCTCAACACTTGGTCGGTCGAGATTCCAAAGGGTATTTGATTGCATACTGCAGACTGATTGGCCCAGGCGAACATTACCAAGAGCCTGCTGTTGGTAGAGTGCTCGTGGCTAAATCGTTTCGTGGCTATGGGATCGCTAGAGATCTAATGCGACAAGCTGAAAGACGAAGCGAAAAGCTTTATCAGACTAGGAATATTCGTTTGAATGCACAATCCTATTTACAGGCATTCTACGAAACTCTTGGTTATAAGTATGTGAAAGGACCCTATGATGAAGACGGTATTTCACATGTGGAAATGTTAAAAGTGGACTGATAATAAAATTATTTAATGGTTTTCACCCAGATTTTGGGTCCCGATTATTTGGAGAATGGAGGATAATGCCGTGCATTATTGTGTAATTGGTTCTGGAGCGATGGGTGGATTATATGGACTCCGACTGATAGCTGCAGGAAAGTCAGTTAGTTTCCTAGATATAGATAGGGAGCATATTGACGTCATTAATGAGAATGGATTTCGGCTATCCGGTATAACTGGCGATAATTCCTATGAAGTAATGGGTTCAACGGATCCAGCCGCTCTGGAAGGATTAGTTGACGTAGTGCTTTTTCACACGCACACAAATGGAACTAAAGCAGGAGCGAAAGCTGCCTCTATAGTGCTAAAGCCTGAAGGATGGGCGGTGACTTTCCAGAATGGTATAGGTAATGTTGAAACACTGGTTGCTGCTCTAGGCGAAGAGCGTGTGGTGGGAGGTATAAGTTACCACAGTGCAAATCTGGTTGCGGCTGGTCACACGGAACATACTAATGTTGGGCCAACTTATATTGGAGAACTTAATGGGGAGAGGTCTGAGCGAGTGAATGAATTAATTAAGGAGCTTGAATCTGCTGGCTTCGAACCAAAATTCAGTTCAAATATAATGAGTGTCATATGGAGTAAATTTACGCATAACTGCGCTATCAATGCTATTTGCGCGGTATCAGGGCTAAGATCTGGCGACGTGGCAAGAAATGCATCCGCGGATGCACTGCAAACTAAAATTTTGGATGAAGTTTTATCCGTGGTGTTAGCAAAGGGGATTCCATTAATGCCGGAAAATTCTAAGGAATATATTAAAACGCAGACTGGTCTAAGATTTAATAAGCCTTCAATGCTACAGCATATGGAGTCGGCCCGTCCAACCGAAATTGATGCTTTAAACGGCGCATTAGTTGAGGAAGCACAAAATCTCGGAATTTCTGTACCGTTTAATGAGGCTTTGGTTATGATGGTTAAAGCTCGTGAAGCAGCGATGGCTGAATTAAGCGCTGGTGTTGTTAGAGATTACGCCAGAATGGAGCGGGAGGCTCAGGGTCTAAAGAATTAAGTTCAATGACGATATTTATTTTCTCACTTGTAAAGTACTCTGTGTTTAAATCGTTTATTTTTTATATGTCCAAATTATCGACAAATTTTGCGTTCTTTTGAATGAAGGCAAACCTAAGTTCCGGTTTTCGCCCCATAAGCGTTTCAATAGTGGTTTCTAGATGGCGTTGCTCAGCTGCTTCTTCAGCTTTTAATTGAAGTTCAGAGCTGCTTATTGGAACGCAAACTTTTAGCAACGTGCGGTGTTTGGGATCCATTGTAGTTTCTTTTAATTGAGCAGGGGGCATTTCCCCAAGGCCTTTAAATCGGCTGATTTCTACTTTGGCACGGCCTATAAACTCGGTTTCGATAAGTTCGTCTTTGTGGGAATCATCTCTTGCATAAAGTGTTTTTCCAGATTGGGTAATCCGGTAAAGTGGCGGCATCGCTAAATATAAATGTCCAGACTCTACTAACTTAGGCATTTCCCGATAGAAAAAAGTCATTAGCAAAGATGCAATGTGGGCTCCATCAACATCCGCATCTGTCATTACAATCACTTTTTCATATCGTAACCGATTGCTATCGTAGCGATCTCCTTGGTTGCACCCTAGCGCTTGAACTAAATCTTTTAATTCTTGGTTGCCATGTAGTTTTTCAGCCGTTGCACTGGCCACGTTGAGAATTTTACCTCTAAGGGGTAATATCGCTTGCGTGGTCCTGTCTCGGGCTTGTTTGGCTGAACCGCCTGCAGAATCGCCCTCAACGAGAAATATTTCAGTACCCTTCGCATTGCCCTGCGTGCAATCAGTTAACTTTCCAGGAAGCCGCATTTTTCGTGTGGCTGATTTACGATTTATATCTTTTTGACGTTTTCGCCTGAGACGGTCTTCGGCTTTCTGAACCACATTGTTAATTAAATCATTAGCGGCTTCTGGTGCACCAGATAACCAGTGATCAAAATGATCCTTTATTGATTGTTCTACTAATTTTGTTACTTGGGGACTCACTAATTTTTCTTTAATTTGCCCCTGAAATTGAGGTTCACGGACAAATAAAGATAGCATGCCGCACATGCCAGTTATTATATCATCAGCACTAATTGAACCAACTTTCTTGGCATTTCCGGACAACTCTGCATAGGCTCTAACTCCTTTTAATAGGGCTGTCCGCAAGCCTATTTCGTGTGTTCCTCCATTAATAGTGGGAATAGTGTTGCAATAAGTGTTAAGAAATCCATCATCCCCGTCATCTGGCCAAGCTATCGCCCATTCTACTCGTTCCCCCTGTTTAGATGTTACTTCACCGCAAAAAGTGTGTCCTCCGATTAATTTCCGATGGTCGAGTTTACTATTAATAAAATCCGATAACCCATTCGGATAGTGAAGTATTTCAGTCTCAGGTATTTCGGACCCGGGCGTTATAAGACTAGGCTCACAATTCCAACGGATTTCAACACCCTTAAATAAATAAGCCTTTGCGCTCGCCATTCGGTAAAGAAGTTCGGGACGGAAGCTGTATTGCTGCCCAAAAATTTCGGGGTCTGGTCTAAATTTAATAGTGGTACCGCGTCTATTATTTACGCTACCAACCTTAGTCAATTTTCCTTGCGGTAATCCCTTTCTGAACAATTGGCGATACAACTGTTTTTCTCGGGCAATCTCTACTTCTAATGTATCGGAGAGAGCATTTACTACAGAAACGCCCACTCCGTGAAGTCCGCCAGATGTTCTATAAACTTTATCTGAAAATTTTCCACCAGCATGAAGAGTGGTAAGAATAACTTCTAGCGCTGATTTGTTCCTAAATTTGGGGTGTGGGTCAACTGGGATGCCGCGTCCGTTATCGGTGATGGATACTGTCATGTCTTTGGACAATTGAATTTCTATTCGGTTAGCATATCCTGCCACTGCTTCGTCCATAGAATTATCGAGAACTTCGGCAACCAAATGATGCATTGAGCGTTCATCAGTACCTCCAATATACATTCCTGGACGCCGACGAACCGGCTCTAATCCTTCAAGAACCTCAATATCCTTAGCCGAATAATTACTTTCAAAGGAATTTTCGCTCCGTTGGAAAAGGTCTGACATCCTGATTGCGTCCCAAAAAGCTATATAAATTTAACAAGACCACATTCAACTGTGGGCGTTTTCCAAATAACCACAATATATTGATTTTTATGCTAAAGCGACTGCAAATTGAAGTTTAATCAACACTTTTGATAATATTTATAGTAACTCAATGGTTGAGAATGCGAGAATTTGTTTAGTTTTGTTCTTGTTGTGAAAATGTTTGGATAGCTTGGATAGTGTTAAAATGAATGAGGTGGCCTTAATTGATGAAATTACTGGGACCCGATACCCTATAAACGACGTCCGTTGGAGGTCTGAATTTGGTAACCCTTTATCAATATCCGACTTAGGTGGCATCAATAGGATGGAAATTGATCAAAAATCTCGATCATTGTGGCGTTATATTAGCTCTCTTCCAATTATTATTGAGCACCCTGTGAGTTTAGGTGAGGGATGTACGCCTTTGGTGAATCGAGAATTCAGAGGCCATAAGGTGTCATACAAATTGGAATGGTTTGCGCCCACAGGTTCGTTTAAAGACCGAGGTGCGTCAGTTATGTTGTCAGTATTAAAACAGCAAGGGATAAAAGATATAGTAGAGGATAGTTCGGGAAATGGCGGGGCCGCTATTGCAGCCTATGGAGCCGCTGCTGGCATAGCCGTTAACATATTAGCACCCGAAGAGACTTCAGCGTCAAAAATCGCGCAAATTAAGTCTTATGGGGCCAAAGTCCACTTAGTTCCCGGCCCTCGGGAAGCAGCATCCGAAGCTGCCTTAGGTATGGCCAAGGATATTTTTTACGCTAGCCATAACTGGCATCCCTTTTTTCTTCAAGGTACTAAAAGCCTCGGCTATGAAATTTGGGAGGACATGGATTTCTGTGTTCCCGACAATATTGTCGTGCCGACGGGTGCTGGTAGCAACATATTGGGTTGTTTCATGGCTTTTAGCGAACTTCTCAGGGCCGGAGAGATTAAAAAAATACCTCGTTTATTTGCTGTTCAGCCAGCTAATTGTGCCCCTTTAGATATGGCCTTTAGAACTGATAGGAGAGATTTTGATAGCATTCCGTTTTTGCCAACTATTGCCGAAGGGACGGCCATAAAGAAACCAATAAGGATCAAGGGATTGTTGATTGCTTTGCGTAACTCAAAAGGTGGAACGGTAGCGGTATTAGAGGAGGAAATTTCAAAAGCTAGCTTGGATTTAGCGCGAGACGGTTTATATGCCGAGCCAACTAGTGCTATGGCGGCGGCAGGGTTTGAAAAATTGCTTATAAGCGGAATAATTAAGGAATGGGAGAATACGGTAGTAATATTGACAGGGTGTGGTTTAAAAACAACTGATTTTTATCAAGGTGTTTTGAACACTGTTACGTGACGCTTATTCAGTATTTATAATAGAAAAACGTATAGGATAAGTTTTAAAACTAATGAAGTAAAAATTTTAAAAGGAAAAGGGGGATAGCAAACAAATCCCCCTTTTTGTCTTTGTTATCTAAACAGAATAATACATTTGAAATTCTATTGGATGAGGTGTCTGTTCGAATGCTAAAACCTCTTCCATTTTGAGGTCTATGTATGCGTTTATTTGGTCATCATCAAAAACATCACCGGAAGTAAGAAAGTTTCGGTCTTGGTTAAGAGCTTCAAGGGCTTCTCTAAGTGATCCACAGACTGTTGGAATATCACTCAATTCTTCATCGGGCAGGTCATATAAGTCTTTATCCATGGGATCACCAGGGTGAATTTTATTTTGGATTCCATCCAGTCCAGCCATCAGCATCGCTGAAAAAGCCAAATAAGGATTGCTAGCTGCATCAGGAAAACGGACTTCTACCCTTTTGCCTTTAGGATTGTTTACAAATGGAATTCTGCATGATGCTGATCGGTTTCGTGATGAATAAGCTAACAAAACCGGAGCCTCAAATCCTGGGATTAGTCTTTTGTAACTATTTGTGATTGAGTTAGAAAAAGCGTTAATTGCCCGAGCATGTTTCATAATACCACCAATATAAAAAAGGCAGGTGTCAGATAAATCGGCATATCCCGACCCGGCAAATAATGGCTGGCCCTTTTTCCATATGGACTGATGACAATGCATGCCGGATCCGTTATCACCAGCAACAGGTTTTGGCATAAAAGTCGCTGTTTTTCCATAGGAGGCAGCTACCTGATGGACCACATATTTATATATCTGTAAAGAATCGGCAGTATTAATCAGTGTTCCAAACTTTAATCCTAATTCATGCTGAGATGGCGCTACTTCGTGATGGTGTTTTTCTACTTCTACTCCCATTTCTTCCATCACTGCGAGCATTTCACTACGTAAATCTTGTTCAGAATCCACTGGCGGCACGGGAAAATAACCTCCCTTTACACCAGGGCGATGACCTGGATTTCCTTCTTCAAAATCTCGGGCAGAGTTGTAGGGGCCTTCCGCACTATCTACTTCATAGTATCCGCGATTCATTTGCACATCAAATTTTATATCGTCAAATACAAAGAATTCAGCTTCTGGTCCAAAAAATGCTGTATCACCAATTCCGAGTTCTGTCATATAAGCAACTGCTTTCTTAGCAGTTGAACGTGGATCGCGATTATAAGGCTGCCCAGTAGTTGGTTCCAGGACATCGCATGTTAAAACCAACGTCGGTTGAGCGTAAAACGGATCAATCTTTGCTGTCGATAAGTCAGGCATAAGGCACATATCAGATTCATTAATCGCTTTCCAACCAGCTATCGATGAACCGTCGAACATAAATCCTTCACCAAGCGATTCCGGTGTTATTGTTGACAATGCTTGTGTTAAATGTTGCCATTTGCCCCTAGGGTCTGTAAAACGTAGATCCACAAAGCGGATTTCGTTGTCCTTGATCATTTTCATGATTGAACTGGCGTCGGACATATTCTTCCTTCCTGAGAATTATTAATTTTCGTTAAATTAATGTATCTTTATAGTCGTTGACTGCATATCTGTGTTCGATGATTTTGTCAGCTTTCTCTAGCATAGCACTCTGTTTGAATGTTTCTGAACATAACTAAATTTGCACAGTTTGCAAGCATAGTTATCATATTGCCTAATTGTTAGGCATGGGCGCCCTATGACACTCGGAGACAGATTTAAGATGGTGAATGTTAAACTAATAAATTTTATTACTATGTGATATTTGCCAAAGGTAAATAGCTTAGGAATTTATTGGTTATTTCAGTACTATTATATTTAGCATAACGATCAGGCGATGGTCGTGTCCCAATGTTAGATTGAAGAGAATAACCGCGAGCAAATAGCTTAGAAGGATTTCGGAAATTTACCAGGTAAGCGCATTTGGATTTAAATGTTATTAATAAATTACCTTTATAGAATTACCAAAAATCCTAAAGAGCATCAGTACCAGTTTCCCCCGTACGAATTCTAATAACTTCGTCTATGGTAGACACAAAAATTTTCCCATCACCTATTCTTCCAGTGTGTGCCGCCTGTTGTATGGCTTCAATAGCAGTTTCGATCTGTTGATCTTCAATGATTACTTCAATTTTAACCTTCGGTAAGAAATCGACAACATACTCCGCACCTCGATACAATTCAGTATGCCCTTTTTGCCTTCCAAATCCCTTTGCTTCTATGACTGTTAAACCTTGGATCCCAATTTCATTCAGTTTTTCTTTAACTTCATCAAGTTTAAATGGTTTGATAATAGCCTCTATTTTTTTCATTTGCTTATGGTTTTCAAATTATTTGAATGTTGATGATTGTTTATATATTAAGCTTTTCGAACACTTAAGCACAGTGATTAATTATCGTTGGCTGCAAGAAACCTTCAGGCGAGCAATTCTCTAATTCGGGCAAGTGCTTTTAAGATATTGGACGTAGAATTAGCGTACGAAAATCGCAGGTATCCCTCTCCAAAATCCCCAAAGCTCGTTCCGGAGATTACTGCAACGCCGATCTCTTCCAATAATTTTCGCTGTAAAATGTCAGAGCTGAGGCCTGTGCGCGTAATATTTGGAAAAGCGTAAAACGCACCTCCAGGTTCGACGCAACTAAAGCCATTGATTTGGTTTAACCCACTAACGATTACCTTTCTTCTTTCGTCAAAAGCGGTAACCATAGAACGGGCTTCATCTTGTGGCCCTTGTAGCGCTGCTATCCCAGCATATTGTGCTGATGCATTTACGCATGAATGTATGTTAACGCAGAGTTTTTCAGCATGTTGAATTACGGACTGTGGCCATACGCTATATCCTAACCGCCAGCCCGTCATCGCATATGTCTTTGACCATCCGTCTAAAAGAATTAGTCGATCTTGTATATCTGGATATTGTAACAAACTTACATGTTCACGGTTATCATATAACATTTGACCGTAAATTTCGTCACTCATTAGCGAAACTTTAGGCCATTTTTCCAGTCCCGAAACAAGGTTATCGAATTCTCTCCGAGGAACGGTTCCTCCTGTAGGGTTTGCGGGACTGTTTACTATAATGAGTCTCGTTCGGTCATTTATTTTAGAGAGAAGTTCCTCAGCTGAAAATGCAAACGCATTTTGTTCCCTTAGTTTTAGCGGGACAGCGGTAGCACCAGAAAATTTGATGGCAGATTCGTAAATAGGAAAACCTGGATTTGGGTAAATAATTTCTGCCCCTGGCTCCCCATAAACCATCATAGCAAGGAACATAGTCACTTTTCCGCCTGGTACAATTAGTATTCTTTGGGCATTAATGTTTACGCTATATCGGTCACTTAAATCTTGAGCTACCGCATCTCGCAGTTGGGGAATTCCATTTGCCGGAGTATATCCGTGGTGTCCATCATTTAACGCTTTGATAGCGGCTTCTACTATGTGCGGTGGAGTTTTGAAATCTGGTTGTCCAATACCTAGATTAATGATATCCCGACCTTCGCTCAGAAGTTTGTTGGCACGAGCCAAAACCTCGAAAGCAGTTTCTGTACCAAGATAGTCCATTCTATTAGCAAGCGTTGACATTCTTTTCCCTTATTGCGAAGTTATTACAATTACCAAAACCTTTTGATTCCAATCAATTACGTGTTATTAATTAAACCTATGACCTATACATAAATGAGCTGCTTGTGGTTCATGTGCTTCCCTTAACAGGAAAGCGTATGGGGATATTCCTTGGACCTCGGACCTGTCCGCCTGCCCAAATTACCTCATCCGGCCTAGACAATTCGAAATCCGGAATTCGCTTGACCCATACTTTCAACGCTACTTCCATTTCCATTCTTGCCAAATTAGAACCGGCGCACCGATGGATTCCGAGACCGAAAGCTGCGTGGCGGTTATGCTCTCTATCAAGTAATACCTCATCTGGTCGGTCAAACATTTCTGCATCATGATTAGCCGCAGGAAAATTTAATATTACTTTGTCTCCTGGTGATAATTTGACATTGCCAATTTCTAACGGGGCCGTGACTTTTCGAGCCATCATTACTGGAGCATAATACCTAAGTAATTCCTCAATTGCTGTAGGAAATAATTTAGGTTCACTAGCCAGCCGCTTTCGGTCGCTCGGGTTTCCACCAAGGTGCCACAATGCCGACCCTATCGAACTCCATGTAGTGTCGATTCCAGCCACTAAAAGTAGTAGACAAATTCCTATAATCGTGTGATCGGCAAGCAGTTCATTATCAATCCTAGAATTAACCAATTTGGATAACATATCATCACTGGGATTCGCCCGTCTTTTGCGAACAAGTGTTGCAAAATATTCTCGAATAAGCCTCCGGTTTTTTGCTCGCAGACTCGGATTGGTCTGTCCTAATTCCAAAAAACCTTGAGTCCATTCTGTAAATTCGTTTGTCCGTCGAACGTCTATTCCGAGCATACGAGCTATTACTCGGGGAGGGATTTGCTGAGCATAATTGACGGCTGCGTCCGCTTCCCCTTTATGAAGAAATTTTTCTATCAGTTCATTACAAAGTTGTTCTGTATAGTCTCTATATTTACTGACTGCATTCGGTGTAAAAAATGGCAGAATTAATTGTTTATAGGCTTTATGATCCGGCGGATCGACAGTAATAGGAGGATTTTCAGTTATTCCATATTTTTTGACTTCTGCGATAGCTTCTTCTACCATTTCTGGTGGTAGAGGAACTACTGCAGGTGCTCGAGAGGAAAGTTCTGGCACCATACGTACCATTTTTTGAATATCTGAAAATTTAGTTGCCATCCAGGAACCGCCCCATCGTTCGCTACGTGAAATAGGACAAAAATTTTGGAGATTTTTCCAAATAGGATACGGATTTTTGACGTAATCCGGATCAAATATATCGTAGTCGGTTGTCCAGTCTTTGACAGGGCACTTCTTTTCCGTCACTAGTTCATCCTTTCGAATCTGCTTCTGTGATAATTTCAATGGCAAATTCTGGGCAATTCTCCACAGCTAATTTGGCTATTGGCTCGTGTTTTGGTTTGACGAAACCTTCGTTGATCGCTGTGGCCATACCAAATTCATCAAGGTCAAATAATTCTGGAGCGATACTTTTGCATCTATTATGCCCTTGACAGGAATTGGATTTAACTCGGATTCGCATAAATTACCCCATTTTAAAAATGATAGGGATGCTATGGAAATTGAATTTGAGAATTTGCTTTAAATACCAAAATCAAAAATCGCATACAAACATCCCAACCTAATTATATGAGTAAGATATCAATTTTATAAAATTACGGAAATTTGTCTGATATATTAAATTTGTTCAGATCTCAATTTTAGTTAACCGATTAATTAATTAAAAGCATAATTTGAATTAAAATCTTTTAAAACCCGCTTAGTATACGGGAGAAAATGAATATGAAGCCCACTAATTCAATCCTTGGCTCTTACGGTACTACTGTTTTTGAAACCATGTCTAGGATGGCTGGTGAATATAGTTCAATAAATCTTGGTCAGGGCTTCCCAGATGATAGTGGGCCGCAGTCTGTTTTGGAGCACGCGTCGAGATTCCTTTATGATCGGCCTAATCAATATCCGCCGATGCTAGGTGTTCCTGAATTGAGGCAGGCGGTGGCAGCGCATAATAAACGATTCTACGGTATTGACGTGGACTGGAAAACGGAAACGATGGTCTCCACAGGAGCAACAGAAGGGCTGGCCGCATGCTTTTTTGGATTAATTGAACCCGGTGATGAAGTAGTGTTGATTGAGCCTCTTTATGACTGTTACCTGCCGATTATACGTAGGGCAGGTGGAATACCAAAAACGGTTACTATCCGACCACCGAATTGGGAATTAAATGTAAGTGAACTTCGAGAAGCGTTTTCTGAAAAAACCAAATTATTACTTTTGAACACTCCTCAAAACCCGGCCTCGAAAGTTTTCACCAAGATAGAGTTGGAGATTTTGGCAAATTTAGTCAAAGAATTTGATGCAATTGCTGTTTGTGATGAAGTCTACGAACATATGGTTTTCGATGGTAGGTCGCATATCCCTCTAATGACATTGCCGGGCATGCGTGACCGGACCATCAGAATCGGCTCAGCTGGGAAAACTTTTTCTCTTACGGGATGGAAAGTTGGGTACTTAACGGGTCCTGAGAAATTATTGTCCGCTGTTGCCAGAGCCCATCAGTTTCTGGTGTTTACCACGGCTCCAAATTTACAGCGTGCGGTGGCTTTTGGATTAAGCCAGAATGACGATTATTTTGATGGCCTAAATCTATCTATGCAGTCAAAACGAAACCGTTTGGCAAAGGCACTTAAGAAGATAAAAGGGTTTAAACCTGTGATTTGTCAGGGGAGTTATTTCCTTTTTGTCGATATTGCTGGGACAGGATTCGGCGGATCCGATTTTGATTTTTGCATGCATATAACAAAGGAAGCCGGCGTCACCGCGGTTCCTGTTAGTGCATTCTATGAAAACGGGGGACCAAATAGTTTCATAAGGTTTTGCTTCGCGAAAGACGATGGTATACTCGATGCCGCGGCAGAAAAATTGGCTTCCTATTTCAGTTGACGCATGATTTTGGGTCGAGTAGGTAATTTGGCTTGTTATGGCGGGTGTAGCTCAGGTGGTTAGAGCGCCAGATTGTGGATCTGGAAGTCGTGGGTTCAAGTCCCATCACTCGCCCCAACAAAACTCCTTATTTTCTGCAGTTTTTTTCTATAATAAAAAATGGCGCAATCCTGTACAGAAAATTTGAAAAAAACTGTGTTAGAAAATAGGGATATAAACATATGACTAAATGGAACCACGGTTTTGAGATAAATTTCGCAAGCAAGTATTAAAAATAAACTGAATTGACGCGGGTAACTTATAATTTTTTACAGTATGTTAGCGATACCGAACGGGAGGGATTAATGTTCTGGTTGGACCCGTCTACCGCGTTATATAGCGTAGCTGAAATGAATGAAGCCGATCGCCTGACGATAAAAGCCGGCATATCAAGTTTAACACTAATGGAGACGGCCGGCTTATCGGTAGCTCGAATTATAAAAAATCATTTAGCGCCCGTATGTACTTTAGTTTTGTGTGGCCCTGGAAATAACGGCGGTGATGGATTCATAATTGGACGTATCTTAAAAGAACTTGGTTGGGAGGTGCGAGTAGGATTATTAGGAACTAAAGACCAATTAAAAGGAGATGTCGCTTTGGCGGCCGATGGTTGGACTGGGATATTAGAATTTGCTGCGCCTAATTTGCTCGAGGGTACTAGGTTAGTGGTAGATGCGATGTTTGGGGCCGGACTTAATAGGGAGTTGACGGGCGAAGCATTAGCCATTGTTGAAGCGATGAAAATTCGAAGAGAGAGGGGAGATTGTAGGATAGTAGCCGTCGATGTTCCGAGCGGATTAGATGGGAACACGGGACAGATATTAGGATGTGTTGCTCCAGCAGACTTTACAGTGACTTTTCACAGAGCAAAGCCTGGACATTTGCTGATGCCCGGCAGGTCGCTTTGTGGAGACATCAAAATAATGGATATAGGTATATCTGAGTGTGCGATTAATGCAGTGCGTCCGAATCAGAGTCGGAATAATCCGAGCGTTTGGTCTGACGAGCTACCCGTGCGATCTGCGGGAGACCACAAGTATTCCCGGGGCCACGCGTTAATAAATGGCGGTAGCCAAATGACCGGGGCAGCTCTCCTTGCCGCGGAAGCGGCTCGAAGAGTTGGCTCGGGATTGGCAACCATTACATCAGATCCTATATCGGCGAATATATATCGATCTCATATTCTAGGTGGGTTAGTATCAGTTTGTGGGCGCGCGAGTGATTTTGAAAAACTTTTATCTAACCAACGTCACAATGCGATTTTGATAGGGCCTGGAAATGGAGTGACAGAAAATACTAAGAAATTTGCAGAAATAGCATTAGCTAGTCAAAAACCCGTGGTGCTGGATGCAGATGCCTTAACAGTTTTCTCAGAGCGTGTCGAACATCTTGCTCGAGTTATTTTAGGCCAGGTTGTGATAACTCCTCATGAAGGTGAGTTTAGGCGTTTATTTCCAAAATTTGATAATTTAGATAAATTAAGCAAAGCGCGAAGGGCGGCTGAAATTTTGGACGCTGTAGTTGTTTTAAAGGGCGTTGATACAGTTATCGCTGATTCTACCGGGTTTGCTTTAATTAATGAAAATGCTCCACCTTGGCTGGCGACTGGTGGATCGGGTGATATTTTAGCAGGCACAATAACAGGATTATTAGCACAAGGGATGTCGCCTTTTTTAGCCGCTGCCGCTGCCGTATGGTTGAATGGTGAAGCAGCCGCTAAAGTAGGTCCAAACCTATTGGCAGAAGATTTACCTGTTTCCATGGGCAATGTTTTTGGCAATTTAATACAAACGCAAAAACTTGGCCAGTTGGACTATATTGCTAGAGATGATATCTGATTTGGATATCCCGTTTAATATTGGCGAGTTACAAGTTTTGTCCATTGGTGCTTAAAAATGTCTCACGATCGACGACTTAATATATTAGACCGCACTCTGAGCAATTTATGGCGGGCGTGGATTGGTATTTCGGATACAACTAGATACTATATTTATGGTCAGCGGAGACCTGACTTGCCTGATGAGGATTTGGTCAAAGTTCGACAGGATATCGGCTCTTGTATAGGCATGAAAGGGGATGAGGCTTCCGCTCGCTCGAGCGCAGCAGCATTAGGAAACCTTTACATGTCTTTAAACCGAACTGGCAGGATACGATTTTTGAGCGATCTTTCAAAACATTTTGGAGTAGATCGTAAAGGTATCGATGAGGCTATGGCCGCTGTTCAAAATGCCCTTGGCCAACGCCAAAAACGGACATTAGCAGAAGCCCAATTGCGTATTGCTTTGGAGCCTCGATGGCGGAGGTTATTGGGGAGGTTTACGACTTTACCCGAAGGTGTGAAGTTTTTAGTAGATCTTCGTGCAGAAATGCTGTCCATGGTCGAGGAAAATTCATTTGTTAGAGAATTGTCAGATGATTTGCGTTCTATGCTATCGGCGTGGTTCGATGTTGGTTTATTGGAATTGCATCAGATAAACTGGGACTCGCCCGCCGCCTTACTTGAAAAATTGATAGCTTACGAAGCAGTTCATGCCATTAGATCTTGGGATGATATGAAGAACCGGTTGGGTTCTGATAGACGATGTTTTGGTTTTTTCCATCCCAACATGCCTAATGAACCGCTTATTTTTGTTGAAATAGCTTTGGTTAAGGGTGTTTCGTCTAGTATCGATAAATTGTTAGACGAAAATGTTTCCACTATTGATCCACAACATGCTGATGCTGCGATTTTTTATTCAATATCTAATGCTCAAAGAGGGTTAGACGGGATTAGTTTCGGGAATTTTCTGATCAAACGAGTCGTAGAAGAACTGAGTCATGAATTTAATAATTTAAAAACGTTTGCAACGTTATCTCCTATCCCAGGTTTTGCAATTTGGTTAAATGAAATTTTGGACAAAAAAGGTTCTTTTGGGTTGAAGAATTCTGAGCGCAAAATTTTGGCAAAATATCATGACGTGGAAAATGAAGCTGAAATGCTCTCTTTTGTTCTTAAAAATATTGACTGGGTGAGTTTAGAGGATACTACTTTGACAGAAATTTTGAAGAACTTTCTGATTAGACAGGCTGCTTTCTATTTATGTACAGCAACAAATAAATATGGAAGGGTGAGGGATCCTGTTGCACATTTTCATTTATCCAACGGAGCAATTATAGATCGGTTGAATTGGATGGCTGACAAATCCCAACGTGGGTTAAAACAATCGCATGGGATAATGGTTAACTACCTATATAGGTTGAGCGATATATCCTACAACGGGTCTGCATATAGTACCGACCAATCTGTTGCGCAATCCTCAAGTATCAAAACGTTGGTAAAAAATTGACGGTATCCTCTTAATATGCATTGTTGACGTCAGCGTCTCCATCCTTTAGCCATGCTATTCAAGGGTTAGATTAAACGGAAACTTTGGTTTGGGTGCGCGTTCAGGGAACGCATAAAATATTGGAAGGCGGGTGTGGTGGAATTGGTAGACACGCCAGATTTAGGTTCTGGTGGCGAAAGCCGTGGGGGTTCGAGTCCCTTCACCCGCACCAAGCTGTACTAATAATTTATGTTGGTAAATTGATTAATGGAAAAGATTGGTAACGAAGTTCTTTATCGCCGATCGAAGTACACGCATTGGTAGAATAGGACGAAGGTCATGGAAGTTACTGAAACCGTCACAGAGGGCTTAAAAAGAGAATTTAAAGTGATCATTGCTGCAGCAGACATCGATGTAAAGGTTGCAGGTCGTTTGAACGAATTAGCCCCCACGTTGAACATGCCTGGCTTTAGGCCAGGCAAAGTCCCTACCCATCTTGCAAAAAAGAGATTTGGGCAGGCAGTATTAGGTGAAGTGGTCGAACAAACGGTTAACGAATCATCGCTGCAGGCATTGGAGGATCGTGGCCTGCGTCCAGCCCTACAACCCCAGATTGAAATTACTTCATTTAATGAGGGACAAGATTTAGAATTTAGTCTTAGTGTCGAGTTAATGCCCGAAATAGAACCAATTGATTTTGCCAATATTTCCTTGGAACGCTTGGTCGCGGAACCCGGAGAAACAGAACTTGAGGAAGCGTTAAATCGATTGGCTAACCAGCATAAAAGTTCTGAGCCCATAACCAAAAAAAGAGCCAGTAAAAAGGGTGATGTTGTTGTTATTGACTTCGAAGGCACTGTCGATGGGGAGGTTTTTGAAGGAGGTAGTGCTGAAGGACATCATTTGGAATTGGGATCCAATCAGTTTATTCCGGGTTTTGAGGAGCAATTAATAGGCTTAAAAATCAGCGAGGAAGCCGACGTTAAGGTCACATTTCCTGACCAATACAGCCAATCTGATTTGGCAGGTAAAGACGCCGTTTTTAAAACTAAATTGACGGAAATACGAGAACCGGTCCCTGTTAAGATCGACGATGATTTTGCCAAACTATTTGGAATGGATGATTTAACGGCTTTGAAAGATGCTCTTAAAACGCAGTTGGAGCAAGAATTTAGTCAGGCATCTAGGTCTCGGTTAAAACGGTCCCTATTGGATGTTTTGGAAGAAGGAAAGGCGTTCGATGTTCCTCCTGGTATGGCGGATCAAGAGTATCAATCGATTTGTCAGGCAATAAGGTCTAGCCGACCAAATTCTAATGTTTCTGAGGACCATGACCACGACCATGAACATGACAACGACCATGAACATGACCACGAACATGAACATGAAAACGACAATGACCATGAAAAAGAACATGAACGTGAAC
>CAZADS010000112.1:0-62797 GCA_964483985.1 uncultured Thalassobaculaceae bacterium
TGCTCTCCGCAAAAGTCTCTCGAAACGAGTTGTGAATTATCATCAAAGAGCATACCCTTCATTTCAAATAAAAATCTTCTGAAATGATTTTACACACCAACCAATTACGGTGCCTTTTATCGAAGTTCAAGTGGATTTGAAGTTGCTACAAGCTGCGGATTACTGTGCCATACAGAAGGATCTGCCTCGACAAAAACTTCAATTTGATTCCCATCCGGATCACTAAAATAGATTGACTGAGTAGCCAAATGATCTCTAGTTCGACTAGGTAAAATTCCTTTGCTTAACAACCAATCCTTTGCCTTTTGCAATTCTTCTAAACTGTCCCCGATTTTGAATGCAACATGATGGAGACCAGGTGAATTTTCCTCTATATCGGGGCCATCTTCACTAATTTCCAACAAGGCTAAATCATGATGGTTGTCATTTACGGAAAAAAACACCATTTTATCTTTCATTTGGGCAACTTTTTTAAGACCTAAAATATCACGATAGAATGGAACCGAACGCTTTAAGCTACGCACCTTAAAAACAACATGACCTAACGCCTGTACTTTCATTTTACTAACCCCCAGGCTAAACATTCTCAAAAACCTATTTTATGAATATTACTACAAATGAAATGGAATGCGACTCGTTTATAGGTTCCAATAAAATTAAATCCAGCATAGCTCTTTCAGCGAGCGTTTATTTCCTGTTTTTAAAACATGCTATTGACAACATAGCAAAATAACTGAAACACAAAAACTACCCAAAGCGTATTAAAACGATTTAGGTTAATAGGTTAAAATATTCGGCAAATACGGGAGAAGGGGAAAATGGATAAACCAGTTGTTCATATTGGGTGCGGAGCAGGGTTTTCTGGTGATCGAGTGGATGCAGCAATCCCGGTAGTGGAAACATTATCCCGTAGGAAGGGACCACGATATTTAATATTTGAGACTTTAGCTGAAAGAACTCT
This sequence comes from uncultured Thalassobaculaceae bacterium, assembly GCA_964483985.1. Classification (GTDB taxonomy): domain Bacteria; phylum Pseudomonadota; class Alphaproteobacteria; order Thalassobaculales; family Thalassobaculaceae; genus CAZADS01. The sequence goes on from CAZADS010000112.1 coordinate 962, forward strand.
GGCATTGGCGCAAAAACATCGTCAACGGGATCCGGAACACGGATATTCGCCTTTTTTAGAGTCTTATGTACGTCCAATATTAAAAAAGTGCCTTGCTGCTGATATTAAAATTGTTTCTAATTTTGGTGCCGCCAACCCACATGGTGGCGCGAAAAAAATTTCGGAAATTGCTCGAGAGCTCGGATGTGGTGAGATTAGAATAGCTATCATCGAAGGTGACGATCTTTTTCAAGTTATGTCAGATGAACAAATTCGAAGCCATTCTACCATAGAAGGGCTAGATATAGGTGAAAACGAGGTCGTAGCCGCTAATGTTTATTTGGGAGCAAAACCAATCGCCAACGCTTTAGCACAAAAAGCAGACGTGGTGGTGGTGGGTCGTTGCACGGATCCAGCACTAGTCCTTGGACCTCTAATCCATGAATTTAGTTGGGGTGAAAATGATTGGCACCACTTGGCAGCCGGAACCATGGCAGGTCATCTTCTTGAATGTGGTGGGCAGGTCACAGGCGCCTATTTTGCAGATCCAGGCTATAAAGATGTCCCTGATTTAGCAAACGTTGGATTCCCGATAGCGGAAGTGGGACAAGACGGATCAATAATAATGACAAAGGCAGATAACACTGGCGGAATCGTCTCGCCACAAACTGTCAAAGAACAATTACTCTATGAAATTCATGATCCTAGCAACTATTTTACCGCAGATGTGATTTTAGACATTTCTAAAGTAACTGTACATCAAATAGGCCCTGACAGGGTTCAAGTATCAGGAGCCCAAGGCAAACCGCGCCCAGACACTCTAAAAGCTACCGTTAGCATCAACGGCGGTTGGATGGGGGAAGCTGAAATGAGTTATGCCGGACCAAACGCTTTCCACCGGGCTAGGTTAGCGATTGATGTGCTTAAACAAAGATATCGGAAAATTGGAACTAATTGTGCCTTAAGATTTGATATACTTGGTACTATGAGTGTACATGATGGAGATGGAGGAGAAGGTGCAAATAGGGGAACTTGGCCAAACGACGGGGATTATCGGATACGAATCGCTTCTAAGGGGCATGATAAAGAAAGCATAGAACGTATCAACCAAGAGATGCTTAGCCTTTATTGCAGTGGCCCAGCAGCTGGCGGAGGGTTTCGGGAACATCTAACAGATCAGGTCCAAACAGCGTCAATTCTTATCGATAGAACCAAGATCATACCAAAAGTAACTATTTTGGAGGCATAATATTGATTTTATCTGATGAACGTGTTCCTACACGATTGCATGAAGTTGCACATGCCAGAGCTGGGGATAAAGGCAACCGATCTAATATTAGTTTAATACCGTATGATAATAGGGCTTATGAACTAATCCTTGATCAAGTGACGGAGAGTCGGGTCCTCGAACTATTTACTCATAAAGGTGCCACCAATGTCACTCGCTATGAACTACCCAATTTACCAGCGCTAAATTTTGTAATCGATGATGTGCTTCAAGGTGGAGTGAACAGCGCACTAAACCTAGATCAGCACGGGAAGTCATTATCATACCTCTTACTAACCCTCTCCGTCATCGCTCCCCGACATCTCATGAGAAATTCGTCCGCTTAACTGTTGACTCTGCGTGTCCACAAATCTACCGATTTAATTCCTATTTACTAAACGGATCAAAACAATCGAAAATACGATCGAAAATGAAAATACACGGTTTCTAACGGGATCAGGAACCTATACGGATGACTTTTTACCGGACGAAACGACATTTGGTGTGGTATACCGGTCCCCGATAGCCCACGGAAAAATTCTCTCTCTTGATTTAAATGCTGCTCTTTCTTCCGATGACGTGCTCGCCATTTATACGCAGAGAGACTTGGATAATTTAGGAATAAGGCCTCTTAGATGTAGGACACCTATAAGCGCTACAAATCAAACACTTATGATCGAACCAGAACGACCAGTTCTTGCTCGCGATGAAGTCAAATACGTTGGGCAACCTATAGCATTTGTAGTAGCACGAAACGAGCATGCAGCAATTTCTGCCTCAGAGCGTATAAAAGTCAAATTTCAAGAAATGCCCGTAATTAAAGATTCAGGAATTTCAGTCCTTCCAGATGCTCCAATTATTTGGCCACAAGCACCTAATAATGTGAGTTTTTGCTGGGAACTAGGAAATTTAGAAGACACAGATGCAGCCATTCGGAAAGCAGGGCATGTCATACAACTAAGGGTCCAGCACCCTCGCATAGTTATCAATCCAATAGAACCAAGGGGAGCAATAGCCACCTACCACCCATCTGAAAACCGTTGGACTCTTATGACACCTAGCCAAGGAACCGTTCTACTCCGGTCTGCGTTGGCTGACATTCTAGACTGTAAAGAGCAGCAGCTTCGAGTAATTACTCCCGAGGTTGGAGGAAGTTTTGCCGTCAAAATTTGGCCCTATCCCGAACAAGTACTTTGCCTTGTTGCCACCCGCGATATTCGCCGTCCCGTCAAATGGACCGCCACCCGTAGTGAAATGTTCTTCTGTGATGCCCAGGGACGCGGACGAATAGACAACGCAACCTTGGCACTTGACACAAATGGACGTTTCTTGGCTTTCCGTATAGAGGCCGACGGTGACTTAGGTGCTTACATAAATACAGTATCACCTTCCATTTTTACTAGTGGAGCGTGCCGAACTTTTGGGCACAACTATAAAATCCCCGCATTACACTACAAAGTTAGAGCCGTTTTTACCAATGCGCCGCCTACCGACGCTTATCGCGGGGCGGGGAAACCAGAAACCGTGGCCACTTTAGAGAGAATAATTGACTATGCTGCTGATATTTTGGAAATTGATAAAATTGAGCTTCGGCGAAAGAATTTAATAGGTCCCAGCGATATACCGTATCGAACACCTATGGGAGAGGAAATAGATGCTGGAAATTTTCCTCTGATTCTTAATCAAGCCCTATCGTTAGCCGATTGGTCAGGTTATGGAATTCGGGAATCTGACACACAAAAAAAAGGTCGCCTAAGGGGGCGCGCTGCAGGAGTGCATCTACATGCGTCGGGCGGGTCGGTAGCAGAACGCACCCAAGTTCGAGCTTTGTCTGATGGCACCATTCGGGTCCTTACAAGTAGTCAAGATAGCGGTCAGGGACACAGGTCCACACTTGCTATAATCGTTTCTGAGGCACTTGGAATATCAATTGATCGAATCAAAATCAAACAAGGCGATAGCGATCTGATTTTGAAAGGGGGCTCTACGGGAGGATCCAATCTTTTGCCTGTTACAGCTAACACAGTGCATAGGTCGGCTTTGGCCATGATAGATCGAGCACGCCACCTAAGTGCTGATATTCTTGAAACGGCTGTAGAAGATATAGAATATGAATCTGGAATATTAAGAATTGTAGGCACCGATAGATTTATCTCCCTAGGTGAATTAGCTACCCATCAATCCAAACTTACAGACTTACCGGTAGGAGACCAAAATCCGCAAGGTTGCGTAGGTGAACTAACATTTAAGGGAAAACATACTACGTTTCCAAATGGTGCTTATGTTATCGAAATAGAGCTTGATCCCAAAACAGGCCAAGTATTCATTGATAGAATAACAGGAGTTGATGATTTGGGTCGGGTAGTTAACCAAGCTAGTGCTGCAGGTCAAATTATGGGAGGGCTTGCCCAAGCAGCGGGAGAGGTATTAATGGAAAGAGTAATCTACAATGATTATGGGCAACCATTAACAGGATCTTTGATGGATTATGCAATCCCAAGAGCTGATGAACTTACATCTTTTAATCTTTTTTGGTTACCAACAAGCAGCCCTAATAGTCTTCTTGATGTTAAAGGAGTGGGAGAATTATCTTCGATCGGGGGTCCAGGCCCTATCTTAAATGCTGTTCATGATGCCCTGAGACATTTTGAAATCAAACACATAGATATGCCTTTAACGCCAAATCGAATTCTCACTGCTATTAATAATCAAAACATGAAGATGGCGGGGAGTTAGCATGGCAAAGCAAAGTGCCGAAAAAATGACCGGCGGGGAGGCACTGGTTAAATCGTTAATCAACGAAGGTCTGGAAGTTATTTTTGGATTACCAGGCATCCAACTCGATCCCATGTTCAATGCGCTTCACGACGCAAGACATGCTATTAACGTCATCAATGCGAGGCACGAGCAAGGAGTTGCTTACATGGCATTTGGGTATGCTCAATCCACCGGAAAAATCGGGGCATACGCGGTCGTTCCAGGTCCAGGACTTTTAAATACAACAGCAGCTCTATCTACCGCATTTGCATGTAATGCCAAGGTTTTGGCTATAACAGGCCAAATTCCATCTACCACCATTGGGCGCGGCTACGGTATGTTACACGAAATCCCTGACCAATTAGGAATAATGAAAAACTTAACCAAATTTTCTACTCGTATCGAAGATCCAACACAAACACCTTCTGCCATTACCGATGTTTTTAGACATTTACGCTCTGGAAGACCAAGACCAGTCGGATTAGAAATGGCTATGGACATTATGCGGAAAGAAAGCCACATAGAACTAAGGGATAAAACATATGGTGATGTGCCTCCGATTCCAGATCCCGATTTAATTGAAAAAGCTGCCAAACTACTTGGAATGGCCAAACAACCAATGATATTTGTTGGGGGGGGCGCTTACGACGCCTGCGAGGAAATCCGCGCTTTGGCAGAAATGCTGCAGGCACCAGTAATATCCTATCAAAATGGCAGGGGCGTTTTAGATGAACGACATTATCTTGCTCACGTAAATACTGCTGGCTCTATATTATGGAGAAGTTGTGATGTAGCAATCGCCATAGGATGCAGGCTACAAACGGAAAGAATGACTTGGGGCATGGATGAAGATTTGAAGATTATTCATGTAGATATTGATCCGGTGGAACTGAACAGAATAATGAAACCGACGGTTGGGATCCTAGCTGATGCTGCAGAAGCAACTCGTGCAATTTTTAATGCCACCAATAAACACAACATCAAAAGAATTTCACGAAGAGAAGAGATGTTGGAGTTAAAGCAACAAGCAGTATCTATTATGGAAAGGCAAGTAGGTCCTCAACTAACTTGGTTAAGAGCTATTCGAGAGGCACTCCCCGAAGATGGTCTATTTGTTGACGAATTTACCCAAATTGGGTACGTCGCCCGTGTGGGATTCCCCGTTTATAATCCTCGCTCTATGATCACACCCGGGTATCAAGGTACTCTTGGATATGGTTATGCCACAGCATTAGGTGTTAAGGTTGGAAATATGCACAGACCAGTTCTTTCCATTAACGGCGATGGAGGTTTTATGTATACAATGCCTGAAATAGCAACTGCCGTTCATCACGGAATCAATTTAGTTGCAATTGTCTTTGCCGACGGAGCTTACGGAAACGTATTAAGAATGCAACGCAACCTTTATGAGGGCCGAGAAATTGGATCTAAGTTCACCAATCCCAATTTTGTTAAACTCGCCCAAAGTTTTGGAGCACTCGGCCTTCGTGCTGACACACCAACTACTCTAAAAGAAGCAATTGAAATAGGTTTCTCTGCAAATAAACCAACTGTGATCGAAGTTCCTGTTGGCGAATATCCTGCTCCATTTGATGTGATTCGGCCGCCCGCGTCGAAAGTAAAGAAAGGATAATTAAATGAGTGAGTCAGCTCTTATCGTAGGAACTGGACCGGGTTTAAGTACTTCCCTGACAAAGTTGTTGTCCAAAAACGGAATTAAAGTTGCTATTGCAGCTCGCAACACCGATAAACTCTCAGCTCTAGCTTCCGAAACCAGTGCCCAAGTCTACAATTGTGATGCGGGTAATATAGATAGCGTGAAGCACCTGTTCGAAATGCTAGACGAATCTTTTGGAACTCCTAATTTAGTAGTCTACAACCCGTCTTCGAGAGTTCGGGGGGCCATAATAGATTGCGACCCTGTTGAAACTCGTGATGCCGTAAATATCACCTGTTTTGGCGCTTTTCTTGTTGCTCAACAAGCCGCCAAAAGGATGTTGCAGCGTGGAAGTGGCAGCATTTTTTTCACCGGCGCATCAGCCGGAGTTAAAGGCTATCCAAGGTCTTCCGTTTTTGCTATGGGGAAATTTGGCCTTCGCGGCCTAGCCCAAGCTTTAGCCAGAGAACTTCATCCTCAAAATATTCATATCGGTCATTTCGTCATCGACGGAGGAATTAAGGCTGAACATAGGCCAGAACGGCGTGATCCGGGCGATAACAGTATGCTTGACGCCGATTCAATAGCAGAGACCTATTTGCAGTTCCATCGCCAACACCAAAGTTCTTGGGCATGGGAGATTGAACTAAGGCCATGGTTAGAAACTTTTTAGAGATTACTTCTCAAGGATTGATCTTTTGATTACTTTTAACCGTATTAAGTAGAACCATTTATGCCACTACGTGGAAGTTGAATGAAAACTAAAGGCTCTTTGGTAACTGCTATTTTACTCGGCCTCGGGGTTACAGCATGGATTTTATCTGGGCAATTTAACCTAGAAACAACCCCAAAAAACCGCCACCCCCAGTATCAGCAAAAATCTTTGAAGCCGGATACGTTCAAAGTCAGGACCCGACGTGTCAAAGCTATAAATTATTCTTCCACGACAATTCTGAGTGGACAAACTGAAGGTTCGCGTCAAATTAAAATTCGCTCTCAGGCTTCAGGTCGGATCGCAGAAATTAAAGCTCGAGAAGGAAGCGACGTTAAAAACGGGCAAGTCTTAGTTAAATTAGATCCAGAAGACAGACCTATGCGCGTGCGAGAAGCCTCAGCTAGAGTCAAGCAAAGAGAAATAGAGTATGCCGCAGCTGAGAAACTAATGGAACGAGGATTTGAGGCAAAAACTCAACATGCCGCAGCCTTTGCCAACTTGGAGTCTGCTAAAGCAACGCTAAAACGCGCTAAAACCGATCTCAAGAACATGATAATAAGAGCGCCGTTTGATGGTGTTTTTGATCAACGATTTGTGGAAATCGGAGATGTATTAAAAAAAAGCGATCCTATCGGACATCTCATTGATCTAGACCCATTACTAATATCCGCCTTTGTATCAGAAAAAAATTATCTCCAATTACGAGAGGGACAGGATGCTAAAGGGCGTTTGCCGGACGGGACTATTTTAAAAGGAAAAATACGGTACATAAGCTCCTCTGCAGAACCAAATACTCGAACTTTCAAAGTAGAAATGGAGATACCAAATCCCAAGAATGATTTAGTTCAAGGCATCACCGCCGAAATGACACTTTCGCTGCCACCTGTTCCAGCACATAGGGTTTCTGCTGCATTTTTTTCATTAAATTCTAAGGGCCAATTAGGTTTGCAAACAGTGAATGAGGAAAATAAAGTAAATTTCATGCCCGTGCAAATTGTTGGAGGGACTGATCGTGACATCTTCATAACCGGCTTACCCACAATTTGTGATATCATAGTAGTTGGTCAAGGTTTTGTTGCAGAAGGTCAGATTGTTAAACCCGTCCTCGAATCCGAAACTAGCGGCACTAAATCGTGAACAAAATTATTGATTCTGCTCTTTTGCGATTTCGCACAACCCTTTCTGTTCTATTACTGGTTATTATTGCTGGATCGGTCGCGTATGTAGAAATCCCCAAAGAATCGGATCCAGATGTAAACATTCCCATGATATATGTTCGAATACACCACGAAGGCATATCACCGGAGGATGGCGAACGACTTTTATTGCGCCCTTTAGAAACCAAATTAAGGGGGATAGAGGGATTAAAAGAAATGCGCAGTTCTTCTTACGAAGGAGGAGCCAATCTTGTTTTAGAATTTCATGCGGGTTTTGATGCCAAAAAGGCGCTTTCAGACGTTCGCGAAAAAGTAGATATTGCCAAATCAAATCTGCCCAATGACTCAGATGAACCCACGATACATGAAGTGAATTTTAGCTTATTTCCGGTGATCGTGGTCACATTATCGGGAAAATTACCAGAACGCACACTACTGCGCCTCGCCCAGAACTTGCGCGATCGAATCCAAGATTTAGGAAATGTTCTTGATGTTAAGTTGACAGGAAACAGAGAAGAATTAATTGAAATTATTATCGATCCACTAAGCTTAGAGAGCTATAAAATAAACTCCTCCGCCGTATTGGAAGCCGTCAATCGCTCTAACTTGTTGGTGGCGGCAGGAAATCTTGACACTGGAAGTGGTAAATTCGCTATTAAGGTTCCAGGACTGTATGAAGGTTTAGCTGATATTCTCAATCAGCCAGTCAAGGTAAAAGGGAATTCTGTAGTAACTATTGGCGATATAGCCAATGTTCGGCGCACGTTCAAAGATAGAGCGTCTCATGCCCGCATCTCTGGCGAATCATCGATAGGGCTTGAGGTATCTAAACGTTTGGGCCGTAACATAATCGAAACCATAGAAAGAGTGCGAAAAGTCACGGAACAGGAAAAGAAGAACTGGCCAACAGGGGTTACATTAACTTATTCTCAAGATAGATCAGCTCGAATAAAGAGCATGTTATCCGATCTCCAAAACAATATTATAAGTGCAATTATACTCGTTTTAATTATTGTAATTGGCGCTTTAGGATGGCGATCAGGAGTACTAGTCGGTATATCCATTCCAGGTTCATTTCTACTTGGAATTCTGGTACTGACAAGCTTGGGCCTAACAATAAATATTGTCGTACTTTTTAGCCTTATATTAGCCGTAGGCATGTTAGTAGATGGCGCCATTGTAGTTACAGAGTTTGCAGACCGCAGAATGACTGCTGGCGCATCTCGTTATCAAGCATATGGAGATTCGGCTAAAAGAATGGCCTGGCCCATAATCGCGTCCACCGCTACAACATTGGCAGCATTTATGCCTCTAATTTTTTGGCCTGGTATAGTTGGTCAATTCATGAAGTTTTTACCTATTACCTTAGTGGCTACCTTAAGTGCATCTCTTTTAATGGCACTATTATTTGTACCTACTTTGGGAGCAAGGATAGGCAGCATTAACAGCAAAGATCAAAAACATAGGTCTTTCTTAGCTATAAGTGAAAAAGGCGATCTATCAACGATTACAGGATTAACAGGCGCTTATATCTACATACTCCGCCATGCCTTAAATCATCCGGGGAAAGTATTGTTAGGAGCTTTTTTAACACTTATCACAGTGCAGTATCTCTACATGGTAGCTGGCAACGGAGTTGAATTTTTTCCTGAAGTGGAACCTGACAGCGCTAAAGTTTTTGTCCACGCGAGAGGAAATCTTTCATTAGAAGAAAAAGCGAGATTAATTTACGCCGTAGAGGATGATATCCTTGCTCTAAACACGTTCAAATCGGTTTACACCTTTGTGGGAAAACCCAGCGGGCGCGGCCAGAATCTGGCAAAAGATATAATCGGGTTTTTTCAATTACAATTTAAAGATTGGCGAGAACGGCCACCCGCCAATGATATTTTGCAGCTAATATTACAGAAAGCATCTATACGTCATCCTGGGATAATCGTCGAATGGGTCAAAAAAGAAGCCGGTCCGCCAAGTGGAAAGCCGATCGAAATTCAGATTAGATCTAAAAATCAGCAGCATTTGGCACCAACGGTAAAAACAATCCGAGGCTATTTAAATAAAATTGATGGTCTAACGAATATAGAAGATGACAGAGATATCCCTGCTATAGAGTGGCAATTACAGATTAATAGAGCAAAGGCTGCTAAATTTGGTATAGACGTCGCTTTAGTCGGCAATTACGTACAATTGATAACAAAAGGGCTAAAAATAACCGAATACCGCCCTGATGACAGCGAAGACGAAATAGACGTGGTTGTTCGTTATCCCAAAGCATACAGGAAGTTAAATCAACTTCCAAAAATCCGCATTATGTCAAACAAAGGCTTAGTGCCAGTCAACAGCTTTGTAGAGTGGACGCCTAAAACCAGTGTAGCTAACATAAAAAGAATACAATCACAGAGGACAATGACGATCAAAGCTGATGTTTTACCGGGTGTGTTAGCAGATGACAAAGTAAAGCAAATAAGGAAATGGGTCTCTAATGCACAACTTCCTCAAAGCGTGCAGGTAGTCTTTAAGGGAGAGGACGAAAAGCAGAATGAGGCAAAGGCTTTTCTTATAAAGGCTTTTGGAGCCGCACTTTTTATTATGGCGATAATTTTGATTACCCAATTTAATAGTTTTTACAGCGCTTTTTTGATTCTTTCCGCAGTCATAATGTCTACTATCGGTGTAATGCTAGGTCTTTTAGCAACAGGTAAACCTTTTGGCATTGTAATGACTGGCGTTGGTGTAATCTCTCTAGCCGGTATTGTAGTTAATAATAATATAGTTCTAATAGATACTTTTGATCGAATCAAACGCGATTCATCAACCATTTTTGATGCCGTCCTTCGAACTGGGGCTCAACGTTTGAGGCCCGTTTTATTAACTACTATCACAACAATACTGGGGCTGATGCCAATGGTATTACAAACTAATATAAATTTCTTTACCCGGGATATCGTAGTAAATGCCCCATCGACTCAATGGTGGGTTTCGTTATCGACCGCGATCGTGTTCGGGTTAGGATTTGCCACTATTTTGACTCTTATCATCACTCCATGCGCTTTGATATTTCGTCATAATCTAGCGTCGTGGAGAAATCCAAAACACCTCGTGCAAAACAACTAAGCAACTTCGACGTTGTTTCATCATTGATTTTACTTAGACCACGGGAGCCGTTGGCATTTTTTGTAGTTCTAATACTAGCATTATTTATCCAATACTTATTCATCTTCAACGTTTTCGCGACAATTAAAATACGCGCATAAATAGAGACAAGCGGATGAACGCAATTATTGTTTGTGATTTTCTTTGGGATTCTGTTTTTCTTGATCTCGATCGCTCAACTCGTACAAGTTTATTAAACGTCGATAAGATCGGAAACTTATGGGAATTGTTAAAAGATAAATAATGATCAAACTGCCCAATGATAACCAGGGCTCACTAAGTATCGCCGCAATAAATAGACCAGCAACTAATAAAACAGGTAAAATTAGTTTTTGCGGTAATTTTGTTGCCTTAAACGAAAATGTTGGAACGCTACTAACCATCATTAATCCAATGATAGACATCCAAGTTGCCACCAAATGAGGATTAGATACAAATGTCGATCCAAATTCAAAACTTAAAATCAAAGGCAAACACGCTAAACCAGCCGCTGCCGGTGCGGGAACTCCCGAAAAAAATCTATTTGCAAAGAAACGCGGGTCGAAGTCATCTAGGTGTGTATTGAATCTAGCCAATCTAAGAGCCATACACGTCGCGAAGAAAAGTGAGCTCATCCAACCAAATCCGCGGACTTCCTGAGTTGTCCATAAAAATAATATCAATGCTGGAGCGACTCCAAAACTAATAAAGTCTGACAAGGAATCAAGTTCCGCCCCGAATCTACTTTGCCCCTTCAATAGACGAGCCATGCGGCCATCTAGGGCATCAAAAATCGCCGCCATTACAATAGCGGCCACCGCAAATTCCCATCGCTCCTGAAAAGCAAATCTCACACCAGTAAGGCCAGAGCATAATGCCATCACGGTGATGAGGTTTGGGATCAGTGTGCTTAGCGACATTATCCGAAATCTACGTTTATTTCGCTGAACACCCATTATATTAACGCTCTAAATCCATTTTCAGCGTATTTTACCCTGACGCGCCGCTTCATTAGAATCCAAATCTGCTAATACCGTTTCACCGGCTATACACCGTTGTCCTACAATCACCAAGGGTTTAACCTTCGAAGGCAGATACACGTCCACTCTGCTGCCAAAGCGAATCAAACCAAATCGCTCGCCAGCAACTACCGACTGGTTTTCTCGAAGATAACAAACTATACGGCGGGCGATAAGTCCAGCAATTTGAACTGCCGCTAAATATCGCCCATCTTCCAAATCAAAACGGATAAGCTGCCTTTCATTGTCGTCGCTCGCTTTATCAAATGCCGCATTAACAAACCGGCCTGGAACATACACTAATTTGCCGATCCTACTATCGCTTGGAACGCGATTCACATGACAATCAAAAACATTCATAAAAATACTAATTCTTGTCACAGGTTCCAAGGCCATTTCCAGCTGCTTGGGTGGAGGGGTTTCTATTATACTTTGCACCATCCCGTCGGCTGGAGTAACAACTAATCCCATACGCTGCGGAGTAACGCGATTAGGATTTCTAAAAAAATAAATACACCAAAGTGTTGCAATAATCCCTAGCCAACCCAGAGGTTGTGCTGCAAAAAATAGAAAAAGAGTACCTATTGTAAATAGAGCGATAAACACCCATCCTTCTCTTGCTATAGGAACTAAAAAGCTTTTCAACTGCTTTCCATCGTCGAGTTTAAATTTCATGTCTTAATACATCTATCAGTTTATGCGTGGCAGTCCAAAAACCTGTCCCGGATAAATAAGGTTAGGATCTCGGATTTGATCAGAATTAGCCTCAAAAATATCGGTGTATCGCAATCCACTACCGTAGACTCTCGAAGCTATACTCCAAAGGTTGTTACCTGGCTGTATGATTACGATATGGCCATCCGGAATATCCGTAAGCGGACTTGAACGAACGAAAGGTAATTCGATGCGGGCCAAAACTTGACCGTTCTCGCCAACCTTATCGATTCGAATCATATGAGTCCCGGGATTGAGAATTTCTTTCACGGTCAGGGTCCATTTACCCTGTGAATCAGATTCGACTCGGCCAACAAGTTTATTGTCGACATAAATATGATTAATAGAATTTGAGCCGGATTTTCCACTAAAAATAACTTTCCCCGCAGCATTATAATCGATGGTTTCTAAAATAACGGCATCAACTTCTTTTTTCGATTGTAGTGGGTTGCTAACTAGTTGATTTTTTTTCTTTTTTAAAGCCAAGTTAATTTCATTTTGTTTAGGGAGATTGGAGGGTTGTTTTTTCTCAGCCAATTGAACTTTAGGAGATTGGACTACCCGAGTTTCTGCATCCAAAGCCTCGGTTCTTGGCACCGCCATTACTAAAGGTGTGCGATCAGCAGGCTTCAATCTACCTGCAATGTCTTTACCTGGTTCTGGGACTATCAATACGAATGCTTTTTTTGACTCCAACGGAATATCAGGATTAGTAACATCAGCTAAAGTAAGCACCTTACTGCCTGGCTTTAACGGCGCGTTGGGAACAAAAACCCACTCGCCCCTACCGTCAGCTTTTACTTTTCCAAGGATTTCTTCGCCGAATCGTATTTCGATTTCCGAATTAGGAGCAGCATGTCCAGCTATAACAACGTTGCCCTCCGGATCCAAGCGAACGAGACCAAAACTAGGTTGTATTCCAGACTTATGCGATCCTTTCGAGCTGTTCGATTTATTTAAAGAGGAAGATTTAACTCGATTTTCTATTTTTTCAGCCGTTTTAGCCGCAGTTACGGGGCCTTTTGCTTGACTTTGAGTACTATACTCCTCCCCTTGCTTCTCAGAAGACCTATCCAATCTTGAAGATTTTAATTCCTCATTTGGTAAATAATTCAAGAGAATAGCCACAATGACCACGATCACGCCTACAAGCCCTATAGCAATGGGTCGGGAAATCATGGTTGGAGACTCCATCAGATTTTCCAAACAATAAACCGGAGAACCCATCCGGCGCAATGTTTGAGAAAAATGAATGTTAACTTGACCTTAACGCCAAGTAATGAAATAGACACAGGGATGAAAAACCAAAAGACTGTTTGTGTATTCTGTGGCTCATCCATAGGGAAGTTGAGTGCCTACGCGGATGCTGCTTATGAACTCGGAAAAGCTCTAGGTAGTTCGAAAATAAATTTAATATATGGTGGTGGCTGTCTGGGTTTGATGGGTATAGTCGCAGATGCTGCTATCGAATCGGGGAGTACAGTGACAGGCGTAATCCCTAACTTTCTCCAAGAAGCCGAAATTTCTCATAATAGATTACATAGATTACTAGTCACAAATGACATGCATCAACGAAAACGTTTGATGTACAGTAAATCAGATGCATTTATCTCCCTTCCAGGCGGCGTGGGTACATTTGATGAAACTATGGAGGTCATTACTTGGACTACGCTTGGGCTCTTGGCAAAACCAATTATACTAGTCAACATAAACCGTTACTGGGATCCGTTTATAGCTTTAATAAGGCACAGCATTACTGAAGGTTTCAGCAAAAGCGAAAATGAAAACATCATGACAGTAGTGGATTCCCCGAACAATGTGATATCAATTCTCAACGGAAATCAAAAAGATCTTAAAAGGGAATAGGCGTCAGTTTTAATATAAACACAAAAATTCGAAACTTATGTCAGAAACGAAAAAATAGCTCTTTCTGTATCCGGGTTTTTGGTTTGGGATAACTAAAAAAAGTAACTCGAAAAACATGAAGAAGCGGATTCAATTTTTTGGACCTTAGTGGCTAGTTATTAAATTTAAACAGTGTTCATTCAACATCTTACTTTAAAGAGGCGTAAATGATCGATCTTATGTCAATTGCACGAACCGAAGCCAACGGAGGCGATCTATTTAGTCTCATTGAAAAACTCTATGAACCCACAGATATTCGTCCAACAGGATATCCCGACGCTATTGTATGGAAAGGCGGTAATTTTGATACTGATTTGAAACCAGTCTCACACTCTCTTACCGACGCTTACGCTCTTCTTGGGACCATAGCGGCTGCAGATATCCTCGGTTTACCATTTTACGGGATCCCCATGTGGTCCCAATACCGTCATGACACGAAATTAGCTTGTTTAGCTTGGTTCGGTAACATGCCGTTCACTTCGATCAAGTGGTCAACAGCTGGCGATGCGTATGTAAACGATACGGCAGGTGGAAGGGTTGTGGTGATGGGGAAATCAGGCAATGCACCATTACGAACCCAAGCCGGCGTTTATTGTAATGTAAGACCGTATGGTCCAATTACTGCTGTGAGATGTATGCCTTGTCTACCTTATTCACAAAATCGACCAAAATTTTCAGTAAATGCCGAAAGCGGCCTGGTCCACTCAGAAATGAACTCCCCTGGCATACAAATGGCCTATGCAAACCGCCTGTTCCTTAAGATGGTTCACGAAACTGGAAAGCTAGGTCGAGTTGCTATGAAACCCACACAGGCTATGGAAGATGGAATTAATGCAGGATTACATACTTGGTTGCTAAAAGGCACAAAATTTGAAGTCGGCCGAAAATATGCCGTTGATCCTTATGAAGAGCATAAAGAAAACATTGATAAAATCATTGCCTTGCTGCCATCAGACTTTAAAGACGGAATGAATGAATGGGAGGGTCGTATTGAACAACATATTGCCGATACAAACTATGGTCTATTATTGTGGGATCTAATCGAGCAGAGAGATTGTATAGTTTTGGCGACTGATCTCGATGGCGATCGATTAACCGACCTCATGGCAGACGTATCTGATCCCCTTCGCGCTTTTGCTCAGCGCCTCACCCAACACCTAGGGCAGGACATAGAAATTGGCAAGCTATGGTCTGATATGGGATATATTACCGGGAATGGCAGGGATATGACTTCAATCATGCATCGAATGGCCGGACCACCCATACATGAGCAGACGTTAGGGTCAGCCGACGCGATGCTGCTTCGCTTATTAGATGGCGACGAATCTATGGGCGGCACAAAACAACCATATGACCCCCGAATTCATTTTGTTTTGATACGGAACGCCTATCTAGACGCCAACCCAAATGACACAGCGCTCCAATTATGGTTGGATGATGCGCTAGCTAAATTCGACTCCGTTTATTCAAGCAAACGACCAGGTTTTCTTGATGGGTATATTACATTAAAAGAGACCATCAAACCTTGGGGGACATAAAATCTTTTAGCGCCTAAATTTAAAGTACATAATCTATCCAAATATACTGAAAATTCCGTCCGCCATTTTTAACCGAAAGGCTAAGGTGGTTTTTAACAAACCGAATAGTATATTCAACCCAAAACATTTAATTGAAACTTGAGCAGTTAAGTAATGTCAGATCCAAAAATCACTTTCATAGCGTCACCTTCGGATCAAGCTATAAGCGCGAAAGAATCCCTTGAAAAAAATTATAACCATGTGCCAGAGGATGAAGCAGACGTCATTATCGCTTTAGGTGGAGATGGAATGATGCTAGAGACGCTTAGGCATCATATCCAGAAACCAGTTAAAGTCTTTGGCATGAACCGGGGCACAGTTGGGTTTTTGATGAATGAGTATAATGAAGAACATCTAATACAAAGAATAAGAGCCGCAACCTTAGTGACACTCCATCCTCTACGAATGCAGGTTAAAAGAAAAACCGGGAAAATAGAAGAAGCGCTAGCAATTAATGAGGTGTCATTACTTCGACAATCATCCCAAACCGCAAAAATCCAAATAAAAATCGACAACACTGTTCGTATGGAAGAACTATTATGCGATGGTATAATTGTTTCTACACCCGCCGGCAGCACAGCATATAATCTTTCTGCTCACGGGCCTATAATTCCCCTAGGGGCAGGAATACTCGCTATAACGCCAATTAGTGCTTTTCGGCCAAGACGATGGCGCGGGGCACTCATCGAACGCAATGCCAAAATCATTATTAAGGCCATAGATATAGAAAAACGCCCCGTTAGTGCAACAGCTGACTCCACAGAAGTACGAGACATTGATACTGTAACAATAACAGAAGATCGAAGCATAGGATTAAGGTTGCTTTATGATCCAGACCATAATTTGGACGAACGAGTTCTTAAGGAACAATTCTCTCCCTGAAACTAAATAATATCCTAATATAAATTGTGTGATTTTATTTTGAAAATAAATTTAGGATTTTAATCTTTTACTTTTGACACGTTAAGTCCTTTGAAAACTTCCATATCGGAAATACCAATGAATTCAATACTTTACAAAAAATCTCGGATGTACAACAAACTGTGCCTACACTAGCCAACTATCCTATCCAAATTGATCCACCGGACATCTCTATCTACCGGAAAAGCAATACAGGGATCGATTATTTCAACAGCTTCACAGCCGCTGAACCTGGGCCCCATATCATGATTACAGCCCTTGTTCATGGTAATGAATTATGTGGAGCAGTCGTGCTTGATGAGCTTCTTCAGGCCAATTTTCGTCCATTACGCGGAACTGTTACATTTGGTTTTTGTAACGTTTTAGCATTCGAACAATTCAACCACGATTATCCATGGTTGTCGCGGTTTATACACGATGACATGAATCGGCTCTGGGATACGCCCAGTTTATTAAGTAATCAAGAAAGTTATGAAATTAACCGTTGTCTAGAAATCAAGCCAATACTAGACACAGTAGATTTACTTTTAGATATACATTCTATGCAACACCCTACTCCGCCATTGATGCTATGTGGCTCATTAAAAAAAGGCCGCCAACTAGCAAAAATAGTAGGCGCACCGAAATTTGTGGTAATAGATAAGGGTCATAAGTCAGGACGGAGAATGCGCGACTATGATTTTTTTTCAGATCCAAAGAGTCCACGTAGCTCCCTACTCGTGGAATGCGGCCAGCATTGGAGTGAACATAGCGTCGCAGTAGCTCGGGAAACCACAATTCGGTTTCTTGCTAACACGGGTTCAGCGCCCCAAACATTAATTAATGATTGGTTGGACTCAGAAGAGCCTGCGGCACAAACGTTAATTCAGATAACAGATTTAATTACTGCAGAAAGTGAATTTTTTCAATTTATAAAACCATACGTTGGCATGGAATCCATCCCCCAAGCAGGTACATTGCTTGCGACAGATGGGAACAGAGAGATTCATACACCTTATGATAATTGTCTGTTGATAATGCCGTCTCTTCACCCCAATAAAGATCAGACCGCAGTGCGGTTAGGGAAAATAGTCGACTAGGCCATTCAAAATGTTGTTTAAGAAAGATAAGCTCAAAGTAAAATCAATATCAAAAACCAAAAACGAAACTGAAAAAGGAATCCTATCCAAAGAAGGCGGCGAGAACTTAACCGCTGGTGCTTCTAATGGATCGGTGGTTTTAGCTATCTTGATTGGAGCTTTCGGTGGCTTTGTTTTTGCATTTTTAAAAATGCCACTACCTTGGATGTTGGGCGCAATGGTATTTGTAACTACTGCGGCCCTTTTTGGAGTGCCCGTACGACTACCAAATATTTTGCGCCAAATTATGGTCGTGTTTATTGGTGTAATGTTAGGTAGCCAATTCAGCCCTAACCTTATTCAAAGAATTGATGATTGGATAATATCAGTAGGAAGCATGTTAGTTTATGGCATTATTGCAATGGCAATAGTGCTGTTTTATCTAAAAAGATTTGGAAATTACGGCATAGTGACCGCGTATTTTTCCGCATCTCCCGGAGGCTTAAATGATATGACCATTATAGGCCGGGAGATGGGAGGGGATGATCGTGTAATAGCTTTAACTCATGCCTCTCGCATTCTTTTAGTCGTAATTACAATACCCTTTATGTTTAGAATTTTTGGTAATTACGAACCTTCTGAGGATATTCTTCCAGACAATTCTGACTTTCACTTACCCTTCCGAGAATGGATAATGATGTTATTTTGCATAACGGTCGGACCGTTTATTGCGCGTCTTCTGCATCTCCCAGCTGCTTTCTTGCTAGGAGCTCTAGCACTTACGGCTGCAACACATATCCTTGGCTGGAGTTCGGCCTCTCCTCCAGCTCTTCTTACATCTGCCGCTCAGATTATCCTTGGCACAGCAGTAGGCTGTAGGTTTGCAGGAACCAACTTTGCCGAAGTTCTGACCATCATTCGCGTATCCATTGGTTCTACAATTATTTTGATGTCTACAGCCGTTGGCGCAGGTTTTTTATTAACAGACCTTACTGGCCTTCCATGGTATATGATAACTTTAGCGTATGCGCCCGGTGGTTTGGCAGAGATGAGTTTAGTAGCCATCGGTATAGGTCAAGACGTAGCCTTTGTTGCAACCCACCATCTTTTTCGAATAGCTGCAGTCGTACTTCTTGCGCCAGTAGCCTTTAAATTTCTAAAAAGTTATTTCCTAAATCCTTGACTTACAATGAAGTCTTCAATTCGAGATATTAGGAGTGTAAAATGGTAATACTTTCCAATGGCCAACTAAGCATTGCCGCTTCTCCCAAATGAAATAACGCTAAATCATTTGCGTTAACATTAGTTTGTGCAACTCTTATCAATTTTGACTCAACGTCTTTTGCAACTATACTCACATCGTAGAAGGTAAGGTCACCTCTATAACTAATTTTTTCAATCACCCCGTTGACCGCTATAATTCCACGTCCTTGTGTAACACATTCTATTTCAGCTTTAGCGATTCTAATTTTTTCAGGACGGATGCTGAGCCAAATCAATTTGCTATCATTGACCTCCCTCGTCTGCTTTAGAAATAAGTTTCTTTCTAATACCGGCACTCTGACCGTCATTGCTTCAGAATGACTTTCCAATACTTCACCATCAAACAGGTTAGTCGTACCGACAAACCCTGCTACAAATCGATCTATAGGAAATTCATAGAGATGACGGGGTGCGCCAATTTGGCGGACTCGCCCTTCATTCATAACTGCAATTCGATCTGCAACTGAGAGTGCTTCATCCCGGTCATGAGTAACCAAGATAAATGTAATACCCAATTTTTTTCGCATCGCCACTAATTCTAATCGCATTTGTTCCCGCAGATTAGCGTCGAGGGCCGAAAGCGGTTCATCTAGTAACAATACTTTAGGTTGTTTTACCAATGCCCGCGCTAAGGCTACCCTTTGACGCTGACCGCCGGAAAGTTGATTTGGCTTACGACTTTCACAGTTTTCTAATCTAACCAAGCCTAGCGCATCAGCAACCCTGTCGCGACGAGCATTCTCAGGAATACCAGTTACTTTCAAGCCATAGGATACATTATCCCAAACGGTCATATGAGGAAACAAGGCATACGACTGGAAGACCATATTTACTGGACGTTTATTAGGGGGAACGGAATGCATCTCGTCACCATCAATAAAAATTGAGCCTTCGTCAGGCGTGTCAAACCCCGCCAACATTCTAAGCAATGTAGTCTTTCCCGAACCCGAAGGACCTACTAAAACAAAGAATTCCCCTTTGGGAATATCAAGACTAATTCCATCAACAGCGGTTATTGCACCGAACTTCTTAGAAAGCTCCTTTATTTGTACAATAGAATCGTTATTCATTTTTATTTACTTATCCATCCATTCATCTTCGTATCTGAACCCAAATAGCTAAAGAAGAAGCTACGACTGTAATTGCTATCAACATCGTCGAAGCAGCGTTGACTTCTGGTGTAACTGAAAATCGAATCATCGAATAAACTTTAACAGGAAATGTTAAAGTATCTGGACCGGACGTAAAAAAAGTCACCACAAAATCATCCAGAGATAGAGTGAAGGCAAGCAGTCCTCCTGCCAGAAAAGAAGGTTTCAAATGTGGAATAATCACATGACATAATATCATCCATTGACTTGCACCCAGATCTCTCGCGGCTTCTTCTTCCTCTGGGTTAAAACTGGCAAGCCTAGCTCGGACTACAACGGCTACGAAAGGGAAACTAAACGAAATATGAGCGATTATTATTTTAATAAGGCTATATGGCCACGAAAAACTGGCATGAGCAAAAAATTGATTAAAAAATACCATCACTGCCACTGCCAGACAAATCTCTGGAATTACAATAGGCAAAGTTACAGCTGTTTCAAAAATCGGTTTTAAGCGGAATTTGGATCTCCAAAGTACAAAAGCTGTCATCACTCCCAGTATGACACTGACAAGAGTACTAGCAAGAGCAATAGTAATGGAATTAATGAATGCTTCAATAAGTCCATTATTAGAAAGCGCTTTTTCGTAATATTTAAGGGTAAATCCCTGCCAAATTATATTGCGCTTACTATCATTGAAAGAGAATGCTATGAGGGTGACCATAGGAGTATACAAGAACAAAAACGTACAGATCAAAATGGATCGCAGGATTAAATGGCTGGAGCGTCCCAGTGTCACTCTGTCTCCAGAATGTGTTGTTATTTTATTTGTCTTATTAATCATCCGAATTCACATTCAGACTGACGTTTTTAAAGAAAGGACGAATTAGCAACACACCTACAATCATATAAATTAGAAGCATGGACAGTGCTGAACCAAATGCCCAATCGTTGGCCCGTTTGAATTGACGCTCAATAATATTGCCTATCATCTGGCTATCCGTTCCGCCTAAAAGGTCTGGTGTGAGGTATGAGCCTAGGCAAGGTATGAATACAAGCAGTACGCCAGCCAATATAGCGGGCATAACTAAAGGCAGAACCAGACTGAAACAAACCCTAAACGGAGTTGCACCGAGGTCTAAGCCAGCCTCAATTAATGTTTTATCAAATCGATCGAGACCGGCATAAAGAGGTAAAATCATGAAAGGTAAATGCACATAAACCAGACCAATAATCACCGCCGTATTGTTGTAAAGAAGTCCCAATGGTTCAAAATGCAACCCGAATGTGTCTGCTGTCCATTCAAGACCAAAATTCACGTAACCACGAGTTCTTAATACTGCTATCAGTGCGTAAGTTCTTATTAAAAGATTTGTCCAAAAAGGCAAAATCACCATGAATAGTAAAAAATATTTCCATCTAGACGATGCAAAAATAATACTTAGTGCGACTGGGAACCCGATAATCAAGCAAATGAAAGTCACAATTCCCGATATATAAATACTTTTAAAAAATACCTTTAGATAAAGCGGGTCTAAAGCACGAAGATAATTTCCGAGAGTCCAATTAAGTTCAATCTCTAATAATCCCCGTTTTTCCCCAAAGCTAAATATCCAAATCGTGGTGAATGGAATAAAAAAAAAGGCTATAAACCAAATCCCTGGAGGCAATGAACAAATCCAAAACACAACCTTACTTTGTCTAAATGCCTTCATGATTTAAAAACTCGTTTAGTCTTTGTTTACCTTTTTAGGCAGATTGAATTCGGGTCCAAGCCTCCTCATAAAGTCTCACTACCTGAGGCCCCTGATAAGTAGCTGCCTCACAAGCTGCTAAAGTTTTGTCGGAAGGAAATATTGCCGGATTTTCTCTATAGGTGTCGCTCATTAGTAATTTTGCAGCCGCATTCGGCGTAGCGTATTGAATAAAATCTGCTATCGCGGCGCCATTTTCCGCCTCTAGAATAAAATTGATGAATTCGTGCGCATTGGTCGGATGGGGCGCTCCATTAGGGATTACCAATGTGTCCTCCCAAACTACTGATCCCTCTTTCGGGACGACGTACGAAAGATCTGGGTCTTCTTCCATAACTTGCAAAATATCACCATTCCATTCCATAGTAATATCTACTTCCCCAGAAAGTAATAAATCTTGACCATTATCCGACGCAAACACCTTAATATTCGGCTTCTGGTTAATAAGGAGGCGCTCAGCTTCCTTGATTATTTTCGGGTCGCTGACATTAAGTGGATGGCCCATGTATTTGAATGCTGCACCCAATACAGCAACGGCCTCGCTTAATAAAGCACATTTGCCCTTAAAACGGTCTGAATCCAACAACCATTTCCAGCTATCGGGGACGTCCTCTGTCTTTGACTTTCTATAGCCCACACCCATTGTTCCCCACATATATGGCATAGAAAATTTCCGTCCTGGATCAAACGCTGGGTCCAGAAAAGCAGCATGAATATTAGTCATGTTTGGGATTCGTTTATGATCCAAAGTCATCAGCATATCAGCTGCAATCATGCGTTCAACGTAATCATTTGAAGGAACAATGACGTCGTATCCGGGGTTTCCAGCTTTTAATTTGGCGAATAATTCATCATTATCGGCGAAAAGATCCATTTGCACATGGATTCCCGTTTTAGCCTTAAAATCAGATAACGTGTTTTCGCCAATATATGTGTCCCAATTATAGAAATTTAATTTGAGATCCTCCACAGACCAACTCTCTTTTGGAAAAATAATTCCGGCTGCCATAGCACCAGAACCTGCCAAAAACCGACGCCGAGACAGTCGCCCCTTGGGAAATAATTTCATGACTTCCCCTTCTCACAACACTGCTAGAAAGACGCAAAGACGCCTCATTCCTCGCTTAGGAATACAAAAATTCAATGATGACCCATGGAAGTCAATGGCTGTTTGATTAATCAAGTTTATTTGACATCAGCTATGATTTCACAAATTAAGGTTTATATATTAGAAGATTCCTTATGAATAAAAAACATACCATTATTCCTAACTTCCGTTTAGCCCAAGTGCAAGATAAGTCTTTACTTGGAGAGATGATCGAAAGCTACTACCTGTACGAAGGGCACGTCATTGATAAAACAAAAATTGAGTCCTCGCTAAATAGTGCTCTTACACAAAATCCGCATATTAGAATTTGGATAATTGAAGTCGGAGAAAACGCTGTCGGGTATATGGCCATTGCTATTGGCTTTACAATTGAAGCTGGAGGCAAAGATGGCTTCTTAGATGAACTATACCTCCAAGAATCTTATCGGGGCCTCGGCATTGGACGCCGAGCGGTGGATTTCGCCATTCAAATGTGTCCAAAGTTAGGTATAAAAAGAATTAGTTTAGAAGTAGAACCTCACAATGAACGAGCTAAGCGTTTGTACATTAATTCTGGTTTCTTTACGCATAACAGAATTTTAATGTCCTATTGGATTGATTAAACTTGACGAATACTATAACCGCTTGGGAATGTAGCAGGAAATCGAAACTTTATAGTTAGACTTGCAAAATGGCCATTACTCGTGAAATTGATTTGGACTTTTTAATAAAATCCCATCGCAATGTTGTCAGGACCATGCCCGAATCAATAATTAAGGGTTTCTTTGAGCGCTGTCATGAGGCTCTTCTGATCGTAGGCTGTCACAACAAAAAATATAAAGCTTCAACATTCGACATATGCAAACATATTCCCAAAGCCTTAGCCGTAGGGATGGCTGACGGACCCGAGCTGAAAGATTTAGCTAATGCTTTCGAGAGAATTGCACCTAAGCTAAATTGGCAACGGCGTGAAAATATAAAATATAAAGATCAAAATTTTCCAAGTGGGCATGCTAACGCAGTATTGGTTGGAGATAATGGTTTAGAACAACATCAGTGTGTTCGTTTAGGCGTCAGCCTCTTAGCTCCTAATATCGAATACCCGGATCATAATCACCCACCCGAAGAAGGTTATTTAGTTATAAGTGAAGGCTACTGGCGTCAAGAAAAAGGTAATTGGGTGGAGCGCAAACCAGGGCAAACAATTCATAACACTCCCAATATCACCCATTCTATGAAATCTAAAGATACCCCTTTATTAGCTCTTTGGATGCTTTGGACCGGACCCTAATTGTTATCCAAATTTTTCATTGTTTAGGGAAATAGTCTTCACAAATCCCGTCACGTCTAACGTCAGCCGTACAACAATGTAGCCCTCCCCCAAAGGCATATGCATCCCGCAAATCTACTTCTTTCACTTCGAACCCTAATTTATCCAATTGATCTGCTTGATAAACTTCCGATTTTTCAACACAGACGGTTTTAGAATCCACAACAAGAACATTCATAGATAACCACACTGACGAATAACAAAGTGGGGGTGCAGTGTTGTGTGCTGGCTGGGCAGCATCTATGATTTTCCAATCATTTCTATTGAACATTTCTCGCTGCTTATCAGGAAGGCGCCGCTTTGGATTATTAAGAATAAGTCCGGGTCGAACTGGCGTAAAAGTAGCATCTATATGAATCGGATACGGGTCCCCGGGGAAATTAACAGCATGAACACGATGTTCCGGAAAATGACGAGCCAGCCAATCGATTCCCTTTAAATTTGTTGTAAAGCCATGTTGGACTATCAGATCTCTGCCAAACCGTAATACATCTGCGGCATCGAAAAGAGGTTCTTCTTCGGTCGTAACAAAGAATTTATTTGCTGTCCATTCCAACCGCTTATAAACGCCAATTTTTTCCGAAAGATAATCTGGACGATAATCCTTATCAGTCAAACGGGGTTTTGGAGCGGCCTCATGGCGCATCTCAGGATCTTCATCATAATAAATTTGTAGAAGAGGTCTGTAACACAAATACTCAAACCAGCGGCAACGATATGACATTGTTGCTTCAAGAATTTCTTTTCCAACCGTCAGCAATACATCGCGTGGTGGCATACAACCAAACATCGTTTCAGTCTCCCAATCAGGAGTGCTGGATGGCCTGTTAAAGGTTATAGGGGTTGGTCTATCGACACGAACACCCAGAGACTCTAATTGAGCAGAGAATCTATCTAACAGTTCGTTAGCTTTATCAATGGTTTCTTGCGGACGTGGCCCGTAATGGCCACGCATATCACTATCCTCAGGTACTTTTGCATCCAAAGCAGGCTCGGGGGCTGGGATGCAACTTCCATCAGCTCTTCCGACTATCACATGACGAAGGCGATCCCATTCATTCCAGCTAGAGACTATAGTTTTATATTTTTTTTCCTTCATACCAGCACCCAGCTATATAGGCTCAAGCATAACTTTGATTTGATCACTCGGCCTCTTAAGTGCCTCGAATGCTGTTGGAAAATCATCGAAGCCAACAGCATGCGTAACCAGTCCCGATGCCGGAATACGGCCTTGTGCAAGCATATCCAAAGCCATTCCAAAGTCTGATCGATCATAACAAAAGCAAAAAGCTATATCGACTTCTTTAACTATTGCATCTGCCGGATTGAATGTATCGGTCAGCATACACAACCCAACCACAACTATTCGACCGTAGTTTGGTGTCATATCAATTGCCGTCTGCATTGATCCGGGAACGCCTACTGCATCGAAAACAACATTTGGTCCTCCTCCTGTAATATCCTGAAATCGTTCTGCAACATCCTCTTTTGATGCATCAATAGCCCCTGTTGCACCAAAGCGGGAGGCACACTCGGCCCGACTAATAATCAAATCGCTTACCACTATGTGACGAGCTCCAAAAAACTGACACCATAACGCGACAGATAAACCAACAGGTCCACCACCAATGATTAACACGGTGTCTCCAGGATTAAGGCTCGCACGTTTTACTGCATGTAATCCAACCGCTAACGGTTCTATTAATGCACCTTCTTGAAACGAAACGTTTTCCGGCAATCGAAATGTTTCTTGCATACCGATTCGAGTGTATTCTGCGTAAGCTCCTGGATTAGCGTGAGTAGCGCGGATTTGAATAAATGGGCAACGGTGCGGGCGTCCAAAATGGCAAGCTTCACAGTTTCCGCAACCCAACTGAGGCATTGCACAGACGCGATCACCAACTTTCCAATCTCCACTTATTTTTTTACCTATTTCCATTATCTTGCCCGAAAATTCGTGCCCCATAACAGACCCAGGACTAATATTACGGAACCCATTTTCTTCGTTATTTACCTCCGACCAGTGCAAATCCGTACCACAAATACCACAGGCGCATACTTTGAGAATAAAATCAGTCGGCCCGGGTTCTGGATCTGGAATGTTCTCCACAGACAACGGAAGACCAGAACGGTGAAAAACAGCGGCTTGCATTTTAGCGGCTCCTTAAGGTTACATTAACCAGCCATCGTGGCTGACCGAGTTGCGTATTGCACCATAGTATATTCAGTAATTTTCAAACTCTTCAATTTTTTCTGGTTTTATTTACTATATCGTAACACCAGCCTTCACTATTTAATTAAAAACCTTAATTATATTTCACTATCACGAATTGATGGTGACTCATTTCAACTTTCATGAGAATAGACGTTTTTGAAAACGCGATCAGGCATTAATTATGAATCAAAGTCTAGGGAGGGAAGATGAATCAGCACGAAATCGTTCAGCACGAAGTGGACGCGTATAATCTTTCGGTTTCATCAGAAAACAAAATACACGACGACAACATTGCAAAACAACTCGGTTTCCATGGCGGGCTTGTTCCGGGTGTTGAAGTCTATGCCTATATGATCAATCCCGTTGTTCAATACTTTGGCCCTAATTGGCTAGAGAATGGTCAAGCAGAATGTAAGTTTTTAAAACCCGTCTACGACGGGTTTAAAGCCAAAGCAACTGCGTCAATTACTGACAAAGGATCCCTCGCTCTAAAAGTAGAATCACAAGGTATTCTTTGCGCAAGGGGAATAGCATCTTTGGCTCAAGAACAGATACAAATAGCGTCTGATCATTACCCATTAGCCCCTCTTCCAGATTTTGAAAATCGACCCCAAGCCGAACCCAAATTATTTCCCAAAGGGCTCGTATTAGGCACGTTTGTTCAAGATATGGTTGTTGAAGAGCAACAGCAATACCTCTCTGACGCTCAAGAAACACTTGAAATTTATTCTAAGGAAAAACTTGTTCATCCAGGCTGGATCCTTCGTCTCGCAAATAGAGCTCTAACAATGAATGTTAGGCTCGGGCCATGGATCCATGTAGGGAGCCGCATAACAAATTTCAAAACAGCTCATTATGGAGACCGACTTTCGGCGCGCGCTAGGGTAGCAGATGCTTATGAACATAAAGGTCACCTTTTTATCGATATAGATTTGTTAATAACCTGTAACGACAGGACGCCAATAACACATATTTTTCATACTTCCATTTACCGGCCTCGGCAGGTTACGGAAGCAGCTTAATTACTTTCACAATTCCAGAAGGATTAAATTATGCCAGATTTTTTTAAAGTCGATCGTGATGGGCATATAATGACCATCACCCTGAATCGTCCCGAGAGAATGAACGCTTTGCATTCCCCGGCTCATTTCGAATTACATGATATTTTTAATGAATTCGAGAATGATCCTAATTTATGGGTTGGAATACTAACAGGAGCTGGTGAACGTGCATTTAGTGCGGGGAACGACCTGAAATGGCAAGCCGAGGGAGGAAGCAGAGATAAACCTATTAGCGGATTTGGCGGTATAACCGAGCGATTTGATCGCACGAAACCGATGATAGCCGCGGTAAACGGAGTAGCCATGGGGGGCGGGTTTGAGCTTGCGTTAGCATGCGACGTAATAATTGCGGCAGAAAATGCGATATTTGCTTTGCCGGAGCCACGGGTCGGTTTAGCTGCACTTGCTGGGGGACTTCATCGATTGCCTAGAATGATACCGCTGAAGCAAGCAATGGGCATGATTTTAACTGCTCGGCATGTTTCTGCAAACGAGGGTTATGAGTTAGGTTTTGTTACTAGACTAGTCCCAGAAGGGGAAGCGGTTGCCACGGCACGATCTTTCGCCCACCAAATCATAGAATGTTCCCCCGTGTCCATACGAACCAGTCTGGATGTAGTGAAAAAAGGTCTAGAATATAGTAATATTCGTGATGCTATGCTTATGCATTATGAAAGTGTTACGGCGCTTCGCAACAGCGAAGACATGATTGAAGGACCTCTAGCATTCTCCGAAAAGCGCAAACCAAACTGGAAAGGACACTAATTTTCATAGTTGATTGATTATTTGCAGCGTTTAGCCCCAGCATACCGCGAATCTGGAATCCGATTAGCAATTATAAGGTGGGGACTTTTTATGACATAGGTCAGGTCACGAAACGAACTGCCTTTATTAAGCGCGGGAATGACGGTCTCTTGCCCAGTGGCGAAAGCCCATTAATTATGAGAATCACTTAATCAGTATCGAGAAGGCGCTTCCGATCCCACAATTTATAGGTGATCAACAGCCATTTGTAAAAGCATGGGTGTGGCTAATTCTGCATCAGAAGGTACGAATTACGGTTTTTGAAATCTGGTATTGGGAAAGTGAGTGTGTTTTTTAGTTTAGCCAAATCTATCTAAAAAGAAACAATGGCTTTAGAGCATCTGAATAAAATCTCACGAATCAAATAAACTCCGCTCTCATCCAACTTTTTCTGCGACGTTCCAACCTAGAACCAGGTGTCTCCAAATCATAGTTTATGCCGATAGATTCTTGAATTGAGCCGTTCATGAATTCCAGGGCATTCACAATACAATTGGCTAAAATCTGTTTATTTTCCTCATCCTCCATCATAGCACAAACGTAAACTCCGCATACCGTACAGATTAAAAAATCGGTAATACCATGGCCAAATTGGTATTTTGATACTTTATCTTGATCGATTATTTTGACTTCCAAACGACCCTCAGGATCTGCTGTCGCTCTACTATTGTGTTTACGACAAAATGAACACTGGCAAGCACGCACCGGAAGGTCTTTGACTGGTTTAGTTGTATAAAACGTTAAATGCAGATTGCCACAATGACAACCACCGGTAATGATTTCTAGCATAAGAACTCCTTCGTCATAGCACTAAGAACATTTAATAAAAACGATTTTCCCGATTCTGCGTCCATTCCGGATTTACGATTCTAAAGGCGGTACTTTTCTCGATACATAACGTAAAATCCCGCTGCCACTATCAATATCGTACCCAGCCACATGTTCATAGTTGGAATGTCATCGAACACCCAATATCCTAGTACAGTAACCCAAATAAGCTTGCTATAATTGTAGGGTGCGAGAAATGAAGCTTCTGCTCTATTAAAGGCACTAATCATAAGAAGATGGGCCATTGCCCCCATGGCGCCTGTTACTAGAAATACACACCAATGAATAAATGCTGGTGCCGACCAAAAAAAGGAAACTAAGAGGCTTGTCCAAATCATACCCCCGATCCCAGAATAAAATAACGTGGTATTAGTTCGCTCTGTAGAAGCTAGCATTCGAGTTATTAGTTGAAACAATGCAAAAAAGGCAGCACCAATCAACGGCATCAATGAAGCCCAATGCCACAAACCACCACCGGGTCGAACGATTATCAACACTCCGCCTAAACCAATCAAAACAGCAGCCCAACGATGAAACCCCACTTTTTCCTTTAAAATTGGCACCGATAAAGCTGTTATGAAAAGGGGAGCTGTAAAGCCTATCGCAGTTGCTTCCGCGATCGGCAAATAAGTTAAACCAACGAACAATGCGCTGATAGATAACACTAATAAAGCTGGACGGATAAACTGAAGCGCAGGTCTACTTGTAGACCACAAATTTCGCCATTTTTCACGCCTAACGATGAAATAAAATAACAAAGTCAGGTTAATACCAATAAAATAACCCCAAACTAATTGGACTGCATGAAGGTCTTTAGTATAAATTTTACAAATTGTATCAACAACCGAAATTAACAGAATTGCCGATAAGAAGAAAAAAACACCTTGAAGCGGCCGGTGTTCCCTTTCTCGAGTTATCATTAATATAAACTCGCTTCTACCAAAGACTGAATCATAGAAACCCTTTTTAAATATACCCGTTCTTTTTCAATGCTTGATTTTGCTTCCTTTAGCCTTTTTCTAAATAACGTTTGCCCTTTTAAATCTTTTGCCTCCAAATCTCGTTTGTTCTGGATCGTAAGTCGATTTACGTAATCAAGCGCAATTGGTCTTCTTTGATTTTCATATCTGTCCAAAAGAAGTTCATTTTCACAACCCTTTATCACACTAGTTAAAAGTTCCGCCAAATTAAAGGCATCATGTATTCCGCCGTTCAATCCCATCCCACCAAGTGGATTGTTGATATGGGCAGCATCCCCAACCAGAAAACTCCTTCCCCGCCGATAATTACTCGCCACACGCTGGTGAACTTGGTAAAGCGTGGTATGCTTTATTTTATAATCTTTATCTTTTTTAAATACACGATTTAGCCTGGTTTGGATTTTAGTGGAGTCAAATATCTCTAATTCCGACTCTTCCAACTTGGTTGGAAACATGCAACGCCACAACCCGGGAACTTTCAGGAGGAAAAACCATTCCTCAGGATCCGCAAAATAGTTAACTTGAGTAAGATCGTTAAAATAGTTTTCAAAACAAAACGGTGTTGAAACTACGAGAAAGTTTTCAGGCCAAGTAAACCCAACAAAACCGATCTCAAGCGCCCTTCGAACTGCACTTCGAGCTCCGTCCGCTCCAATTAAAAAGCGGCCTTTCAGTGTTCTTACACCTTGCGGCGTCAAACATTCTATTTTTACAGAATTTTCGTCCTGTGAAACAGCTTCCACAGAATGTGAAAATCGAATTTCTGTATTTCCTCTTTTTAACAGCCAGACTTTTAAAAGGGTACATAATTTATATTGCTCACATTGAACACGATACGGATGCTCTGTGAGATCAGATATCAATCCGAAATCGAAAGTGGCAAGGTTTCCCTCCGAACGGCTTCGATATTGAAATTTTTCCGCTTTAAGCCCCCTTTCGATTAATCCCGCACTAATTCCAAATCGGCTAAGCATGTCAAGTGTTGGCGGGTGGAAGGTCGAAGCTCGCAACTCTTCCAACAGGGTTCTTTCAGCCTCTAAAATGATCGATTTAACACCGGCCTCGGCTAAAACAGCAGCTGCTGTTAATCCGGTCGGACCGGCACCGGATATTAACACAGGCGCATCATATCCTGATACATACGGCAAAGCTCAGCCTTTCAAAAGAATGCATACTACTAGGTAGGGGGGAGCAATCCGTTTCCATTGCCGGCACGGTTTAGAGTAACCTTAATTTATCGGCTCTATCATTCTACCGAGAAGCTTTCCCCGCAGCCACAACGACCCGTTTCATTCGGATTATTAAAAACAAATCCTGAAAACATCTTGTCTTCCTGATAGTCCATTTCCGAACCAAGAATAAACATAATAGCAGTTGGATCGATAAACAGCGTAACACCCTTTTCCTCTACTTTATCCTCGAATTTTTTTTGCTCCGTTGCATACTCGACAAAGTAGCTGAGCCCCGAGCAGCCCTTAGACTTGATTCCAACACGAAGTCCCAAAATTTTATCATCGCCGCTTTTCTCCATCAACAAACGAGCGCGCTGAACGGCGGCGTCTGTTAATGTGATAGGAGCTTTACCTGGTTCAAATTGAAACATTGCT
Organism: uncultured Thalassobaculaceae bacterium; assembly: GCA_964483985.1. Taxonomy (GTDB): domain Bacteria; phylum Pseudomonadota; class Alphaproteobacteria; order Thalassobaculales; family Thalassobaculaceae; genus CAZADS01. The sequence goes on from CAZADS010000112.1 coordinate 32,840, forward strand.
ACACCTGTTATTTTCAACCTTTGTAAATTTGGCCTCTATTTACGTCAGAATCAAGTATTGGTTGTTATGATCAGTACATATTTAAAATTAATTTAGCATCTTCGCTCATTAATTCGGGAGTCCACGGGGGCTCCCATGTGAGCTCTACTTCAACTTCACCCACGCCTTCAACACTCGACACAGCCGCCGCCACATCATAGGGCATTTCACCAGCTACAGGACAAGCTGGAGCAGTCAAAGTCATTAAAACGCGAATATCACCACCTTCAAGTCTATCTGTTTCATAAATAAGCCCGAGGTCGTATATGTTTACAGGAATTTCAGGATCGTGCACTGTCCGTAATGCTTCCACTATAGCTTGGTCGCTAGCTAACTTATCGCCTTCTTGCAACTTTTCGCCCGCTCTGGCTTTAGTACCCTCTGGCACCGCCGGATCCATCATGAAAGACCCATAAGGGTTCAATCCCGGGTCAAAGTCACTCATCGGAAAATCTCCCTAACTTTCTCAAGACTATCAGCCAAGATATCTATATCCTCTCGGGTATTATACAAACCCAAGCTTGCTCGAGCGGTTGATGGCAAATCGAACCGTTCCATTAATGGCTGGCAACAATGATGACCGGCCCTCACAGCTACGCCATTTTGATCAATTATAGTAGATATATCATGAGGGTGGGCACAATCCATGGTGAATGAAATTACGCTTGTTTTCCCTACCGCAGTGCCAATAAAATTCAACCCCTCAACGGCAGCAAGTCTTTGATGAGCATAATTCAAAACGTCGCTTTCATGGTAACCGATAGATACCATCCCTATCTCTTTAACAAAGTCTACCGCCGCCCCCAACCCGATGGCCTGTGCTATCGGCGGGGTTCCCGCTTCAAATTTATCGGGCAAATCCGCCCACGTTGTTTCCTCGAAAGATACAGTATTAATCATACCGCCGCCACCCTGATAGGGAGGCATAGCATCCAGAAGCGCTTCCTTACCATATAAAACTCCAATGCCTGAAGGTCCGTACAACTTGTGGCCTGAGAAGGCGTAAAAGTCTACGTCCAACTCTTGGACATCAATCGGCATATGGACTATACCCTGAGCTCCATCCACAAGCACTACGGCACCCCGATCATGAGCAGTTTTAGTTATTTCTCGAACAGGTAATACGGTTCCTAAAACATTTGAAACGTGACAAAACGAAACAATTTTAGTTCTATCATTTATAAGGTCATCAAAGTCTGCAAGATTAAATGATCCATCGTTTCCAACCGGAACGACTTTAAGGGAGCAACCGACCTGCGCTCTTAACAGTTGCCACGGAATGATATTGGAATGGTGTTCCGCACAAGTAATTAGCACCTCATCATTTCGACTTAAGGTTGCTCGACCGTAACTAGAGGCAACGAGGTTGATAGATTCAGTTGTACCCTTAGTAAATATCACTTCATGTGCATGCTCACTATTTATGAAACTCCGAACTTTTTCTCTAGCTCCCTCATATCTAGCAGAAGTTTGCTCAGACATATAATGCAAACCTCGATGGACATTCGCATATTCATGACTATAAACGTTATCTATGGCATCAATAACTTGCCGAGGTTTCTGCGAGGATCCCGCAGAATCTAGATAAATAAATGGCTTGCCTCTGATTTTCTCAGAGAAGATAGGAAAGTCTTTCCGGATTGCTTCGACATTAAAATGCGGCTCCATACCAATCATTTTCCATTTCTTATGATATTGTCGTCCAGCCAATCCGCTGCCATATCCTTAAACGCTCGACAAACGTCTGGTTCCTGTATTTCGTTGATTACGTCATTGATATAGGCAGCAACCAATAAGCTACGTGCTTCTGCAGGGCCAAGACCGCGAGACTGCAGGTAAAACAACTGCTCTTCGTCTAATTCTCCTACTGTAGCACCGTGGCTACAACGCACATCATCAGCATAAATTTCCAGTTCGGGCTTGGTGTTGATTTCCGCTTTTTCGGATAGCAACATTGCTCGGTTCATTTGAAATCCATCGGTTCCTTGAGCGTCCGCTTTTACCAAAATTTTGCCTTGAAAAACGCCATGCGCTTCATCAAAAAGAATACCTTTGTATATCTCTCTACTTTTAGTATTTGGAGCGTCATGTTGAATAAAGGTTGTGTTATCCAAATGTTGTTTTTCCGATCCTATATATGCTCCATTAATCCTATATTCAGCATTTGGTTCATTAATAAAACCACGGATTTCGTTTCTGGCAAGACGGGCACCTATCGAAAAAGTAAAATTATCATATTTAGAGTATTCCGATAGGTCTGCAACAGTTAGACCTATATGAAAGGAACATTTAGATTCATTTTGAATTTTATAATGCCCAACCCTCGCACCTCGCGATAAACTTACCTGCGTTACATTATTGGAAAAATATTGAAATTTGTCGTCTCCAACATGGCTCTCTATTATGTTAACAGCGCTTTCTACACCAACCCTGATCAAGACATGTGAAGCAAATCCTACGTCTGTACCGACGCCCACCGATATTAAATGAATAGGCTTTTCCATTATATGACCGTCAGCTATATCCAGAATTAAAGCATCAGACATTGTGACCGTACTAAGAGCCGCCAACGGCAATCCGTCCGCACACGTCTTTTCTTCCAAAACCGAGCTAAGCTGTTTTTGATCTTGCTCTGTTAATTCCGTTAACCGCCGTAAGTTTATTCCCGGTCCCAATTCGGACACATTGGATTCGTCAAACCTAAGTCTTCCATTAACCAAAACCAACCGCGGACCATCAATAGGAGTGGTGCGCTTCATCGGGACCTGACCCGAACTGTTTACAGTCCAGGAGAATGGCTGTCTCGCTAGAATATTTAAATTCGTGTACTTCCATGACTCAGTTTTAGCGTGTGGCCAGCCGAATTTTTCATATCGCTTTCGTGACTCTGCTTTGAGTTTAACCAGCCAATCCATACGTTCTTCGATTGCCCAGCTCTGCGCTGCATCCATCATCTCATCGAATGGTCTTGATAGAACACGATCTTCAGGCATTAGGCAAATTCCTTTGTAAAGGATGTATACCCTTCAGCCTCAAGTTCCAAAGCCAATTCTTTACCCCCGGACCTTTGAATCTTACCGTGTGCTAATACATGCACATAATCCGGCTGGATGAAATTCAAAAGACGCTGATAATGCGTAATTATTAACATGCTTTTTTGAGAGGATCGTAAAGAATTTACTCCCTGCGCCACCAATTTTAAAGCATCTATGTCAAGACCCGAATCTGTTTCATCCAATACAGCCAATGTGGGTTCTAGTAGAGCCATCTGGAGAATTTCGTTTCTTTTTTTCTCCCCGCCGGAAAATCCAACATTAACTGGGCGTTTTAGCATTTCATCGCTCATGTTGAGCGATTTTGCTTTTCCGCGAACGAGTTTAAGAAACTCCATAGCGTCAATATCTTTCTCGCCGAGGTAACGAAGTTTAGCGTTATAGGACTCGCGTAAAAACGTCATACCAGCCACTCCCGGCACTTCGACGGGATACTGGAATGCAAGGAAAATTCCCTCATTAGCGCGTTCGTCTGGGCTTAGTTCTAATAGATTTTTATCTTTAAATTTAACGGATCCTTCGACGATTTCATAACCATTACGACCAGCTAAAACATAGGAAAGTGTACTTTTCCCAGAACCATTCGGTCCCATAATAGCATGCACCTCTCCAATCCCAATTTCTAAATTGATCCCTTGAAGTATTGGTTTTCCACCAACTTCCGCATGCAAGTTGTCGATTTGCAACAATGGCATTTTCTTAACCTTTAGTGAATATAATCTTTTACCCAACGCTTCCTTCAAGACTGATACCAATCAATTTTTGCGCCTCAACAGCAAATTCCATTGGCAATTCTTTCATAACTTCCTTACAAAAACCGTTCACGATCAATGATACTGCGGCTTCTGGTGTCAATCCGCGTTGCATACAATAAAACATTTGATCCTCACTTATTTTTGACGTGGTAGCTTCATGTTCTATTTTGGCGGATGGGTTCCTTGTTTCAATATATGGCACAGTATGAGCACCACATTTATCGCCAATTAATAGACTATCGCATTGAGTAAAATTTCGAGCTCCTTCCGCTTTAGGCATAATCTTGACAAGACCACGATACGTATTTTCTGCATGACCAGCACTGATACCTTTAGAAATTATCGTTGAGCGTGTATTACGCCCAAGATGAATCATTTTCGTGCCTGTATCAGCTTGTTGCGCATTATTAGTGATCGCTACGGAATAGAACTCGCCAATTGAATTATCACCTTGAAGCAAACAACTTGGATATTTCCAAGTAACTGCAGAACCTGTCTCTACTTGGGTCCAAGAGATCTTAGAGTTAATTCCCTTGCATGCACCTCTTTTAGTCACAAAATTATAAATACCACCAACTCCATGTTCATCACCTGGATACCAATTTTGGACGGTGGAATATTTTATCTCAGCATTATCTAAAGCGATCAGTTCTACAACAGCGGCGTGCAATTGATTTTCGTCACGTTGAGGCGCCGTACATCCTTCTAGATAGCTAACGTAGGAACCTTCATCCGCGATAATTAACGTCCGTTCGAATTGCCCCGTATTTTCCGCATTAATTCTAAAATAGGTTGATAATTCCATCGGGCAACGCAATCCCTTTGGCACATAAACAAAGGACCCGTCTGTAAACACAGCAGAATTTAGGGTTGCGAAATAATTATCAGAATATGGAACCACCGAACCCAAATATTTCAAGACTAATTCTGGATATTCTCTTAAAGCTTCGGAGATTGAACAAAAAATCACTCCCATTTCGGTCAATTTGGCCTTATACGTTGTAGCCACAGAAACAGAGTCAAACACAGCATCTACCGCCACCACGCCTGAAAGAAGCTCTTGTTCCTTAAGGGGAATACCCAATTTCTCATATGTTTCCAGTAATTCTGGGTCAACTTCGTTCAAACTCTTTGGTCGATCTGTGGATTTAGGCGCCGCATAATAATGGATATCCTGATAATCAATTTTGGAATAATCAACTTTAGCCCAATTAGGTTCCTCCATTTTAAGCCAGTGTCTATAAGCCCTCAGGCGCCATTCCAGCATGAAATTGGGTTCTGATTTTTTTGCAGATATAAATCGAATGATGTCTTCATTTAGACCCTTGGGGGCCGTTTCCATCTCGATATCGGTGACAAATCCATATTTGTATTTGTCGTTCTCTAAACTCGCCACCTGTTTAACTGTTTCTTCAGTTACTGACATTCCAAGACCACGATTAACCCTTTCAAAAATTATTTATATTCAGACCTAAAACGACTTCGGTGTTTTTCTATTCCAGTTAAAGTTTTACGTTCGGGAATTGGGAACATCTCCGCGGGGTCTATAAGGTCCGCCAAACTAACGTCCTCCAGCGCCCCACGAATTGCCTTGTTCACGCGGTTCCAATTACCACGCATCGGACATAGCGCTTCAACGCTACAATGATCTTCGGCTCCATCAACGCAAGCGGTAAGAGCGATTGGGCCGTCAAGAGCTTCTACAATTTCAGAAACCGGAACGTCTTCGGCAATACGATCGATAGAGTAGCCGCCATTCACGCCTCTATGAGAGGTGATGAGGCCTGCGTTAGCCATTATTTTTAATAATTTCGAAACAGTTGGCAGTGGTATTGTTGTTCCCTCTGAAAGATTTGTAGCTGTTTGGATTGAGAACGGACTCTGAGCCATTTGGCCAAGAACAACCACTGCGTAGTCAGTCAATCTATTTAATTTTAGCATGTTATGATAAAACCGGACTAATATTGTCCTGTTTAAATAATCCCACTTTGAAAAAATTCAACCATAAATACCACTAAAATATTATTATATTTCACTTATAGTGCCGAAAACCACTTAAGGCTTGCCAAACACGATCTAAATACCAAATTGTCCGGCCGTACATTTACTCAGGAAATTTATTCATCGATGATTAAAAACCCTCAACGCCCACTCTTGGCCAGCATTTGGATGGTGGGGGCCCTATTTTCTCTGTCCGGCATGGCCATTTCTGGACGAGAACTCTCGCTGGAACTAAACGCGTTTCAAATTGCTTTCATACGAAGCCTATTCTGTATTGTTGTCTTAATCCCTCTTTTGACAGTAATTGGCTTTGATAAAGTCAAAACATTACGACCTAGACTTCACCTGATCCGAAACATTATCCATTTCGGAGGACAAACTGGGTGGTTTTATGGCGTGGCATTATTGCCATTAGCTGAAGTCTTCGCCATCGAATTTACCGCTCCCATCTGGACCGCAATCCTAGCAACCATAATTCTCAGAGAACGATTAACTCGCTATCGCAGCATCGCAATTTTACTGGGGTTTATTGGCATATTGATAATTCTACGTCCGGGCATTCAGGTAATTGATCCCGCGGCTTTAGTCGTGCTTTTCGCCACTTTTTGTTTTGCATCCACTTATGTTTTTACACGGCATATGTCCTCGAGCGAAACTCCACTTACCATCATTTTCTATATGAACCTTGTGCAATTACCAATGGGATTTTTCCCATCTATACCTAACTGGACAATTCCATCTATGTCGCTTTGGCCATGGGTTTTACTACTCGGTGTATGCGGTTTGGCTTCGCATTTTTGCTTCGCTCATGCCTTTAAACATGCGGATGCGACTGTCGTCACTCCCCTTGATTTCATGAGATTACCCCTAATCACGATAATTGGATTAACCATGTATGGCGAAAGCTGGGATTTCTTGATTTTACTAGGGGGCGTAGTAATTTTCTCAGGTACTCTTCTTAATCTTTGGACCGAACAGCGCGTGCTAAAAAGCAAATAATAAACGATTCAATTAGCCAACCTTTAAAGGAAAACTCAAAAAACCCCGGAATCGAGCACGACCACTTCTTTTTGGAGCGCCACCTTTTTCTAAAAAATTAAATCGACGAATTATCCCTCCAATAGCAGCTCGGGCCTCCATTCTCGCTAAACTCATACCAGCGCAAGTATGGACGCCGCTGCCAAAAGCCAAATGGGGATTCGGAGAACGTAAGATATCTAACTTTTCAGGTTCAAAAAATACTTTCGGATCGCGGTTGGCTGCACCAATACATAGCGTAATCAAGCTTCCTGAAGCTATTGGTACTTCACCAATTTTAACGTCCTGTAGTGCTCGTCGATTTCCTAGCTGATTAGAGCTTTCGTAACGAAGAAATTCTTCAACCGCCGAATTTATGCGCTCTGGATCATCACGTAAAAGTGCGAGTTGAACAGGATTATCAACTAAAGCAGCGATGCCATTTCCGATAAGATTCGTTGTGGTTTCATGACCAGCGTTTAAAATAAAAATGCAATTATGAACCAATTCCATCATGGTTAATGGTTTTTCATTATCATGGCCTTTGATAAGTGCCGATAAAACATCTGTTTTATTTTGCAATGGCTTGTTGGAGCGCTGCCTAATAAGGCCTTCGAGATAGGAGGAGAATTCGGAGACTGATTTATTCCCTTTTTCAAACACCTGATTAGAAATCTTTGGTTCCAAAGCGCTCAAAATTGACAACGACCACTCTCGTAACGGCCCGCGCTCCTCGAACGGAATAGTCAGTAAATCACCAATCACTTGGACAGGGATTGCAGCGGCAAAATCACTTATTAAATCGAATTCCTTTTCCTCTTCTAATTTATCTAATAAATTTTCTATCAAGTGGAGGAGTGGTATTTCTAACGCTTTCAGAGCCCTAGGGGTAAATGCCGGCATTAACAATTTTCTTACTCGACTATGTAGAGGTGGGTCGTTAAACACCAAACTGGTTGTATGATGGGTATAAAGGGGGCTGTCTCCAAATTTTGGCCTAAATTCTAGTTTTTTATCAGAACTGAACCGAGCATCTCGATAAACCAAATTCACATCAGCATAACGCGTCAAAAAGATTGATCCGTCTGGGCAAACATGGATGGGATCGTAATTTCTGAGTAATTCATAGGTGGAATACGGGTTTTCTAAAAACTCTGGGTCTAGGTTTTGTGGATCAAATGTTTGTGCTTTAACTTTTAAGGTCGTTTCGGAATCAAACATTCAATTACCTTCATTTTTTGATTGTTTTAATTTATACGTAGTCCCAGCATGAGAAATTACCCGATGACTACCCAAAACAATTAAAGTCATTGTAATTAGTTAGCTCCGCAATGCCATTATATTTATCTGTAAAAAGAGAATTTCTCCAATAACTAACTAATATCCGGTTTTAGTAATTTTTATACACAATCATCAGAAAAACCGTTATTTAATTCAAAATCCTTAAAACCAAGGAAATAAAAAACAACCATTAAGTTTATTCAAGCTAGAATAGAAACGCATTTGAACGGATATTTTTTATACTTTGTAAAAGGGAATTACTAAAGTCACGCGATCTGCTTTGCAGATTTATTTAATCAGCTTAAAATTCAGAAACGGTATTTAAAATCCATAGAACTTCATATGAGGCAAGTGGACGATGGCATTTGAAATTCTAACCCTAAGAGACGGCAATTGGCAGATAGAAGCGAGCGTTGTCAAAAAAAGTGAGGCGGAAGCTGTTGCCACACAAGTATTAGGTCAAGCAGGCGTAGGTGGAGTAAAAGTAATTAAAGAAGAAGTGCTTGATGTTCGGTCTATCGATCAACTCGAGGATGACGATATCATTTTTCAAAAAATGAAAGATAATGATAACGAAAAGATTTTTGTGGGCGATATCGATGAGGCTCCACTTTGTAATAGTCCTCAAGATTTGTTGGCTTTCGATAGTCGTAAAACAGTAAATCGACTCTTCCGAAGATATTTAGACAAAAATAATGTCACTGCGACGGAAGTATTGCATAACAGCAAAGAACTGAAGCGGGCAATGGATGCTGACACTTTAGTTCCGACGGCAATTGCCAAAGTAGCTAAATTACAATCACAAGAAGCCGATGGCTCCACAAATGAAAGACGAGATGCTTTATTTGATTTAGTCCAACAAATAATCGATCGCGCGCGTAAAGCAGAAGAAAAAAAATTACCTCGTATTAGTGAAAACGGTTTTGACGAAGCGTTTTCCAGTTTAAGTCAAATCGCTGAAGGCGAGGAATTTGAGTACCTGCTAAAAGTAATATTAACGAAGGAATTAATTGACAATAGAAATTGGTGGGGAAAACTCGTTCAAACGCTTGGGTGGGCCGAGCCCTCAGAAGACCCCAGAGCCCTAAGAGCCTTAGATGTCTTTATGGCTGATATGCTTGCGAATAATTCTGTCCTTCAAGACTTGCTTGGACAGCAAAACGATTTAGGAGAAGCCATACTAACCATGATAAACCTGAGCGCGGGGAGCCTGACGACAGAAGATCCAGCAACTCTGCAAGCTGAAAGCACGGAAAGAACAGCGGCACAACTTAACCAGCTTCTTGGCAAAGGCAAGTTACCAAGCAGCCAGAAAATAATCGTAGACCGTATTTGCCGACAATTAGAAGGATCTGGATCGCTAGCCAAAGACGGCAACGACGACGAACGATTCCACGACATAATCGATCGCATTGTCTGCAACGATAATGTTATAGGTGGTCCTGATATGGCACAAGCTATGACGGAACGCCAGTCTAGATTATTGAATAAGGGCGGCGTGGGTGGACTAAAGGCGGCCGCCAGTGAACTAGTTCCATCTCTAGGCGAACCAACACGAAAAGCAGCGTATCTATTGTCTCTTCATGACAGCAAAATGGGAAAGGATCAATTGGCTGACTCAATCCAAACCAAGCTCGATGAGTTGTTTATAAATCCTGCTTCCGTACACATGATAGTTGAAGGCTCTCTAGCCCCAAATCGAAAAATGGAGCAGATAACATCAGCTTTCTATAGAATTCAGGAATCCAATCTGGAAGACACTCGCAAAGATCAGATTATGAGTCGTTTGGACGAATTATTAGCATCTTATATTGTGGACGGTAAAATTCTTGAAAAAATAGATAATCCTGACCGCCCTTTGCATATTCGAGCATTTATGCTGGTTGGCATGTGCCAACCTGAAATGTTACCTAAAGGAAAAGCTTCGGATTTAGCTCGGCAAATAATCGTTGATAGGTTAAAGCAACCCAATTTTGATGATCAACTGGTGTCTCAAATCGATGACAAAGAAGAAAAGGAAAGGGTATTACGACGTTTTCGAGAGCAACTTCACAGAGCGGGTTTTGAAGACTAATTTTACGCGTTTATATTTTTTAGTTTAAACGCTTTTTGTCACGTCTAAAATGCTGCAATTGTTTCTCACCAATGGTACAATCAACAGGTTGAAAGGATGCTTGAATAGGGCTTGAACCATTGCCTGAAATTGTTTCCCACTCGTTTTTATTTTTCGGATGAAGACCCGCTATTTCTAAAATAATCTTACGGCGAACCGCGGCAGCAAAACTTTTCTTGCTCTGTGCAACGACCACGAATGCGCCTGCCCCCGCAATAACGCAATCCTCGTAATACAAGTCAATATCTTTCGTAGCTGGGATTCCTAGAGGGGAGGGCCTATTGTTCATTATAGCAAGTCCATTAATCGTTATCCCTTCGTCCACGGCTTTGTAACGCGTTTGGTGCACGTAAAAACCGGCATTATTTGCTCCATCCCCAGAAATATCTATCGCTTTTCGAGTTGCAGTAAAATTACTTCTCCTAAACATCGAAATTGCGTGTAAAATTGCATAACTAATTGAGGTCCGCTGGCCTGTTCCAATGGGCACCGTAGCAAGTTGCCGTGCAAAACGCTGAGCCGCCTCTAAGCCATCTATTACGCTCCAATCCACCACCACAGTTTGGTTTAACGGACCTGCCCACTCGGTATATGCTAGAGCTATCCGGCCAAATTCACCCCCCGTTATAACTCTGATGACGTAAGGGTCTAGTATGCTAGCTATATATCCATTTCGTTGAAGACGTGCCTCGTCAATATCTATACTCTGCGATATATCCACGGCCAATAATAATTGAAGGTCAACTCTAACGCTTTTTTCTATAGTAGAGTCTTGAGCATTTACAATATGTCCATACAAACATACTAAGAATATTAGGAATACAAAATGGAGTTTGAGATTAAAGCTACAGATTTTAATTAAGTAAATCATTCTAAAAAGTCGACCAAGGTCCTATTGAAATTTGTTGGGACTTCTAAATAACTGGCGTGAGCAGCCTGCTGCAATTCTACCCTTCTGCAAAAGGGAATTAAATCGGCCATGTCATTACTTTGATTAGGCTTTACTATATTGTCATCGATACCTGAAATGACCAAAACAGGCATTTTAAGCTTGGGTAATAATGGTCGAGTATCGGAGCAATTTAGCATTTCACAAGCAGAACGAAGCCCAAGATATTCCACCTCTGCTGCGATAGAAGCAACCTCCTCTCTTATTAAACTGGAAGTATTTTTAGAAACCATATTTAAAGCTCTTGCTAATCCAAATTGTTCGGAGGTCATTGCCTTTATATCTTCCAACCTCGCATTCAACCCGGCGGTAAGCGTTGCACCAAAAGGCCGGGCATAACCTGTGAAGGTGCTTGAGAGCACAAGTTTTTGAATACGTTTCGGTTCCAATCCAGCGAGACCTTGCGCTATTACTCCGCCCATCGAATGTCCTAAAACATATGACTTTTCAACTTCAAGAGCGTCAAGGAATTGAAACGCCGTATCAGCGTAATTTGAAAGAGTGGGATCTTGTATAGTACTTTCTCCATAACCCGGCGCATCCCAGGCCACAATACGGAACTTGTGACATAATCCCCCGAGTTGTGCTCGCCAAGATCTTGAATTTCCACCTATTCCATGCATTAAAAATAAGCAGGGACCATTACCAGCCTCACGATACGAAATTCTCCCCCTCGGTATATTTGCGATTTTTTTAGAGAAAATCATCTTTATGAAGACCCTTTGGATTCGTATCCAATCGCTGAAATATCTTTAATTAAAATTTGTAACCGCCTTCATTAATCGTAATTCAAATTAGCTAACTCTCTTAAAGTGATTGGTTTAATAGGCGGCCGAATCCGAAAACTGCCGACTTCAAAAGGTTCCTTACCATTCTCCTTAGCAATAATATCTGTAACAGTACTTGCGCACATGCGTCCCTGACACGGCCCCATTCCACAACGTAAGAATGCCTTGGCTTGATTGGGTCCGGAGCAACCCATTCTAACAACAGACCTAATTTGTCCAGCGGTAATCTCTTCACATCGACACGCTAATACCTCGTCTTTAATGCCACCAATCCAATCTGGTGCAGGATAGAAATCATCTAAAAAGGGTCTGATGCTGCGATTAATGAAACCACGTAAACGTTGTTCTTCGACGATCAAATCGCGGGCGCTTTCGCTAAGTAAGCCAAGCCGTTCACTCACCGTAAGACCAACTATGTGACCATCTAGTTCGGCGGCCAAGGCTCCACCAATGGCTCCCCCATCGCCTACGACATAAACTCCTGAATCGGTGGTCTCTCCCCATTGATCTATCACAGGGTGGAAACATCTTTGTTGAAAGTTCCATCGGTGCTCAACTCCTAGCAACCTAGTTAGTTGTGTATTGGGAATCACCCCTTCATGTAATGCAACTACATCGCAGTCTATTAAAAAACGCTGGCCCCCAATATAAAACGAAATATTTCTAACGGTCTCATCACCATTTACTTCCAGTTGCACGGCTCCTTTATAAATTGGGACATTAGAGCGTTTTACAACTCGCATAAATCGAAGTCCCTCAAGAAGGTATTGTCCGGCAAGAAATGCACGAGGCATATTAAATAAAGCTCGGCCAAACCCTCCAGGAGGGGTGGTATCAACTATGGCTGAAATAGGTACATTGGCAGCAATCAGTTGAACTGCCAATTGCAATATTAAGGGGCCACTCCCCATCAAAATTAATTGCCCCCTTGGGTATGCACCTGAGGTTTTTAACGCTGACTGCACGGCACCTGCAGTCATCACTCCCGGTATTGTCCACCCGGGAATCGGCACTGGACGCTCGAGAGCGCCGGTAGCGATTACAACATATTTCGTCAAAATTCGTCTGGACTCGCCTTTTTGACTGTAAATGATTTCACGTTGCCTACCTTTAATATTCTCCCCAATGTGCCATACTGTACTGTGGGGTCGGTAGTCACAAGCAACAGCTCTAAATGCGCCTACAACTGCCTCACCATGCCCATACGCTTTTCCTAAAAAACTTATGTCGGCAGGACGATCCCGAATTACAGTCTCTATTGCCCGATAAATTTGTCCGCCTGGCCCTGGTTGTTCGTCAAGTAATATGACTTCAGCACCGACCGCCGCTGCTGAAGTAGCTGCAGCCATACCAGCGGGACCAGCTCCAATTACAACAACATCAGCCTGTGAGTCCATTTTCAAATCCCCGCTACTCGAGATTGTTTTCTAACTTTCATCCCATCCCGCACATTAATCAAACAAGCTTGCTGATGCCCTATACCATCAATTTCGACCAAGCATTCAAAACAAGCTCCCATCATACAATATGGAGACCTCGGGGATCCGGAAACCAAATTGTTCTTGAAACTGCTGTATTCATTCAGCAATAGAGCTGCGGCAACTGTATCGCCCTGCAAGGCCCGTATTTCGCGATCTTCAAAATACAAAATTACCTCATTACGCTTTAGATCAGTTAGTCTTCGAAACATCAAACCTCCTCGATGAAAAAGCTGAAAATTTATCATTAAAATTGGGATCCAATAAATTTGGAGCTAATCGCAAAGCATGTACCGCGGCCAACGTCACACCACTATGACATGTAATAACATATGCGCCTGGATAATCCGGTGACTCTTGATAAATCGGAAATCCATCTGGCGACATAACACGCAGAGCACTCCAACTCCTGATCATTCTTAAATCTTTTAACGCAGGTACTTTTCGAACAGCTCGAGACACAATTTGAGCGGTCATTTTCAATTTTATGCCATCGTCGAAACCAACCTTTTCCTTAGTGGCCCCAAGCATCACAGAACCTTCATCCGTTTGACGAATTTGACCCAGAACGTGGGTGAAGAGCGAAGGCACCCGTTCGGTAACAACTACATGACCCCGTTCCGGGGCAACGGGAATGGACAGTCCAACACCACCTCCAAGCTTAGAATTACCATTACCAGCCGCCAATATTATTTGGCCCGACGTGAATACGTCGTTGTTGGTAATAACCCTAAATCCGCCTGGTTCTGGAACTATTTTGTTAACTACATGATTAGGTTTGTATTCCGATTTTTTGTCGGACAATATTTGATGTAACGCTCGTAATGTATACAATGGATTTACCATTCCATCATGTGGGCAAAATGCTGCTCCAATAACTTCTGGTCCGACATTCGGCTCCATTCGACGAACCTCATCACCGTCAATCATACGACGATCATTCTCACCAACATTAGGTTGATTGTGCATTCTGGAAATAGAGTTCTCATAATCCTTATATTCGTCATACTCCAAACACAATTCTAAACCCCCTGGTTTGCTGTGCCCTACATTGATACCGGTTTCAGATTCCAACGAATTAGCAAATTCTGGCCATAGATCAGATGATTCACGACTCCATGCCGCATATTCATGCATGCCATCACCTTTCGACTGAACCCAAACCAGGCCAAAGTTACCCCTAGATGCCCGAAAGGCACTATCACCTTCATCTAAAATAGTCACCGTCGCCCCAGCTTTAACCAAGCCAAGCGCAACCGCTGAGCCAACTAGGCCTCCCCCAATAATAATAAAATCAGATGCCATGCATTACTCCCATTCTATTGAGGCGATCAGAATTTGCAAATTGTTTCAATTCATCCTTTATGATCACTTAAGGTCAATCTGCCGTTAGCATGAACTTCTAAAATTTATTTTGCGCCGAGCTTAAATTCAGTATCAGGAAACTACCCCCATTAAATAAACGAATTCGACATTTCTGTAATTGAAACCTTCGACAAATATGCGCATCTGGAAATCCTCACATTCTAAAAATTACCGATCTAAAGCTCGCACTGCATAATTAATACTTAAAAGGTAACGATTTAAGGTCAATGAAACGAAAGAGATTAATGTAACGAATGTTCTAAAACAGAAACAACCGAATTATCAAAACCGACTAATAAGCTGTTTTCAAGGTCTATGACAGGCCGCTTGATCAATGTGGGATGTTTTATTAGTAACAGGATAGGATCTTCAAAATCTATCAATTGTTTTTGTTCTTTGGACAAATTTCGCCAAGTAATGCCGCGTCTGTTTACAATTATTTTCAAAGGGAGTCTTTCCAGCCAAAGCTCTAAGGTCTTTTTATCCAATCCTTCTTTTCTGAAATCATGAAAACGGTAGGACCATCCATATTTTTTAAACCAGTTCTTTGCTTTTCGACATTTGTCACAATTGGAAATTCCATAAACAACGATCATTATTCTTCCTCAAAATCCGCCAAACGTTTCTCTAGAAGTCATCTATAATCGTCAACATTGCCTCAATAACCGATCTGCCAAGTGCCTTAGCCCTACCAGGGGACCAACCGACTCTAGCGTTTGGAGCATTAGCCGCATCTTTAAACGGCATCTCTAACGTCATTGATACTGCACCATGATAGCTAGCTAAATAACCTGTTGACGTCGTTTTCATGCCCTTACCAGGAATTATTTTTGGATATCCATGCTCCGTCTGAAAGTCTGGATTAAGCCACGCCAGTGATTCACGAAATTTATTCATGATTGCCAATTGCTGTGCTGTCGCTTCAGCAATTCCCTCAAAACCCGCTATAAAATTATATGGTAACCCCTCATCGCCATGCACATCTAGACAAAGTTGAATCTTGCTGTCTATCATCATTTCCCGAATAAAAAAGACTTCTGGACTTTTATCACGGCTTGGACTTTCCCATTCTCGATTCAGATTAGCACCAACAGAATTAACTCTAAGGTTTCCGAGCGCACTACCGTCCGGATTCATATTAGGGACCGCGTAAATTATTGCCTTATCCAACAAAGCTCGAGCCGCACCATCTTCCATGTTGCCAAATCTTTCTAGGAAGCCTTCCATAAACCACTCAGCCATGCTTTCCCCGGGATGCTGACGTGCAATCAACCAAAATGAAAGTTTATCGTTTTCTAGCCCTCCAAATCTCAAAACTTCGATGGGCCGTTTCAACGCGGTGAACCCTGGTATGATTAACTCTGCTCCAGAAATTTCTTGGCTGCGAGCGATGAGATCAGCGTGCCTTTCCAAGGAATATGGAGCAAAATATGCAAAGTAGATTGAATTTCTGACAGGTGTATGTGTTATTTTTAGCCTTCCGTCCTCATAAGAAGTAGGTACCCGGAACCAGTTTTCCCTGTCTATGGAAGCAACGGCGTCGTACCCGTTCCAACCCTGAGGAAAACTTGCTTTATGCGCATTCATGATCTGAAGAATGCACTTGGTGTTTTTGGCACCCAGTAGCCTAAAGAAAAACCATTGAAAGAATTCTGAATTTGTGTCCTTTCGAATTTCTAATCTTATGTCTAGTGGATCATCAGCATTTAGCACTTTGATGTTTCCACCATCGAACTCTGCATCAATACGAATCATAATTAAGGTCCATTACAAAGTATAGTCGGGCTCTTCTTCATCAACCAGCAGTTTCAAGCTCTGGAAACGTTCGAAATTCCGCCCCATTTTACAAACTCCGAGTCTCCAATCTCACATCCTTACTTATAGACGTCATTGTTGCATAGGGGCATGCTCATGAATAACACATTTAGTGTCTGGTCGAGCCTTACGGACGGGATGATGTGTAGTCCATCCAGCCCGAAACGGGGGCTCTCACCGCAAATCATTACCCCATCTAGCGACATAACGGAAGCGTGTTAGGGGAGGTCTGTCCCCAATGTCTGTAACCAGAGCTTGTAATGATATTCGCAGGTTCATCTGATGTAACAAAGCTGATATGGTTCCAAACGCCTTCGTTTAATCCATGCTTCACTGCTAACCTATACGCGGCGGCAATGTCGACGCTAACATTTTTATCCCTCCAATATTTCATAGGAAAACCGTCATGTTTTAAGTCCTTTTCTTCATATTTCAATATGCTGCGTTTTCTTACACTTGTTAATTATCAATTGGATCATATTTTCTGTTAGTTTAGCAGCTTAAGAGCTGAATTGAACAGACGAAGCAACGTTATATGGAAATGATGTCATGACTAAGGGTCACGAACGTAGATCAAACGATGGTATGCGCGGATTACGCTCACGCCAAAAACGCTATTCAATCTTTAGTCTCCTCCGTAATTCTTTAACTCACCATACAGATTGGGACCGCGCCTGGAATTCGCCTGAGTTGAAACCACAATACGATATAGTAATTGTTGGAGCTGGTGGACATGGATTAGCAACCGCCTACTATCTTGCCAGTCAACAAGGGATACGGAATATTGCTGTCATCGACAAAGGTTGGCTTGGTGGCGGAAACACCGGACGAAATACAACAATCATACGATCCAACTATCTTTGGGATGAAAGTGCTGCAATTTATGAGCATTCATTAAAGCTTTGGGAAACTCTGAGTCAGGAGTTAAATTTCAATACGATGTTCAGCCAAAGAGGGGTCCTAACATTGGCACATACTGAACATGAACTTCGTGAAATGAACCGCCGAGTAGAAGCCATACGTTTGAATGGAATAGATTCCGAAATTTTATCACCAGCACAAATTAAAAAAATGGTGCCTATTATTGATATTAATCCCACCTTGCGTTATCCGGTCATGGGTGGGTTCATCCAACGACGTGGCGGAACCGCACGTCATGATGCTATTGCCTGGGGCTACGCTAGAGCGGCCGATAGCCTAGGTATTGACATCATCCAAAACTGTGAACTTACCGGATTCCTGATCGAAGATGGTTCCGTTACTGGGTTGAAAACCACCAAGGGCGAAGTTAAAGCAAACAAAGTAGGATGCGTTGTAGCCGGACATGCCGGAGTAGTGGCCAACATGGCAGGTTTTCGATTGCCCATTGACAGCCGCCCATTGCAAGCTTTGGTTTCAGAACCAATAAAACCGATCTTGGACACGGTGATAATGTCAAATGCCGTACACATGTATATCAGCCAATCCGATAAAGGAGAACTGGTTTTAGGAGCAGGCGCAGACTCCTACAATTCTTATACTCAACGGGGAAGCCTTAATATTGTAGAAGGTATGCTTTCAGCTGCTGTTGAACTATTTCCTACTTTGTCTCGATTAAGGATGTTGCGCTCGTGGGGGGGGATAGTCGATACCTGCCCCGACGCTTCCCCCATAATTTCCAAAACCCCCGTCAAAAATCTATACTTTAACTGCGGATGGGGAACAGGAGGCTTCAAAGCAACCCCAGGTTCGGGGCATGTTTTTGCTGATTTGATCGCAAACGACAAGCCAAATTCAATTTCTGCACCATTTTCTCTAGATCGTTTTGTCAGTGGTTATCTTATTGACGAGCACGGAGCAGCTGGGGTAGCTCATTAATGAGAGGTATAAATGCTTTCGATTAAATGTCCATGGTGTGGCCCCCGAGACGACGCAGAATTCCATTATGGGGGTGAAGCACATGTTCTCCGGCCAAAAACTGCTGAAAAATTAAGCGATCAGCATTTCGCCGAATATCTATTCTTCAAGCAAAACCCTAAGGGACCTCATCTGGAGCGGTGGCACCACAGTTATGGCTGTAGAAAATGGTTCAATGCATTGCGAGACACAGCGACTAATGAAATTCTTGAAATCTACCCAATAGGATCTTCTCCCCATACTGAAAAAGGCAAGCAAACCTTCCGAGAAAATTGGCGGAGACAATCAGTAGCCGAGGAAAATGCCCGACAAGGGGACTCTTCGTGACTTTACAAGCGTTTCGATTAAAAGGCCACGGCCAAATAGACCGTTTTTCACCTTTGAAATTTCGATTCGATGGAAAACTTTTCGAAGGCTATAGAGGAGATACTCTGGCCTCTGCATTACTTGCTAATGGTATCCATTTAGTCGGACGTAGTTTTAAATACCATAGACCCCGTGGAATTATGACTGCTGGCGCCGAAGAGCCCAATGCGTTAGTTCAATTAGGTGAAGGGAACCGAACGGACCCTAACCTGCGGGCAACGCAGATCGAATTATACGATGGCTTGAGGGCCACCAGCCAAAATCGATGGCCATGTCTACATTTCGATATTGGTTCCATCAATGACTTTATCTACCGATTAATTCCCGCCGGATTTTATTACAAAACTTTTATGTGGCCATCTAACTGGTGGCTCCTCTATGAACACTGGATTCGTAAAGTTGCGGGGCTGGGAAAAGCTCCAACAGGAAGAGACCCAGACCGTTACGAAAAAATGCACATACATTGCGATGTATTAATCATCGGCGGTGGGCCCGCTGGCCTCGCCGCAGCCCTATCAGCGGGCCGAACAGGAGCGCGAGTTTTACTTGTCGAAGAAGAGTTTTCGTTGGGTGGTTCCCTAAGTTATGATACCGATAGTCAAATAAATGGTGGACCTGTATTAGGGTGGGTTAAGCAGACCATCGCGACTCTCGAAACCATGCCCGAGGTTCATTTACTCCGCCGCACGACGGCAACTGGATATTATGACCACAATTATCTTACGTTATTGGAACGCGTAACCGACCATTTTGGAAGTGCTCCGGATACAGGCGTGCGCCAGCGGTTATGGAAAGTTAGGGCAAAACAGGTTATTCTGGCAACTGGCGCTATAGAACGGCCGTTAGTTTTTATGGGGAACGACAAACCAGGGATAATGCTATCATCTGCTGTTCGTTCATACGTGAACCGTTTCAAGGTGACCCCAGGGAATAATATACTGATTTTTACTAACAATGACGATGCGTATCACACTGCTTTGTCGCTAAAAAATCACCACATTAATGTAGCCGGCATTGCAGATTTACGGCCAAACCCTGAGGGAACACTAATAGAAACTGCGGCAAAATCTGGTATCCATATTTTTAAAGGATTTGGAATCGTTAGCACTCAGGGCCACTATCGAATTCGATCAGCCCAGATCATGGAAATCAGTTTCGACGATAACTCAAATCCAAAGAAACCTGTACACACCATCAAGTGCGATGCCATCGCAGTTTCCGGAGGCTGGACCCCAACCAACACCCTTTTTTCCCAAAGCGGGGGGAAATTAAAATGGGACGAAAAGCTAAACAACTTTACTCCCCACACTTCACTACAAAAAGAAGTTTCTGTTGGAGCCTGCAATAACGCCATTACACTCAGAGAATGCATAAAACAAGGGCTTCGGGGAGGCATAGAAGCGGCCCGTAAAACAGGGCATAAAGGACGAGTTCCAAAAGCTCCGACAGTAACCGAATTACTCCAAACCCCACCTAGGATGATGTGGGTTATTCCGGGCAGAAGAGTTGCAGATAAGGGAGGAAAATATTTTGTAGACTTCCAAAATGACGTCACTGTAGCTGACATAAATCTCGCTGCCAGAGAGGGTTACCGGTCAATCGAACACTTAAAACGCTACACCACGACGGGGATGGGAACAGATCAAGGTAAAACGTCAAATATTAACGCTCTTGCCATAATCTCTAACGCCATAAACTCAGATATTTCAAATATGGGACACACGACTTTTCGCCCCCCCTTTAATCCGGCAACTTTTGGTGCTTATGCGGGCCGAGAAATTGGGTCCCTCTTCGATGCTGTACGGACCACACCAATGGACAGTTGGCACCTAACGGCAGGGGCTAAGTCAGAACATGTCGGGCAATGGATGCGAGCTTGGTACTATCCAAAATCTGGCGAGACTATGAGAGAAGCCGTAAACCGTGAAGCACTAGCTGCACGAACTAGCATCGGTATTCTTGATGCAACAACGCTAGGAAAAATTGACATCCAAGGACCGGATGCCGCTAAATTTTTGAATTTAATTTATACGAATTCTTGGACGAATTTACAAGAAGGAAAGGCTCGCTATGGGATAATGCTGAAAGAAGATGGGATGGTAATGGATGATGGCGTTACTACAAGATTATCGGAAAACCATTTCCATATGACAACAACGACTGGTGGTGCCAATACTGTTCTTGATTGGCTGGAGGAATGGCTACAAACTGAATGGCCCAATTTAAGAGTGTATATCAATTCAGTTACCGAGCAATGGGCTGTTGCTTCCATTTGTGGTCCTAACTCTCGAAAATTACTCGCTGAATTGTGCTCCAACGTTGATTTATCTAATGAATCGTTCCCTTTTATGTCTATGCGGGAAGGAATAGTAGCTGGCATTCCCGCTCGTGTTTTCCGAATTTCCTTTAGTGGCGAACTTGGATACGAAATTAACGTTCCGAGGCGCTATGGTCTTACTTTGTGGAACGCCTTAATGTCGATTGGATCAAAATATGATATATGCCCATACGGTACAGAAACCATGCATCTACTTAGGGCGGAGAAAGGTTTCATAATTGTGGGGCAAGAAACCGATGGCACAGTCACTATTTCAGACTTAGGTATGAATTGGATCATAAATAAAAACAAAGATGATTTTATAGGAAAGCGAGCTCTTGATAGAAGCGACATGAGACAAGCTAATCGAAAACAATTGATTGGGCTTTTGACTGAAAACCCGAACGACGTTATCCCGGAAGGGGCACAAATCGTCGACATTCTCAAGCCAACTCCTCCTATGACTATGATTGGCCATGTTACCTCGAGTTATTATAGTCCAAATTGCAAACGTTCAATTGCCATGGCCTTAGTTAAAGGTGGCCGAAACCTTATTGGGAAAACAGTAACTATACCGTTAATGGACACCACATTGAGAGCTGTGATAACCGAACCAAAGTTCTACGACCCAAAAGGGGATCGTATCGATGGCTGAATTTAATACAAATACAAAAGATCTTCTTGAGCAATCGCCTTTAGATAATATTATCGGACCGTTTGGGGGGCCCTATGACGCTGGAGTTGTACTATCCGAGCGCAGGCACATAGGAAAAATTATTCTCAGAGGCGAAACAGACGACCGAAGTTTCATGTCTCAAGTAAAGGCTAGCGTAGGAATTTTTCCAGTCAAACGACCAAATACAATTGCGGAGACAGACGAAATTACTCTTGTTTGGCTTTCCCCCAATGAGTGGCTTATCACTACAAAACCGAAAGTAGAGGCATATGTTTTTGACACTTTGTCTACCAATTTAGCAAAAGTGCAACATGCTATCGTAAACGTGAGCGATCATTCAACCATCATCCGACTTTCTGGAGTTAACGCTAGATTAGTCCTAATGAAAGGATGCTCAATCGACCTACACCCCAGGGTTTTCCACCCCGGCTGTTCAGCACAAACACGACTATCATCCGTCTTCATTACATTTTGGCAAGTCAATGAGGCCCCATCGTACGACATCTTGATACGAAGTAGTTTCGCAAATCATCTTTGGAATTGGATCTTGGACGCGGGAACCGAATTCCGAATCCGCATTAAAGAATAACCCCATTGAAACTCAGATATAATTTATTTAAAAAATGCCTTTCGCTTTATGGGATAATCATGATTACGATTCGCCACGCTTATCTCGAAGAATACGAAATTGCCGCAACCATGACAATTAAAGCCTGCCTAGATATACAAGCAAAATTAAAGGTAGAAGATTGGGAAAAGATGAGAACCTATCTCTCCTCTACCACTCAGCTTCGCAACGGTGGCGAATTATTAATAGCGATAAAAGAAGAGATGATGGTAGGAGTAGCCGTCTACAACGCTCCTGAGTCCTCAGAAAATATTCAAATTCCGAAAGAATGGGGTATGATCAGTTTATTGGTCGTCACCCCCAAAGCTAGGGGTCTCGGTATCGGGTCAAAGCTAACGGCTTCCTGTATAGACCTTGCAAAGTCTGACAAAGCCCGCATCTTAGGGTTTTACATCAATCATTCTACGATTGAAGCCGTCCGTCTCTGCGAAAAATGGGGCTTCCAAAAAACGCAAAAAATACAAAGTTTATATAATATACATCAACGCTTATATAGGTTAATTATCTAACTAATCAGTCAGATATTTGAATCTGGGAAACTATTTTTTCGCCGGTGAATATAATCGCGTATCGATTCGTCTACAGCTGGATCAATACCTGGCGGCTCATAATTCAGTAACATTTGTTTAACTATTTCAGCAGCCTTGGTAGCGGTATCCCGACGTCCTTCAGCCTCCCATTGTTCAAAAGTTGCGTTGTCTGCAATGTTAGAGCGAAAAAAAGCGTGCTCAAAGTTGGCTTGTGTATGAGCACACCCTAGAAAATGAGAGCCAGGACCAACTTCCCTGATTGCGTCCATCGCTTGGCCATTTTCGGATAAGTCAATGCCACTCATTAAAGTTTGCATCATCGAAAGTTGGTCTGCATCCATAACGAACTTCTCGTACGAGGAAACTAAACCACCCTCCAGCCAACCTGCAGCATGCAGAACAAAATTTACACCGGCCATTACGGTTGGTAGTAATGTGTTTGCCGATTCATAGGCTGCCTGAGCGTCTGGTGTTTTTGACCCGCAGAGAGATCCTCCCGATCGAAAAGGAACATTTAAACGCCGTGCTAATTGAGCACATCCAAATAGGATGAGGGCTGGCTCTGGGGTGCCGAAAGTCGGTGACCCCGTCTGCATTGAAATCGCACTGGAAAAGCTTCCAAAGATTACGGGGGCTCCTTTTTTACAAAGTTGAGCGAAAGCAATCCCTGTCATGGCTTCTGCCAAGGTTTGGGATAAGGTGCCAGCTACAGTTACTGGGGACATTGCTCCTGATAAAATAAATGGTGATGTCATGACAGCCTGATTTGAACGAGCGTAAGTCTTCAATGCGCCGAGCATAGTGGCATCCCATGTCATGGGTGAATTAGCATTAATCAAACTAATAATAACAGTATTATTATCAACAAATTCATGTCCAAATAATAGACGAGCCATCTCTATTGTATCATTAGCTCTTTCTGGAGCTGTCACAGATCCCATGAAAGGTTTATCGCTCAGCAACATATGAGCGTAGACCATTTCGAGATGACGCTTGTTAACCGGCAAGTCTACTGGTTCACAGACTGTTCCACCAGAATGATGCATAGCTGGAGAAAGGTATGCCAGTTTCACAAAATTTTTAAAATCCTCCATGGTCGCGTACCGACGTCCACCTTGAAGATCACGAACAAATGGAGGACCATAAACCGGAGCGAAAATTGTATTTGATTTACCAATTTCCACTGATCTCTCTGGATTCCGAGCGTGTTGAACAAAACTTGCTGGCGCAGTTTCACACAACTTTCTCGCCATTCCACGAGGCATATGGACTGTGACACCGTCAACATCTGCTCCAGCGTCACGCCACATGGTCAAAGCTTCTTCATCATCCCGAAATTCTATCCCTATTTCCTCTAGAATTGTATCGGCATTGTATTCGATTATCTCCAATCCTTCCTGACTAAGAACTTCATAAATTGGAACTTGTCTTGAAATAAAGGGGAATTGCGTTAAAGCCGGCCGAGCCCGTCTAGCCCTTCGTGACTCTCTACCACCCCTAGCCCTCCGTCCAGCTTTAGTTTTTGTTTCATCAACGCTAATAGGTTCAATCTTTGACATGGGATACTCCTCGACGTTGTGATGTCAGGAATATTCAAGTTTGCCTTCTAGAACTTAAAAATCTAGCACAAGCACGACAACTTTCTGTCGTCATAACGCCAACTCTAACTCAAGTTTTTAAATTTTATTTCGATTGAAAAAAGATTAGTTTTTACGCAAGATTTTTCTCATAATCATGAACCGGTGGACAAGAACAGATTAGATTACGATCCCCTTGAACGTTATCTATCCTTCCTACTGGAGGCCAGTATTTTTGAATTTTAAAACATGGATTAGGAAACACCGCTTGTTCTCGAGTGTATTCTCGATCCCAAACTTCTGCTGTCAAGATAGATGCAGTATGAGGCGCGGATGCAAGCGGGCTATCTACATAGCTTAAAACGTTTTCTTCAATAGCACGAATTTCATCTCTTATTATTTGCATAGCGTCGATAAATCTATCTAATTCGAACTTTGACTCGCTTTCCGTGGGTTCAATCATGAGAGTACCAGAAACTGGAAAAGACATCGTGGGAGCATGAAAACCAAAATCCATTAACCTTTTTGCGATATCATCAACGGTCACGCCTGTTGCGTCTCTAATGTTTCTCAAATCCAAAATGCATTCATGCGCTACCGCTCCGCTAGACCCTGTATAAAGAATCGGATAATCTATGTTTAATCGAGTTGCAAGATAATTAGCTTTAAGAATCGCAACTTCAGTAGCTGACCTCATGCCCTCAGCTCCCATCATACTTATATAGGCCCATGAGATTGGCAGTATCCCAGCACTACCCCATTGAGCAGCGCTGACTGGTCCGATAGAAGTCTTATGTGATACACCAAACCGGTGGCCTGGTAGGAATGCTGCTAAATGGCTAGCTACACCAATTGGACCCACGCCTGGTCCTCCACCACCGTGCGGTATACAAAATGTTTTATGTAAATTCAAATGGCCTACATCGGCACCTATTGCCACTAAATCGCATAACCCCACCATAGCATTGAGATTTGCCCCATCCATATAAACTTGCCCACCATGTTGATGTATCACATCGCAAATTTCCCTTATTTCTTCTTCAAAAACACCATGAGTAGAAGGATATGTTATCATAAGTGCAGCTAGAGAATCTGAGAACTGCTCAGCTTTCGTTTTAAGATCAACTACGTCTACGTTTCCGCTGTCATCGCAGTTAACAACGATAACTTGCATGCCAGCCATTACAGCAGACGCTGGATTAGTTCCATGCGCCGAACTCGGAATAAGACAAATATTGCGTTGTAACTCTCGCCGACTTCTATGATAGGCACGAATCACCAATAAACCGGCATATTCCCCCTGTGAACCCGCGTTTGGTTGTAAAGATATCGCTGCGTAGCCGGTACAGGCACATAGCATTTGTTCAAGTTCATTAATAATTTCAACGTAGCCTTCAATTTGGCCCGTTGGAACAAAGGGATGAATCTGGTTAAATTCGGGCCAAGACAACGGAATCATTTCCGTTGTTGAATTCAATTTCATTGTACAAGAACCAAGTGGTATCATGCTGCGATCAAGAGCAAGATCTTTGTCTGCAAGATTACGGATATAGCGCAGCATTTGTGTTTCCGAATGATAACTATTGAAAATTGGATGAGTTAAAAATTCCGTTTTCCGCCAACATTCATCAGGCACTTTATGAGTTATTCCCTCTGCTATTTTTTCAAACGATGGCTGTTTAATGGAATCAAAAGCCATTAATGACCATAGACGTTCTATTAATTCACGATCGCTTGTCTCGTCTAAAGATATACCAATCCGGTCTTCAAATATGCGCACATTAATGCCTTCCACCCTCGCAGCTTCAATAACAGAACCGGTCCAATCTGCCGTACTTACAATAATCGTATCAAAAAAGTATTCGGTAGCTATCTCGTATCCCAATTCCTGAAGACCAACGGCTAAAATTTGAGTTAAACGATAGACTTTGGTTGCAATTCTTTTTAGTCCTACCGGTCCGTGGTAAACTGCATACATCGATGCTAAAATTGCCAATAATACTTGCGCAGTGCAGATATTACTCGTAGCCTTCTCTCTTCTAATATGTTGCTCTCTTGTTTGTAGTGCCAAACGCAAGGCAACATTATCTTCCGAATCCTTCGAAACGCCAACCAAACGGCCTGGCATACTTCGCTTGAATTTTTCCGAAATTGCAAAATATGCAGCGTGGGGACCGCCGCATCCCAGTGGTACTCCAAACCTCTGACTTGAACCGACTACAACATCTGCCCCCCAAGCTCCCGGAGGAGTAAGTAAAGTAAGCGCCAAAAGATCGGCCGCAGCTATTACCATAGCCCCCATTTTATGGGCCTTTTTTATTAATTTCTTGTAATCACGAATTTCTCCAAACGTATCCGGATACTGTATGACAACACCGAACGTCTGATCTCCTATCCCTTCTAGTTCGTCACCAACAACGATTTGAATACCTAAAGGTTCAGCCCGCGTACTCAAAACATCGATGGTCTGGGGATGACAATAACGCGAAACGAATAACACATCACCT
This sequence comes from uncultured Thalassobaculaceae bacterium, assembly GCA_964483985.1. GTDB lineage: Bacteria > Pseudomonadota > Alphaproteobacteria > Thalassobaculales > Thalassobaculaceae > CAZADS01. The sequence goes on from CAZADS010000112.1 coordinate 59,991, forward strand.
TTAGAGGTGCTATGTTTGTAACATAACACCATAGCCTCAGCCGCAGCTGTAGCTTCATCTAGCAAGGATGCGTTAGCGATATCCATTCCGGTTAAATCACAAATCATTGTTTGAAAATTGAGAAGGGCCTCGAGCCGACCTTGCGATATTTCAGGTTGATATGGAGTATAGGCAGTATACCAGGCGGGATTTTCTAAAATATTTCGCTGTATAACACCAGGAGTCAAGGTGTTATAGTACCCCATACCGATTAGCGATTTATTAAGTTTATTCTTTTCCGCAAAATTCTTTAATCTAATTAAAGCAGCGTTTTCACTAATCGGATTTGCAAGATTTAAGCTCGAACCCGATTGAATTGATTTAGGAACAGCAGCGTCAATTAGCTCTCCCAACGAATCGTAACCAATACACCTTAACATATCCTCTTGATCTTCAATATTAGGCCCAATGTGGCGATTTATAAATTCATTCTCAACTCCAAATAGTAAAGATTCTGAGTCTTTGGCATTCATCGCCCACCTCCCCAACGTGAGTAAATAAATTTTGTTGGTTTTATAAAATTCTAACTACCTTCAACAAAACTCATATAACTTTCCCAATCCATCAATCCATCCAATTCTTTTAGATCAGATAGCCTAATTTCGAATATCCATCCCGCTCCCATACAATCTGAATTAATTTTCTCTGGTTTTGTTTCTAACGTTTCGTTAGCAGCTACAATGCTTCCAGATACAGGAGAATATATCTCACTTGCCGCCTTAACCGATTCTATGACGGCTACTTCCTCGTTTTTATCAACCTGATGATTTAGTTTTGTTACCTCGACGAATACAACGTCACCAAGCTGTTCTTGGGCGTAATCGGTAATCCCTACAATTCCGCTTTCCCCTTCAACCTTTATCCACTCATGCTCCATTGAATAATAAAATTTCCCCAAAGCTAACTCTCCCCTTCCAAGCTAGTTTCTCTTATAATTAGTTTTGATAAATGGTAGCGTGCTAACCTGAGCAGGTATCGGGTTGCCCCTTACCATTAAATAAACGTGATGACCTGGTTCGCTATAACTTTTATTTATATAACCTATCGAGATTGGTGATTCGACCGTAGCTCCGTAGCCGCCACTTGTGACTTCACCCAAATATTTTCCTTCTTTAGTGCAGATTTTAGTTCCAGTTCTAGCTGGGGCTCGGCTATGGGGACGAATTCCAATACGTTTACGGAGAGGCCCGTATCTAAGTTGTTTTTTGATTACCTCGGCTCCGGGAAATCCTCCTTCTAGCCGTCTTCTTTTGCCTACAACCCAATCAAGTGCAGCTTCAATCGGTGTTATATTTGGATTCAAATCGTATCCATATAAACAGAGCCCAGCTTCCAATCGCAACGAATCCCTTGCACCTAATCCCGCCGGTTTAACCAAATCTGAGCGCAATATTGTTTCTGCTACCTCTGACGCTTTCTCTGATGGAACGGAAATTTCAAATCCATCTTCACCAGTATAACCAGAACGAGAAATCAAGCAGGGCATGCCGAGAATTTCAAATTTTGCCGACTTCATAAATTTGAGGTCAGAAACGCCCGGAACGAGATTCTCTAGTATGCTTTCCGACAACGGTCCCTGTAAAGCTAATAAAGCTATTTCTTCAAGTTCTTCTATGTTGCAACCAAAGAGATTATCGCGCATATAGAGTAAATCGTTCTCCTTGCATGCCGCATTAACAACTAGATAATATTGGCCACAAATATTTGTAACCATGAGATCATCCATTACACCGCCTTTTTCATTTGTGAATAATGTATAACGCATATCCCCATCGTTTAATGATTCAATATCTCCAGTAACGAGTCTTTCTATTTGTTTTGCTGCCTTAAGCCCGGTAACCCTCACCTGTCCCATGTGAGAAACGTCAAACAAACCCGCTTTCCCCCGTGTATGGCGGTGTTCAGCTATAATGCCAGACGGGTATTGAACGGGCATCGAGTAACCAGCGAATGAAACCATCTTTGCACCCAAGGCCCGATGCAAACCATCCAGTGGTGTTAATTTTAGATTTGAATTGGACATTTGAACCTCCGACATCGCAAAACGCTAGCCTCTAGCCAAATGCCCCCTCTGTCTAAAAACCTGAGAGCTTCACTGAGTTTAGCAAATAGCTACTCAGCTTTCCCCTTCGGTGAGGTAACAGTTTGCTACCTGCTTTCCAGAGACCCCTCACCCCAAGGTCCTTTTGCCTGAGAGTTTCCGAGGCGGTTGCTCCTTCGGCGGCGACTATGCTTCGGGATTACTGTCGCTCTCTCCCTCAAGGGTCATCGGTCGATAAACACTAGAGTACATATTAAATCAGTTGGGGAAAAGATTTGATTTCAAATAATAGTCATTTTTACACTCAGTCTACCCAAATAAAGATAGAATACAGGGAAACGATGTTGGAAATGGGACAAGTTGGTGCTTATTAATTGTAGTTTGCAATCGTCGTCGAAAAACTGCATGGAGGCATATTTTGTCCTGGGAAAGCGAAATTGAAGAAATCCGTCTAAAACGTAGAATAGCTCTCGAACAAGGGGGAAAAGAAAACGTGGCACGGCACCATGCCAAAGGACGGTTAACAATTCGAGAACGTATTAGCTGTTTATTAGATCCAAATTCATTCCGAGAAATAGGACCGGCCGCTGGCGGAGTTGAAAGAAAGAAGGATGGAACGCTGAATAAATTTTCACCCGCGAATTTTGTTTTAGGATTTGGTAAGATTAAGGGAAATGCATGCATCATCGGTGGAGAGGATTTTACATTACGAGGTGGTTCGCCCAAT
>CAZADS010000113.1:0-11895 GCA_964483985.1 uncultured Thalassobaculaceae bacterium
ACACCGGAAAAGTTGCTAAGCACTTTTTCCGACACAGACGCACCTATATATTTCGCTGCAGTGGCCGAGCAATTTACGCTAGTCAATATTCCTATATAGTTTCGCGTTCCTATTCTACCATTCGGCCTGATATAACCTTCAAATGTTTTTCGTTCTTCAGCTGGAAAGTAATTAGTTGGGGTAACGCCCTCACAGAACTTGTAATCCCTGGCAAAATCCTGCATTTCCACATTATGAACATGAACATGTTGCCCAATAGAAATATCTGTAGTCGCAAATCCTATAATTTGATCATATTTCCGAATTGAATCCCCTTTAGGAATAAATTTGGTGGCGATTTTGTGTCCTGAGGGAATAGATTGTGATACCGATAGACCCTCATTTTTCACATCAGTGCCCGCCAACATTTCAATCTTCGCGGTAACAACATTGTCGGCAGGATGCAGACGCACTGTTAATTTATTTCCTGAATTATGGCCTTTTGTCGTCATGGTATATTCTCCACAAAAAGACTTTACCCACTATATAACAGCAATCGATTGTAGCAAATGACCTTGCTACGATCTTCTACACCAGTTAGTCAGAAGAATTAAGTTTTTGATGGAGGCAATAATGAGCGACCGACTTAAAGGAAAAACAGCGGTAATTACCGCAGCAGCTCAGGGCATCGGACGCGCTTGTGCAACAGCATTCGCTAAAGAAGGTGCCGCTGTAGTTGCGACCGACATTAATGCTGAGAAATTAGGGGAACTAAATGATTTCAAAAACATTAACACCCGAAGCTTAGACGTATTGGATAACAAAGCTATAAGCCAATTCGCGAAAGAATCGGGACCCATTGATATTTTGTTCAATTGCGCTGGATTCGTTCATCATGGCACCATTTTAGATTGTGATGAAGAAGCTTGGGATTTTTCGTTTAATCTAAACGTCAAAGCTCAATATCGGATAATAAAGGCATTTCTTCCTGGAATGCTGGAAGCGGGTAGCGGTTCCATCATAAACATGGCATCTGTTTGTTCTAGTTTAAAAGGCATAGTAAATCGCGCTGTATACGGGGCCAGTAAAGCTGCTGTGATCGGCCTTACAAAGTCAGTCTCTGTTGACTATCTTGGCCAGGGAATTAGATGCAATTGCATTTGTCCCGGCACAGTCCAGTCACCATCCCTCGACGATCGTATCAATGCTTTTGACGATCCTATTCAAGCTAGAGAAAATTTCATTGCTCGCCAACCACTAGGGAGATTAGGCACTACCGATGAAATAGCTGCTATTGCGGTCTACTTAGCGTCTGATGAAAGCGCATACACTACTGGTCAGCCTTTTATTATTGACGGTGGAATTTTGGGATGAAAACGTCGTCGTTTACGCTACAACACTTCCGATCAGCTCAGCGCCGAATAAATAATTATGTTCGAAAAACCCCTTTAGTTAAGGCTAGTCTTTTGAAAGTAGAAATTACCCATGGGGCTAATCTGCTATTAAAGCTCGAAAATCAACAACCCACTGGATCATTTAAGGTAAGAGGTGCGAGCAATGCCATGATGATGATACCTAAAGCGGCCAAGCCCACGGGGTTAGTTACGGCATCGGGAGGTAATCATGGGCTCGGTGTAGCCTACGCAGCAGCAATGGGAAATATGCCATCGGTAGTCTATTTACCCAATAATACCCCCGACGAAAAAGTTAGCAAATTAAAGCTTTGGAAAGCAGAAGTAAATTTTTCGGGTTCTGTGTGGGACGAAGCACATATAGCCGCAAAAAAGAGAGCTGAAAAGGATGGCTTAACTTACATACACCCATTTGCCAATCACAATGTAATTCATGGACAGGGAACAATTGGGCTTGAGATTCTGGATGAGGCTCCGCATGTGGATTTAATATTGGTAGCAATCGGGGGGGGAGGGCTCAATTCTGGAGTTGCTGCCGCATCGAAATTAATTAAGCCCGAGTTAAAACTAATCGGAGTGGAACCTATTGGTGCTCCTACGCTTTTCAAAAGCAGACGAAATGGTAGCCTCCATACGTTAGCAAACGTTTCTACCCGGGCCGGCACCTTGGCACCTAAACGATCAGAAGAAATCAATTTCGATCTGATCGAAAAATATGTCGATGAAATTGTTTTAGTTAGCGATGAAGCCATGGAAAAAGCAGCAAAATGGCTTTGGTTTGAATTCGGGGTAGCGGCAGAATTAAGTGGGGCGGCAGCTGTCGCAGCCTTACAAACCCGCGCTGTCACAATTCCCAAAGGATCCACTGCTTGCGCGATCGTATGTGGCGCAGGAATTGACGGATTAAATTTACTATGAACCAGCTTTTATATCCAAATATTCTTTTAGAAAGGTCAATTGTTTTTTAGTTTAGCGTATATTAAATCCTTGTTACGTGGTTCAAGCCTATATCAAAAGCATCAAAATTTCGGATCCTTCGCGAAGATGGTATTCCCGAAACAGGAGTGTTACTAATTAGAGGAACTATCTGTTCCGTTAACCCACCGTGTGACCGCAAGGGGACATCCAATTCAGAAAAATCGTGGCTTCCTTCGCTCTTCCCCAACGTTTTTTGCCGCTCTGAAACAATTACTAAATCACCAACACGGTCCCCTGGTAGTTCAAATTTAACGCAGGCCTCATGGCGCGTTAAAATCATTTCAATACCCGGCACCGAAGCGATTTTTGTTTTGATCAACAACGGATCGATGCTCTCTTGCAAATAAATTGTAGCGTAGGAACCAAGAGCCCCATGGTGCGCAACGTAAGGGTCTGTAATTGGCAAAATAACCCGAGTTTGATTACGACCAACAAAATTATCCAATAAATCCTGCAAATAAATTACATCTGGGGCCCCATTTTCATCATGCTTCGCGCTCATTCCATGGTCAGCAGTCAAAATCAGTGTAACACCCAATTTATCCAATTTATTCCAATATCCATCCATCATATTGTAAAAATCATTAGCTTCTTGGGTGCCTGGCGCAAATTTATGCTGGATATAGTCGGTGGTGGAAAGATACATAATTTCCGGTCGCTCACTTTTCATTAGTATCACACCTGCAGCTAATACTAACTCCGACAATTTACCACTATAAATGGAGGGTAGACTCATTCCGGTTAAATTCAATATGTCTTCTATGCCATTGTCCTGAAGGTTCACTTCATCGGCTTTCTCGCCTGAAAAGCAGATCGATCCCCCCATACCAAAATTTAAACCGTGACCGAGCAATCGCCGCAGTTTTTCCTTTGCTGTAATCACGGCAATCCGGGCGCCATCCCTTTCAAATGCCGAGAAAATAGTTGGCGCACGCAGCAAACAAGGGTCATTCATCATTACTTCGGATTGGGTATCTTTATCATAAAAGAAATTTCCACAGATTCCATGAATGACGGGAGGCTGACCTGTGACAATAGATAAGTTGTTGGGGTTAGTAAAACTAGGGATGACACTATGGGCCCGAAGATTAGCACCAGAGAATAATAAATTTTTCGTAAATGGCATAAACCCAGCTTCAACAGCTTCCTCTATATAATCTGGTTCGGAACCATCTATACAAATCACAACCAAGGGTCGGACAGGCCACGCATACGATCGCCCGTTTACATGCACTTCTTTTCTAGTTTTATTCATCCAATCAGTCATTTTTATTTAAATTTACTCCATTTTCTTTATCAAAAATTCAAATCTGTCTTCCTTTTGATTTATTTCAATTAGTTTGTGTCCATTGGAGTTACAAAAATGCTTAAAATCTATCGGTGAAGCCTGGTCAGTCGAAATTACACGGATTTCTTCCCCATTTTTGAGATTTTTGATAGCCTTCCTCGCCTTTAAAACTGGTAACGGACACTTTAATCCGGTTGCATCCACTAAGATGACTTCATCACTCATTAATATCTCCTAAACGGCAACTCAATCGGAAAACGCGTGACTTAGTAAATTAAGAATAATATTTCCTATCTTCAATAATACCTCAAGACGGTAACAATTTAATTAATTTTGTATCAGAGGTCTAAACCGCTACATTTAGATAACTTTCATGCTCGGGTTACAAAAAAAGCAGCAATTACAGTCCTCTATTTTTGTGGATAAATGGAAACCACCAAAATGTAGTCCTATATGCCCTAAACACTATGCAGTTAATGTGGAAACTATTTTGTTATTTTACTATTCAAAAATAATGGGATTATAAAATTTTAGTTCCAATACTAAAGTGAAGTCTTATCCACATTTAATCAACAGTTCTTATGGGCTTTGAGTTTTCGTTTTACTACACTATTTTTACGTCCTTTCCAGCAACTTGGCGTAACTTCTACCTTTCTTAAAAAATGGGCCAAGGTAATTTAAAGTGCCCTATTGGTTCTTCGGTTACGAAATACCCCAAAAGCCAAAATTGATCATTTCCGGCATAAATCCACAAATTCTGTGCTGTGTTCCGCTTCAGTTATTTTTGGAATACCTATAACTCGGTTTTGGACCGAATATTCCGAGCTTAGTTCTCCTAAAGGAGCTATATCCCATAACCACGTATTCCCCTTCCATGGAAGATTAAGATCTCTTAAGGCGGAAACCGTGGAAATCAAATGTCCATTTACATCAAACACTTGGCGTTCAATATCGGCTATAAGGCAAACTGTACCTTTGAATTTTTGTAAATATTTCAAATGGGCACAAACCAAACCTCGCCCGATATTATCGACCACTTTTGGGTCCAAACGCTTAGTTTGTTCTAAATACTGTTCGGGTATAAAAGGAATCTGTGACAGAATATTTAACGACACGACAAGATCAATTGATGTGTCACTAAGGAATCTTTGCGGCTCGGATACTCTGGTTTTCCCTTGGAAAATTGATTGTAAAGACTCCGTTATGTCGTGGGAAATTAATTCTATTTTTTTTCTTCTCCAAGCACTGACCCTAATCGCAAGCGAATGCACCACATCAACCAGAAGCACTCGTTGGAAATTTCTTTCCAATTCCAACAACGGCAGATCATAACCAAGCCCCGCTCCAAAGATCACCGCACACCTTTTTGTTTCCGTAAGTTCTATCGCTTTCAAGATGGTGGTTTTACTATTTTCTAAATGGTTCTGCCATACAGATTTACGTCGACTAAAACGGCTCGTTATGGAAATGGATTCTCGAAGAAACCCCATACGCCTAACGAAATCCGGGCATGGCGTAACCAAATAATAAAATGCTTCCAAAATCATTGCTTATAAACACCTGCAATCAACCACCATTGACATATTTGCTCCTTGGTTTCAAAATCGTACCATCGTGATGCTGGGGTGCCCCTGGGCGGATAATCTGTCTGGGACTGAGACCATACCCATAGAACCTGAACCGGATTATGCCGGCGGAGGAAGACGTCGCGGGGCGACATCCTGCAGTGTATTTCATTCGCTCCGATATAGATGTTCAAACCCAAAACGCCCTTCAGCATCCTAATTTAATACCAGGAGGCAGACATGGTTCGTCAAACTATTTTTCTCGGCACTTTAGTAATCACACTATTTTCAACTTTTCTTGCCTCGGCCAAAGATGCTTACATTCCCATTCTGGTACCTATCACCGGTTTTTTGTCTCTCGAAGGAACTGCCCAAAGAAATGGAGCCATCCAAGCACTAGAAAATGCATCTTCTGGTTTACGTATAAAATACGAGGTCTCAGATACCGCCACATCACCTGAAGCGGCAATAAACGCATTTCATAGAGCTTTGAAACGCGGTAAACCAGTGGCCGCCGCAGCGCCAATTTTTGGAACTCAAATGTTGGCAATGCTACCCATTGCAAGACGTGAGGCCGTTCCACTTATAACAGTATCTGGGACAGCAAAATTAACAGAACTTGGCAACCCTTTTATATTTAGATTTTTCCCTGGTGATTCTGTAGTCAAAGTAGCTCACGCGAGATACACAGTAGACGTTCTTCGCGCAAAAAGGCCAGCTCTACTCTATCAAACAACGGCCTACGGACAAAGTGGGCGATCTCACCTTTCCCAAATTTTAAAAAAATTAGGGGCCCCGCTTGTTTTCGAAGAGGCACTTACGCCATCAATTAAAGATATGTCACCTACATTAGCCAAGCTAAAAAAACACGACCCAGATGTCCTTCTTTTACATTTGCATTCAGCTCCCACCGCACTCGCTATCCGCCAAGCAAAAGAAATGGGTATAAAACTTCCCATCGTTGCTGGTTCGGCAATGCACCAACCATCTACAGCAAAACTGTTAAGACCATCTGATTTAAAAGGCGTGTGCGCGGAAACAGCTGCTTCACCTATCTCGGAGGTCACCCCCAAATTAGCCGCTTTTACCAACGAATTTAGGAAGCGTTTCAAGACTGACCCCGACGCGTTTGCCTTAGCGCAATATGACGGAATAAATATGGTGCTAGCAGCCCTAAATGATGGTGCAAAAACCGCAAAAGAAGTCCAACATTGGTTAACTACTCATCAATTCAAAGGACTCGGAATGACATACAAATCGGATGGCAAAGGCAACATGGCCCACGATGCGGTGATCATCTGTTATGATGGCAAATCCCGAATGCCTAACATAGTAAAACGCTATAATAACGTTGATGGAGTGCTTTAGTTCTTTGATGGAGAACATGTTTCCTCAGCTGATTCTTAATGGGATCGCGCTCGGATCCGCCTACGCGCTAATCGCACTAGGTTTCGTACTCGTAATCAATGCTGTTGGAGCTGTTAATTTTGCCCAAGGCGACCTCGTAATGGCTGGCGGTTTCATAGCCGTCATTCTTAGCGAAAATCTATCCTCACACATAGGCAATGTATTCGCAGGCCTCATAATTCTTCCTGTTACGATACTAGCTATGGGCGTATTAGGGTTATTATTCTCGTTATGTGCTTACCTGCCATTACGACAAAGGCCACCCGTTTCCGTATTCATAAGTACAATAGCTATTGGGTTAATATTGCAGCACGGGGCAAACGCCGGTTTTGGTCCCGAGCCAAGAATAGGACCTTTGTTGATAGATGGAAGCTCTATCTCTATAGGATCAATAGTTGTTTCAGTACAGCAAATTTCTATCATTTGCGCTGCGATAATTTTGGTTGGGCTAATCTGGTTCTTGCTTCACCGGACACAGCTTGGTCGACAACTAAGAGCGGCCGCTCAAAATTCTGAGATGGCCCAAGCTTTTGGCATAAACAGCACCAAATGTATTATGATTACCTTCGCGCTCGGAGTTGCTCTAGCCGGGGCGGCGGGAACTTTATTATCCAACCAATTTTTGGTAACCCCCAATGATGGCGGAATGTTTATGCTAAAAGCTTATATCGCTGTCACTATCGGAGGCTGGGGAAGATTAGACGGAGCGGCGTTAGCCGCTCTTGCCATCGGTATATTTGAAGTTTTAGTAGCCACTTTCGTTTCTTATGTAATGGCGGAAGCCTTAATCTACATTGGATTGCTAGCTACGCTTCTATTTCGGCCCAAGGGGCTGTTTCCAGAAGCAATTCAGCGGCGAACCTAATTATGAAAAAGAACAAAATAGGTTTCCTTTGGCTAACCGCAGTATTATTGATTCCCTTGTTTTTAGCTCTGGCATCAAGCGATTACGACAAACGAATTATGACTGTTGCCGGGATCTATGCAATCGCCGTATTAGGCTACCAATTGATTTTTGGACAATTAGGTGCCTTATCTCTCGCACAAGGTTGTTTTTTTGGACTCGGTGCTTACACAAGTGCTTTATTAGGAATCCTGTTGGAATGGGATTTCGGGCCAAGTTTCATTGCCGCAATTATTTTTCCATCCCTCGTCGCGGCCGTGGTCGCAATCCCCGTATTCCGTTTAGAATCACACTATTTTGCGTTAGCCACCCTCGGCATCGCCCAGATAGCACTCTTAACTGCTATAAATTGGTCCGACTTTACTGGAGGGTCAAATGGTTTATACGGAGTACCAGAGCTTAGTATAATTGGAATTAACTTGGGTTCTTCAATAGCCTCATTATTGACGGTCTGGACAGTACTGATTATTGCAGTAGTTGGGTATCTCTTCATTATCAATGACCGGTCCTACCATAAACTAACATTGCTTAGGGATACACCTGAAGCTGCCGCGGCTTGTGGAATCGATATTGCCTTCCATCGTTTAGTTCTATTCACAATAAGCGCCGCTTTTGGAGGCGCTGCAGGGGCGTTGCAAGCCCATACCTTAGGAGTAGTCTCACCCGCGGTCTTAGAATTTCAGATAATGGTCGCCATACTTGCAATGACGGTGATTGGTGGTCGTAGGCATCCCGCCGGAGCTATAATTGGGGCGGTTTTGCTAACACACTTACCTGAATGGTTTCGATTTTTAGAAACAAACTATCTCATTGCTTACGGTGGCGCTCTTCTTCTAGCGATAATAATTATGCCAGAAGGGTTTATGGGATTAACTAAGAGTTTTTTCAGCCTAAGAAAGGTTGTTTTACCCAAAAACCCCCTAAATAAATTAGAATTTCTCCCCTATGCAGATATTATGACACTAAGGGTCAATAGTTTATTTAAGACATATGGTGGTTTGATTGCCCTCGATAATGTCTCGCTAGAAATTTCATCAGGAGAAATTGTAGGCTTAATAGGGCCTAATGGGTCCGGAAAATCCACGCTGATTAACGTTGTGTCCGGCCATCAAAAATCAAATAGTGGTTCTGTATGGTTAGGTTCATTAAGTCTTAATGACGAGCCACCACACAAACGCAGCATAGCCGGAATCAGTCGCACATTTCAAAACTCAATTCAGCCCGAAGAATTATCGGTATTCAATTCCATTTTAGCTGCAACACCCGCTAACGACCAAATAACCAAATCAGGAAACCAGGCTTGGTCATGCTTAGATATCACCAATCTTAGTGACCTAGCCGCAATGCCAGCCAATAATCTTTCAATTGCTAATTCTAAGCGACTAGACCTTGCCCGCGCATTGGCAACAAGTCCGCGTTTTATTCTCTTAGATGAACCAGCTGCCGGCTTGACAATGATAGAACGACAGAATCTAAACCATACTTTAAAACATTTAGCACAAAATGGTATAGGGATACTAATAGTTGACCATACCATGGACTTCCTAATGCCTCTGGTTAACAAGGTAATATGCCTATCTTCGGGTTGTGTAATTGCTGAAGGAAAACCCCAGGAAATAGCCCATAATAAAGCTGCCATAAACGCCTATTTTGGTGGGACAACCCAGTGAAAGGTCCTCTTTTGTCCATCCAAAATCTTACCGTTATTCGAAATGGAAACGTTGCAATCCATAATCTCGATTTGAACTTTGAGGCAGGCAAGACGGTCGCCATATTAGGTGCAAACGGAGCTGGAAAATCTACTCTTTTAAGAACAGTGATAGGACTTGAACAACCGGATGATGGGGAGATGTATTTTGGTGGCATCAAATTTACAAGCCTTTCAACGAGGCATCGAGCCCAATTAGGAATTGGATATTGCCCGGAGGGCAGGCAGCTGTTCCCCGGACTTACCGTATTGGAAACCCTGTCTGTAGCCTTTCGAGGGTCCCGCGCAAAAAGGTCCAATCGTATTTGTGAAATTTTTGATTTTTTTCCCGCCTTGAAATCTAAACAATTTGACCGCACTTGGTCGTTATCTGGCGGGCAACAACAGCAATTGGTAATAGCTTGTGCTATCATGAACAGACCAAAAATTGTGCTGCTAGATGAACCGACATTAGGGTTAGCTCCTATGACCATAAAAGGAGTAGAAGAAATTATTTCAAATATTTCATCTACTGGTACTGGAGTTATTTTATGTGAACAAAACGCCGGATCAGCCTTACGACTGGCAGACCGATTAATAATCCTAATTAGCGGGAGAGTGGCCTACGACGGCCTTAAAGACGGGATCACACCTGATAGGATTGGCAAACTATTGCTTACGGGAAAATAATATTCAAAGCACAGCCTAGACTAAGGAGGATGGGGCTATGCTATTAATCCATCTCCTGATAAAAAGCTCTAATAGTCACGAAAAGGATAAAAGATGATCGGCGAGCCGACGCCAGACCTGCGAAAACCCCCAGCCCTTTTAGCAGCTAACATTTTGCTGGATATCGAAGCCATTCATATTCGCCCAAACGAACCTTTCACCTTTACTTCAGGAAGACTTTCTCCTGTCTATGTAGATTGCAGGAAAATCATTTCTTTTCCACGAGCCCGAACTAAACTGATGCAAATGGCCACTGACCTTATTTTGGAGAAAATTGGGCCAGAGGCGTTAGATGCAGTAGCCGGGGGTGAAACGGCAGGAATTCCTTTTGCTGCCTGGATTTCAGAAATGCTCGGGCTGCCAATGCTATACGTTCGAAAACAAGCAAAAGGTTTTGGCCGCAACTCCCAAATCGAAGGAACTTTCAGCGATGGAGCACGTATACTATTGGTAGAAGACCTCGCCACTGATGGTGGAAGTAAAATAAATTTTATCAACGCAATCCGAAAAGCACGAGGAAAAATTGACCATTGTTTTGTTGTATTTCATTATGGAAATTTTCCGGAAAGCGTCCAAAACCTCTCAGCTATTGGCGTTAAACTTCATGGGCTTTGCAATTGGTGGGATGTGTTAGAAGTCGCAGCTAGTCGGGGGTTTTCAACCAAACAATTAGACATTGTACGTGATTTTCTTGACCATCCCGACGGGTGGATCAAACGGCAAAAATAATACAAGAAAAATATCTATAAGCATAAATTATGGAGATTGAGATGTTAATCATTCATGGTCGTAACAATTCATCAAATGTCCAGAAAGTAGTTTGGGCACTCAATGAGATGGATGTTCCCTACGAAAGAATTGATGCTGGGGGATCATTCGGAATAGTTAACAAATCAGAGTATTTAGCTATGAATCCTAACGCTAGGGTCCCAACGATGGATGATCAGGGGTTCATTCTCTGGGAGTCCAATGCGATTATACGCTACCTAGCAGCAAAATACGATCCAGGCGGACTCCATCCGTTGGATTCTCAAAATCGGGCCAGTGCTGACCGGTGGATGGATTGGCAACAAACTACAGTGGTCCCATTAATTACACCTATTTTTTGGAATCTGATCCGAACGCCAGAGGCAGAAAGAGACTTAGACGTCATCGAAAACTGCAGAAAGGGTATGATTAAAGTAATGAAGATCATGAACGACAATTTGGATAAGCAACCGTACATGATTAGTGACCAATTGACCATGGCTGATATTCCACTAGGGGTGGTGGTATATAGATGGCTCACCCTTATTCAGGACCGACCCGAAATGCCAAAACTTGAATCCTGGTACAAAACACTTAGTGAGCGGACGGCTTTCAAAACACATATATTGGACATTCCATTAACATAATCCTAACCAAACAATCAAAGTCTCATAATCTTTTTTTCACTAGGCAATATTATGCCTTGATAAGGTTTTACGCGTGCACCGTTTAATGATTAGGTTTAAAACGTTACATCATTATATTCACCAAGCAATACGCATCAATTTTACAACCACCTGCGATTAGTAACTTGATGTCGAATTTAAAATTTTTTATCCCACTGGTTCTAGTTTTAGGTCTGTTTCTTGCTTGCGAGGAAAACATTGAAGAAACGGTCAATAGGCGTGAGGTGATTCCTCCGCCCGGCACTGGGGCTTCCGGCAATTTCTGCACACTTGTTCGTAACCACGCGCCATTTACTATAACTGGCCGTATACAGATGAAATCACGCGAGAGGGTTGGTTTTCGTCTCCCACGCAACAAAAGTCAAAGATTGTGCTTATCTGGTAAATTATATGGTCACGATACAGTATCGTTGGTATTGACTAACTTCCTGACGATCCCACTCTTTTCCTGCTATACTCAGATAATCAAACCAATAAATATAAATGACCGTCGTCACAAACATGGATGCATAA
>CAZADS010000114.1:0-28336 GCA_964483985.1 uncultured Thalassobaculaceae bacterium
CCTTCAATTCGGAAAGGAGGTGGTAAACTTGCTAAACCCTCTAGGGTCGTATCTGGTCTTGGATGCTTATCAGCATCCACTATAGTAACTTTTCCTCGACGTCCTAAAACCTCAACTGACACAAGCTCTTTCGCCATTCGGCCAGTATCAATTGCATTAGCGGCTTTTTTCTGACTGCGGTAAGCAAACGCATCCTGGTCTTCGCGACGAATTTGATATTTTTCTGCTACGTTTTCCCCTGTTTCTGGCATTGAATCCGAACCATATTGACTTTCCATCTTGGGATTTATAAAGCGCCAGCCAATTGTCGTGTCGTAAATTTCAGCAGACCGTGCAAAGGCTGTCTCTGACTTAGCCATTACAAACGGAGCCCTGCTCATGCTCTCACTTCCTCCAGCTATAAATAGAGATCCCTCTCCCAGTCGAGCGGCACGAGCAGCCGCATTCACGGCTTCCATACCAGATGCACAGAGTCTATTTACTGTCGCACCAGGTACTTCTGGAGAAATACCCGCGAGCAACAAAGCCATGCGCGCTACGTTGCGGTTGTCTTCACCAGCCTGATTCACACAACCATAATAAACGTCATCAATCTCACCCCAGTTTACATCAGGATTCCGCCGCATTAGTTCCCTCATAGGGAGAGCCGCTAGATCATCAGCCCTAATTTTGGAAAGAGCTCCGCCGTAACGGCCAATAGGCGTCCTTACCGCATCACATACGAATGCTTCTGTCATTTAACCCTCCCGACGAAACCATTTTACACCAAACGTGAATTTGACATTTGCACACAGACAGCAATTGGTCAAACTGGATAAAGCCGAGTGCTTAATCAAATTCGAATTACTATTTTTCCAAAATGTGCAGCCCGGCGCATCATGTGAAAAGATTCGCGAGCATCAATAAAATCAAAAATCTCATCTATGACTGGTTTTAAACCATGCATCTCTATAGCCCTATTCAAATCTTGAAACATACGTCTATTACCAACATAAATTCCCTGCATCTTTATAGATTTTCGCATTATTGCTGTTGGATTAAAGGTTCCCCCTGAAAGTACACCTATCAAACCAATCGATCCGCCAGTCTTTGTTGCGTTAATTGATCGGTCCAATGTTCCGGCACCACCAACCTCCACTGTATGATCGACACCTAGGCCGTTCGTAAAGTCTAAAACAGCTTCGTCCCAATTTGGGATTGAATTATAATTTAACGTTTTCCATGCGCCCAATATCCTTGCACGATCTAGTTTCGCATCATTTGACGAAGTGATTATTACTCGAGCCCCAAGCATTTTGCATATTTGCAAAGCAAAAATAGATACGCCACCGGTTCCTAGCAACAAGACCGTGTCACCGGATTTCACCCTAGCGACCTCAGCTACGCTATTCCAGGCTGTGACTGCCGCACAGGGCAAGGTCGAGGCTTCCTCAAAAGATAGTCCCGATGGGACTTTCACTAGACCATTTTCATCAACAACTCGAAGTTCAGTTAACATCCCTTCCGCAGTTCCACCCAGAGCTTTTCCCATATACTCCGGAGATATTGACCCATCAAGCCAGCCCTGCATAAATGTGCCACAAACGTTGTCGCCAATCTGAAAAAGCGAAACTCCTTCACCAACCTCCAGCACCTCACCAGCTCCGTCTGAATTAGGTATTCTCGGGAAAGCAATACCCCTCGGAATAGGATCTAATACTGTCATCAGATCTCTATAATTTATTGACGACGCTCGAACCCTTATTAAAACCTCACCTGGACCGGGCTTGGGGTCCGGACGGGTATTAATTTCAAGAGCATCTATACCACCATCGCTAACAATCTCATAAGCTTTCACAAAGTGTCTCCTTAGACCATTTATTATAAGTAATAATTTTAATGCAAAGTTTCGGGACATAGATTTTCAAGTTGGAAGGCGTCCATTATCTAAGACAATAGTTTGACCTGTCACCGCGGGGTTCACTGCTAGAAACAACATGCCTTGGGCAACGTCCTCAGGCTCCACCATTCGCTTCAGAAGTGATGCTTCTATTGACATTTGTTTGCCTTCTTTTTTCCAAGGATCAGTCCAAGGTGTTCTAGTTAAACCCGGCGCAACTGCATTCACCCGAATATCGGGAGCAAAAGCCCGAGCAAGACAGCGGGTCTGACTAATAAGTGCTGCTTTGGAATTTGCGTAAGCGATTGAACTTCCCGCATTACCAATGCCCGCTATAGATGCAGTGTTTACAATACAACCCTTAGAACCTCGTAAAGCGGCAAATGCTCTTCTGGAACATCTAAATGGACCTACAACATTTGTTTGCATAATAGTTTGCCATCTCTCCTCCGTCATCAAATCCAAATTTTCAAATGCTATGGGTTCAGATGTCGCAGCAGTGCCCGCATTATTCACCAGAATATCAAGACCCCCTAGAACGTCTATAGCGCTTGCAACCATTGCATCCGCGCTCTCTGGATCGGCGACATTTCCTGCAACAGCTATAGCGTGATAACCCGATCTTTTTAAATCCTGCACAACATCGTTGCCACGCTCATCCTCGACTAAATGGTTTATAACCACCGAAGCTCCGCAGCGTGCAAACAACGTGGCAGTAGCTTTTCCAATGCCCGACGAAGCCCCAGTAATCAACGCCTTCTTTCCCGACAAATCCGCTTTAATCACGTTAAACTCCTATTCTACAATTTATTTTGCCTCGGTTTTTCTAAACCCTACGCACATTTATTTTAGACTGCCTTTAAGATTGTCCATTATTGCTGTTACAACAGTTATAATTGCCATCGAAACATTTTGCGATTCATATACCAGCAGATTCTACCCAAAATAGAGGATAAGGAAAAAATTTTATCCCGAGAAATACAGTGAACAATTGAAATAATCTTGAGTTATTTATCACCACCAGTGTATTAACGTATTTAAAGCGATTATGGGTGTCATTGAGCGTAAGACCCCCAAGCACAGTTAAACCCAGCATTTTATTAAAACAAATTTAATGAGAGATCGCCTGCTTTTTATGATTCCTGATTGACTATAGTTTTTAAAAAATAAGTCCGGACACACGGAGAATATCATGCGCAACTTACAGCGACCAGGTCGTTCACCGGTCATAGCCTCTAAAGCTATGATTGCTACTAGTCATCCACTCGCCAGTCAGGTCGGCATTGACATTCTCAAAAACGGCGGTAACGCAGTTGACGCTGCAATCGCTGCGTGCGCCACTCTTTGTGTAATAGAGCCGGCGATGACCGGAATAGGCGGTGATTGTTTTGCTTTGTACGCGCCGGCTGGCACACACCAACCAGTTGCAATCAATGGTTCTGGGCGAGCGCCCATGTCCGCATCTATCGAACAATTACGTGACCTTGGCGTTTTCCAAATAGAAATTCAAACGCCTCATGCGGTTACAGTTCCAGGAGCCATAGCCGCTTGGACCAAATTGAACGCTGATTTCGGCGTAAAAGGTTTAGATGAATTATTAAAACCAGCGATCGAATATGCTGAAGAAGGGTTCCCGGTGGCGCAGCGAGTAGGGATTGACTGGGAAAGATATCTACCCAAATTAACAGCAGACGAAGTTTCGTCCCAAATTATGACAGTAAATGGAAAAGCGCCAAAAATAGGTACGAAATTCCATCAACCGATTTTGGCAAAAACACTCCGAAAAATAGCTCACGAAGGGCGAGACGGTTTCTATTACGGAGAGGTCGCCCAAGACATCGTAAAGCGCCTTAATGAATTAGGTGGCCTCCATACTTTAGAAGACTTTGCGAGTTGTGAAGCAGAATATGTAGACCCAATTGATACGACTTATAAAGGATATCAAATTAAAGAATGTCCTCCCAATGGGCAAGGTCTCTGCGCCTTAATTATTCTCAATATTTTGTCACATACTGATATATCTACCCTCGCAGAAGTAGACCGTGTTCACTTAATGGCGGAAGCTACTAAGATCGCTTATCATCAAAGAAATCGCTATATTTCCGATCCGGGTTTTACAGATATTCCTATTGAATGGTTATTATCAAAGGAACACGCGAAACAGCTAAATAACATGATTAATCCAAAAAAGGCGGGTAACTTTAACACCTCATATTTTCCCAACCATTCTGATACGACCTATCTATGTTGCGTTGATGAGAATGGAAACGCTATTTCTTTCATTAATTCGCTGTTTTCCGGATTTGGAACTGGAATTATGGCTCCATTGTCCGGCGTTATGCTTCAAAATCGAGGCTCATCCTTTCTAATGGACGATTTTCACGCGAACAAAATCGAGGGAGGCAAAAGGCCTATGCACACGATTATTCCTGGCATGATAGTGCAAAATGGTGAAACTATTGCTCCATTTGGAGTAATGGGTGGACAATATCAATCTATCGGACATGCTAACTTCATTAGCAATGTTTTAGACCGGGGCTTGGACATACAAGAAGCAATGGATCAGCCCAGAAGCTTCGGCTTTCAAAACGTTCTCCAAGTAGAGGATCATTTTAACGTCGATACTTATAAGGAACTTGAACGTCGGGGGCATACTCTGGAACATATGGAAATGCCACTTGGCGGAAGCCAATGCATATGGATTGATAGAGCAAATAGTGTTGTGATTGGCGGTTCCGACCCGCGCAAAGACGGAAGTGCCATCGGCTATTAACGATTTATTGGCTATTAGACCTTTACCTACGATCCACTGATTTCTCACTTTGCCAGACATAAAGTCCGCTTATCACTATTACTAGTGCACCAATAATAGTCCATAAGTCTGGCAAATCACCAAAAATCAAAAACCCGAGTACCGTGGCCCACACCAACATGGTGTAGTTAAAAGGTTGAAGGGTGCTAGCAGGTGCTAGATGAAGTGCCGTTATGATACAGACATGAGCCATTGTTCCACCGAACGCTGCTATGGATAGCCAAAACCAATCTAAAATTGTTGGCGTAATCCAAAAAAATGGTCCAAGAAAACTAAGTACAAACAAGCCTGTAATACCAGTGAAAAATAAAGTAGTCTCATTTGAATCATCCCTGCTAATAACCTTAGTGAGCAACGTATAGCCGGAAAAAAAAATCGCTCCTACTAACGGAATTAACGAGACTGGGTCAAAAACGCCAAAACCTGGACGCAAAATTATTAGAACCCCAGCAAATCCAAAAGTGACAGCAATCCATTGACGAAAGCCCACGAATTCACCGAGAAACGGAGCTGATGCTGCCGTAATTATTAACGGCGCCACTGCCATGATTGAGTGCGCGTCTGCCATTGGCATCTGACTAAGTGCATAGACAAAAATAAAATTATTAGCGTTAAGAATTAAGGCACGAAGAATTTGGGTTAATGGACGCCTACTACGTAATCCTTCCAATCCGTTACGACGCAGTGCCAAACCCGTGCCTATAAAAGCAAAAACAAAATACCTGACCCACAGAATTTGTACGACCGCAAAACTTAAAGTTAAATATTTTGAGACCGCGTCGGTGCTAGCTAATATAATCATACCTGCTACCATCACTGCTATTCCTGCAGTCGGTTTCATTCCCATATCAGGTCCTTTTGCCAATTCTAATATCTCCAATCAGATATTTGTTGCATGATCACTCTTTGTTGGAGGAAGACCTACAATACCCACTTGTCACCAATCCGGCGAGATTAGAAACTCTCATTTAGAATGCGACTTTCACGAAAGCTTTGGAGACGATTATGGCGCAACGTTGGATCAACAGACCGGATGGATCAAACTGGGGCGACTTTGGAACAAATGACCAACAGGGCAGATTAAACCTTCTAACGCCGGAGCGGGTATTACGTGCCATCAAAGAAGTAAAAACAGGCGACCGCTTTTGCCTATCACTTCCGCTTGACTACCCTGGAGGTCGTATATTGAACCCAAGACGGTTTCCGCCACGATTATTTACTACTCAGAGAGGTGGACTCGCTAATTTCAATCTTCCCCTCCATATTAGTGATCCGAGATTAACCGACGTTGTTTGCGATGATGCCGCGTTAATTTGCCTCCAATATTCAACACAGTGGGATAGCCTCTGTCATGTCGGCGGTTGGTTTGACGCGGACGGAGATGGGAAACCAGAAATTGTATATTATAATGGTTGGCGTGGAGGAGAACACATAGTAGGACCCGATGAAAATAATAACGGTGATGAATTTACCAAATTTGAAGGTTGTAATGCCAAAGCCCTAGGAATCGAGAACATGGCCGAAGCATGTGTACAAGGTCGCGGTGTATTAATTGATCTGGAAAAACATCACGGTCGGAACCGAGTCCTCGTAGGTTTTGACGAACTGATGGAAATCATGCAAGAGGACAACATTGAAGTGGAAGAAGGAGATATGGTGTGTTTCCACACTGGGTTTTCACAAGGCCTGATTGACATGGCGAAACGTCCTAACGAAGAAGCTCTTCACAATACATATGCCTGTCTCGATGGACGAGACAAAAAACTGCACGATTGGATTAGGGATAGTGGCATCGCAGTTATGATAGCGGATAATTACGGCATAGAAGATGTAGGCACCCCACTTCCGTCCGGTAACGATCCCATCGCCATGTTACCGCTTCATGAACTATGCATCTTCAAACTTGGTATTCATATCGGAGAAATGTTTTACTTGACGCAGCTTCGTGATTGGCTGCGGCATCAAAAGCGGTACCGCTTTCTGCTAACGGCACCGCCTTTAAGACTTCCAGGAGCTGTCGGTTCTCCCCCCTCTCCTATTGCCACTGTATAATCCCCAATTTATTCCAAATTAAAAAAGTCATGGATTCTTATGAATAATACAAAATCAATTCTTCGACGCCCTCTCTCAAAATTATTGGACCCAAAATCGGTCGGTGTGATCGGGGCATCCGATAACCATATGCGCATTGGAGGACGCCCACTTCATTACCTCTTGAATGGGCATTTCGATGGCGAGGTATATGCCATTAACGCCAACCGAGACACGGTCCAGGGTGTTAAAGCATATAAATCTATTCTCGATGTGCCCGCCGTTGTTGATGCTGTTGTAGTTGCAGTACCTGCAGAGGTAGTAGTTCAAACCATCGAAGACTGTGCTTCAAAAAACGTTGGCGCAGCGGTTATATTTAGTTCTGGCTTTGCAGAACAAGATGAGAAAGGGCGCATTTGGCAAGAACAGCTATCCGAAATTTCCATGCGAACTGGAATCAGGCTTTTAGGGCCAAATTGTCTAGGAACTTTCAACGCTAAAACTGGTTGGATGGCAACTTTCAGTACCAGTGTTGAACAATACCCAGTGCAACCTGGACCCATAGCAATAGCAAGCCAAAGTGGAGCATTTGGGAGTCATCTTTATACCGTCGCAGCTAAAAGAGGTATTCGATGCACGTATTGGATCACCACAGGTAATGAATCCGACGTAGAACTATCTGAATGCATCGCCTATTATGCTCAATCCCCAGAAGTAAAAGTAATTGCGGTTTATGCGGAGGGGGTACGTAATGGACCAGGGTTGCGAGACGCGCTAGAACTTGCCTATACGAACAAAAAACCGGTTATTTTCCAGAAAGTTGGCCGAAGCGGCGCCGGTGCGGAGGCCGCCGCATCTCACACGGCTTCATTGGCGGGTTCAGACGCGATTTATGAAGCATTATTCAATCAGTACGGTGTGTTGCGAGTTGACTCTATCGAAGAGCTGCTAGATATCGCATTGGCATGTCAAGCGGGCGCTATGCCAGAAGGGGATAAAATCGGTTTAATGACGATATCCGGCGGAGCTGGGGTGCAAATGGCAGATACCGCAGAAAGCTACAATCTCAATGTGGCTCCAATGCCTCCGGAGCAACAAAAATATTTAAAAGAATTAATTCCGTTTGCCGGTGTTCGAAATCCCGTAGACATTACAGCCCAAGCCCTTAATGATCTTACTTTAATCAAAAAGTTTATGGAAAGTATGATGGACGACGGAGGATATGATGCCGTGGTGGCTTTTTTCACTGTCGTGGCCGGATCTAAAATGATTTCGGAACAATTGATTGAAACATTGTCGGAAATTCGAACCAAGTATGCCAATGCTCCAATGATTCTATCCATAGTTGCACCGGATGAAATTGTCCAAAACTATGAAGCGGCTGGATACACCATTTTAGAAGACCCGGCCCGGGCGGTGCGGGCAGCTGCTGCTTTAATCCATTTCGGCACCGCTTTTAAGCGTGGCTTGGGATCTCCGGCACCAATACTTCCAGAAAAAGCGCTACAGGTCCCCAACGAAGCGGTTGGCGAAGACCAGGCCCGAAAAATACTCGCCTCCGCGGGCATACCAATGGCAGCAACGCAACTGGTAAACTCAAGGGAATCTGCCATCAAGGCTTGGGCGAGGATAAAAGCACCAGTTGCAATGAAAATAGTTTCCCCAGAGATTCTTCATAAAACAGAGATCGGGGGTGTATTACTAAACGTTGAAGGAGAGGAAGAAGCTGCATCCGCCTTCGATTCCATCATTGCGTCTGCTCAACAAAATTATCCAGATGCCCAAATAGAGGGAGTGATTGTCTCCGAAATGGTGGTTGAAGGTGTTGAAACCGTCCTTGGCGTGACCAACGATCCTGTATTTGGCCCAGCAGTCATGTTTGGCCTTGGTGGTGTTTTTGTTGAGGTTTTAGGTGATGTGACCTTTCGGCTAGCTCCTTTTGGGATCGAAGAAGCCCATCGTATGATCAACGAAATTAAAGGAATTAAAATGCTGCATGGAGCAAGAGGCACAAAGCCATCTGATATTGAAGCCCTGGCAAAAGCGCTTGTTAATTTATCTGTTTTCGCAGCAAATAATGCCGATCGTATTTCGAGTATAGATATCAACCCCTTTATAGTTAGAGAAAAAGGCGCTGTCGGTGTTGACGCTCTAATCGTATCTGCTAAACAAAATTAATATAAAATTAAACTGCGTTAATCAATGAGCAACGGTCGCCTGAGTTTTGTCTTTTACTTCTTCCACCGTGACTCCGGGAGCCAACTCAACGACCTTTAAACCTTGTTCAACCACGTCAAACACACCAAGGTTAGTGATAATCCGATCTACAACGCCTTTACCAGTAAGTGGCAGAGTGCATTGCCTTAATAATTTTGAATCCCCAGCTTTATTGGTATGATCCATGATTACAACAATCCGCTGCACGCCGGCGACTAGATCCATTGCTCCTCCCATTCCTTTTACCAAACGACCAGGAATCATCCAATTCGCCAAATCACCAGTTTCCGACACTTCCATAGCACCGAGGATAGAAAGGTTAATATGCCCTCCCCGCACCATTGCAAAGCTTTGCGATGAGGAGAAATAACTCGTCCTATCCAGCTCAGTTACAGTCTGCTTACCGGCATTTATTAAATCTGGATCAATTTCTTCTTCAGTTGGAAACGGGCCCATTCCAAGCATGCCGTTTTCGGATTGTAATGTAATATCATAATCAGCTGGCACATAATTTGACACCAATGTGGGAATTCCAATTCCTAGATTTACGTAAAAGCCATCTTGTAATTCAGCAGCTGCTCGTTCTGCCATCTGATTTCGATCCCATGGCATATCCTTTACTCCCTATTAAGCCGCACGAACCGTGCGCTGTTCAATACGTTTTTCATGTTTGGCCTCAAAAATTCTTTGCACATATACTCCGGGCGTGTGTATCGCCATCTTATCTAACGAACCAACTGGCACCAGTTCCTCAACCTCAGCAATAGTCACGGTTCCAGCTGTCGCGCATTCCGGATTAAAATTCATTGCTGTCTTCCTATAAGTAAGGTTGCCTTGCGCATCCCCTTTCCAGGCTTTAACGATAGCTAAATCCATTTTTAGGCCACGCTCCAAAACGAACGTCTTTCCATCAAAATCCTTCAATTCCTTTCCCTCAGCAATTTGGGTGCCCACACCCGTCGCTGTGTAAAAGCCCGGTATACCTGCGCCACCAGCCCTTAGACGCTCGGCTAATGTCCCTTGAGGATTGAATTCTATTTCCAATTCTTCTGCCAGATATTGCTGCATGAACAAATCATTTTCACCGACATAGGAGGAAATCATTTTTTTAACCTGCTTATCTTGTAGCAACAAACCTAACCCGAAATCATCCACGCCCGCATTATTAGAGGCTATAGTCAGTTTTTTCACTCCTGATTCCTTAATAGCGTGAATTAAGGCTTCTGGAATACCACAAAGACCAAAACCGCCAGCAGCAATACTCATGCCGTCAAATAACACGTCCTTCAGGGCGCTTTTAGCATCTGCATAAACTTTCTTCATTATTATCTCCTGGACAAGTTCCTTAAATTTCGTTGACTGTATTCCTACCTCAATCTTCGCTGTTTCCCTTAAAAACTACGTTGCCTATGTTTTTATTAAACAAAATACGATGGAATACCAATCCTAAATATTTTTATTAGTTAAAGGAGATACCAAATGCAATTGTTGCTAACATTCTAGTTTTTGATGTTCAATGGAACAAATAAGCACTAGATAAGAAAGGTTAATATTAGCTATGAAATTTAAACGAGTCGAACACGTAGCTATTGCAGTGAAGAGCATGGAAAAGATGCGCGAGATCTTCGAAGATAAATTAGGCATCGCCATGGAATATGAAGAAGACTTGCCACACTATAACACCAAACTAGCTATGTACCCAATTGGAGAAACCTACCTTGAGGTGCTCGAATCAAGCAGCCCCGATACTGAAACATCAAGATGGATAGACAAACATGGAGAAGGCCTATTTCATATCTGCCTTGAAGTAGATGACATTGACGATGCGCTTGCCGAACTAAAAGATAAAGGTGTAAAATTAATCGACAATATACCGCGTATTGGTCACGGAGGCGCGCGGATAGCTTTTTTAGACCCCTCAGCTACTGGAAATCTACTAATAGAATTAGCAGAAATTCCTGCAGAATCCCACCATGCTCCCTCTTAAGGAGATGATTATCAAGCAGAAATCCAGATTTAGATAAACATTTGAAAAGGAACTTCTTGTCCAATGCGTATATTAATCACCGACCGCCACAAATCGGGTGATGAAAATTTAGAGCAAAACACTGTTGGATCGGATTTTGAGCTAGAGTTTTTTGATCACCAAGACCAAGTAACTGACGAGGCCTGGGCGCGAGCAGATGGAATTGTAACCTTCCGAGGCACTGCAGCAGTAATGCAAGCACTCCCAAAGCTACAGCGCGCCCGAATTGTTGTACGTGGTGGCGTAGGTTTCGACGGTCTCGATCTAAAGGCCTTGGGGGAGCGTGGCATCGCAGTATGCACGGTGCCAGACTACGGAACGACGGAAGTCGCCGATCATGCAATCGCCTTGATGCTTGCACTTCGGCGTGGATTGAATCGCTACGACGAAAGAATGCGCGATGACGCCAATGGCCTTTGGCGCTATGTCGAAAGCCCTTCCATAGACCGGATTCGTGGGCGAACTTTTGGAGTATTAGGCCTGGGACGAATTGGTTTGGCTTCTGCTCGCCGGGCCGCGGCCTTTGATATGAATGTTGTTTTCTTCGACCCACACCTAGCCGATGGCGTTGATCTGTCGACCGGTTACACCCGTGTTTCGTCGGCAGAAGAGCTTTTTGAAATTTCGGATACTGTAAGTATTCACGCGCCACATACAGAGGAAACTCGTGAAATTGTAAACCAAAACCTTTTAAGTAGAATGAAATTAACAAGCATAGTCATTAATACAGCGCGGGGACCAATTGTTAATCTTGACGATTTGTATGACGCGCTAAAACAAGGTCGTCCGGCGGGAGCAGCCCTTGACGTGCTACCTGCAGAGCCGGCAGATCCAGAAAACAAACTATTAAAAGCTTATATGAATAGAGAAGGATGGCTTGATGGTCGGCTGATGATAACTCCTCATGCTGCATTTTATAGCCCTCCCGGCCTGCGTGATCTAAGATCTAAAGCCGTAAGTACCGTAGCTGAGAGATTGCGTGATGGCACGACGCGAAACTGCCAGAACATTGAATATTTAGTCGACTAACTTCTACCAAGATTGATCATCAACTGTAAATTAAGCACCCAATTTTTGGCTAGCCATTCGTCGTAATTCACCCTTTTGAATTTTCGTGCCGTTTGGACTAGGAGTGGTAGGAAATCTTTCAATTGGAATTACTCGAACTGGCACTTTGAAGCTAGCGAGATGTTCTTTACAGTAGCGAATCAAGATCTTCTCGTCAAATTGCGCATCGGCATTGGGTATTACGAAAGCGAAAGGGCGGTTCCCTCTATCTGTTGCTAAGGCTACCACTTGAGCGTCACTAACGCTGAAATGAGAACAAAGATGTGTCTCGATCTCCAATGGATTGACTAAAAATCCACCCAATCTTAATACGTCTCCCATACGTCCAATATAATTGAAAGAACCGTCGGCCGAAGTTGTACCAAGATCCCCTGTTCTTAAAAAACCATCGTTTGTCAGTGCTCCACGTGTTGCTTCATCATTCCTGTAATAACCTACAAACATGTTGGGGCTGAAAACCTCAAGCTCACCCTGATGATTATGCCCAACCAATTGGCCCGAATTTGGATCACGAACCCTAACTCTTGCCATTGGGTTCACAGGGAAACCTCCCCCTTCCGTGCGAACACTCTCCGGATCATCCATCTGGCGGAGAGAAAAGAATGAAAACACCTCGCTCATTCCAAATGGCGCCACCAATGGCAACCCGCGTCTGTATGCGGTTTTAGGGAACTTCGCCAAAGCTGAATTAAAAGACGCGTAAGGACAAAACTTTAAAGAAGGGAAAGGCATTTCGGCCCCGTCGGTTAAACGATCACCTTCCTCAAGAATTCTTGAAAACATATCATCGCCGCCAGCACAGTGTGTAACATTATACCGAAGTATCGTTTCCGCACTATCAGCGGCCTCAAAAATAGTTGACATTACCATTGGCGCTGCAGCTCTAAGTGCACTGGCTAAAAAAACAAAGCCAAAAACTCCACAGAACGGAAGCGACTGCATAATCATCGTTCCCGGCTTTTTCATTTCAAGAATCTTTGCTACATCGCCAGCATGGCGCACGACTTGTTCATGATTATGTAGAACGAATTTTGGCAAACTGGTTGTGCCAGACGTCGTAAAAATACAAAAACCACTATCTGGGCTGGCCAAGCTATTATTCTTAGGTGTGCTTTCCGAAATCTCTTTATATGAATATATGTTTGGTATCATGCTGACATCTAAAATGTCATTGCCACCACATTGAATAATCCCATTTACGTCCTTTAGTAATTGTGAATCAATAGAGTTAAGAATTTCAAGATAATTGTTTCTACCTAGAACAGGAACAAACGCAACAACTTTTGGTTGAGAGCGCCGCAACATATCTTCTATCTCTGTCTTTCGAAACCGTGTATTCATAGCGACTGCGATTGCTCCAAGCTGACCACAAGCGCCCAAAAGGCCTAGGTAAGCTCGTAAATTTGGCAGCCAAAAACCCACTCGATCACCCGGCCCAACGCCTAACTCTCCAAGCCCAGCGGCAACTTTACGTATTTCAATCTCAAGGTCCGCGTAGGTCACGTTGCCATCTGGGCAGTATATTATCCTGTCGCCACCCCGACCCACTGCATCTGAAATTAGTTCTGGGAAAGTTCTCAACGCACATTCCTATCAGTAAGTAATTACACTAAGTCGCAACTCCACCAATAATCTTTCCTTTGAATCTAGCACTCTAAGTATGGTGGGAATATTGTCATCTGATTTATCAGACCATAGCGATATAATATCATCCCAATAGACCGGTCGAATGAATTTTGCCGTTACATCTAAGGTTTTCGGTACACTCTTCTTAGCTAAAGCGGACATCATCCACGTCATTGTTTGAATACCCTGTGAAATTGGGGTCCTATACCCATATTCCTTCGCAAAATTAGAATCGAAATGAATTAAATTGCCAACATCTTCCGAAAAACCAATTATGTCTTTAGGTTGTAACGTTTTCGAGGCCAAGAAAAAAAATCCATTTTTTGGATCATTAAATCTTAAATCCGAAGCGGATTTAACTCTCAATTTATTCGGGTCTGGCTCAAGAAAAATCATTTCACTTTCAACGAGAGGAGCTAGATTTTCATTCACAAACGTGAATTTGTGTATACATCTTACGCCATAAGGATGGGGCTCACGTTTTTTTACGCAACCGGACTGCCAGACTTGCTCTCCGAAAGATGCCAGGCGATGAAGTTTAAAACTTTGATTAACGTGAATTAACCCATCCAATAATAATCCAGAACAGGTCATCATTTTAAAACAATCTTGACCGAAAAGACTTGTTTCCAAAGTATCCCCATATAACTGCGGATCCACCCCACATGCCACTAGTTTTCTGTTCTGGTAGTTAGATTCGCGCGATATCCGTCGGTTTTTATAAATTGGCAAAAACCCACGACCATTCGTGGCGCCGTGTTGATTACTATCCGTTATGTTATCTTTTTCTTTCACAAGAAGACGTCCAAGAAAGTCACGGCCTTGATGAAGATAAGTCTCTATCACAGAAACAATTTCGTCAAATTCGAATTAAGTATTTAGCCAACGACTTTGCCAGGACGGGAGAGCAAAAGCCGCTCGATGGACATGAGGGTTGTAGTGACGACCCCACAACGTTTTTACTGGATTTTGCAACGTTACGCCGTCGTTTCCATAAATAAAAAAACCGAAATCCGCCCCAGGAAAAAACGGGATGTTTGCTCTGTATACCTCGACATGTGGCAGAATTTTAGTGCGACGGACGACATTAACCAAATTCTCTACTCCGGCGCTCTCTTCCTGCAGAAATCTACCGCCACCGGGGGAAATAAACAAACTGTCCGAGTCAACGATAACACCCGTTTCAGAAATAATATTAGATAGAATTTCAACGAAAGATTCAGTAAACAAATTAGCTGATGGCCCCACTGGCTCAGTTAAATCAAGAATGACTAAGTCAAAGCGCATCCTTTTTTTCTGCGCATCAAGTACAAAACCTGCTGCATCCGTCACAAGCAAATTTACTCGTGGATCGTTATAATCACCTTGGATCCCGAGATATTTGTTTGATACTTCAATGACCCGGTTATCGATTTCAACCATTGTAACCGAGCTCACAAAATCATGAATCAATGCTTCCCTTAAAATTCCTCCATCACCACCACCAATAATCAAAATTGATGCATCGTGCCTTAACCGACCCAATAACGGAACATGAACCGCCATTTCGTGATAGATAAACTCATCTGATTGACAAGCCTGAATATAACCATCAAGAACAAGAAATCGACCAAAAACCGCATGTTCTAAGATCTCTATGGTTTGGTATTTACTATTTTCTTGATGCAATATTTTAGCATCAAGAGTCAATGCCACCCCGAGACCACTTGAATGTTCCGTCCACCACATTCGCTTTTAACCTAATAAAATTTTAGTCTATTTCTACCGCCGGTCCAGCCGCTCCATAACCGGTGTAACCCCCATCCACAGGAATAACCGCACCATTTACGTAAGCGGCTAGCGATGAAGATAAGAACATCATGACATTGCCAATGTCTGCCGGAGTTGCGAAACGCCCCATTGGGGTCCTCCTTCGAACGACTTTTGGATCCACCTTTCCAGCGTCAATTAATTTTTGAACCAATGGTGTTAGCACATAACCAGGCGACACAGCGTTGACCCGCACACCAAATTTTCCCCATTCACCAGCCAAGGATTTAGTGACGCCAGCCACACCATGTTTTGACGCCGTATAGGCGTTGCGAAAGGGCAAACCAACTAGACCAGCAATTGAGCTAATATTTACAATTGCTCCTTGCCGTCTCATCAACATATCTGGAGCAACTGCTCGACAAGTAATATAGGTGCCAGTTAAGTTAATATCGATAATACGTTGCCAGTGTTCCACACTCTGATCTACCGTCGCTGCGAATGAGTCAGAAACGCCGGCGCAATTGATAAGAACGTCAATATTACCAAGGCCCGACTTTACCTCGGAGAACATTTCCGATACGGAATTTTCGCTTGATACGTCAGCAAAAACGGCTAAATGCTGATTTCCTAGTTCCCGCGCTACCTCTTTTACCTTATCATCATCTATGTCGGTGACGGCAACAGTAGCACCTCTTTCAGCAAATAACTCTGCAGTCACTCGGCCAATTCCGCTAGCCCCACCGGTAACTAAAACACCCTTTCCCGAAAAATCCAAACTTCCCATAATCTTATCCTTCTCTCTTCCCCAATTCTTCCGGCTTTTGTTAAACCACACTTAATTAACTTTAGCAGTATTGTGATGGCTGAAGATTTTTCATACAAGTTTACGCAAAGTTTCCACATTTTCGATCTTTCTAGATCTACCCTAGCATCGAATTGCGTGTTAGCGTCGCGCCGATTTTATTTGGGAGCATTCAATGACAGACCCTTGGACCACTGAAGCCCATCGCCTATTTAAACAATATGCTATTAAAACTGTCGGATATGTCCCTGACGCTGGATTAACGGACCTTATAGACGCTTGTGACGCAGACAATGATATCCGCGCCGTCGTTATGACTACCGAAGAAGAAGGGATTGGCCTCGCAGCTGGAGCATGGCTTGGCGGAAATAAAACGGCACTACTTATGCAAAGTAGCGGAGTCGGCAATACCGTTAACGCCATTGCATCCATTATATCCGCATGCCAGTTTCCTTTATTCATGATTGTTACAATGCGAGGCCAGTTTGGCGAGTCGAATCCCTGGCAAATTCCAATGGGTCAAGCGGTTGCCCCGGTGTTAAGAAGCCTTGGCGTACAAGTATTCGAAGTTGAGACCACTCAGGATGCTACTGACGCTATAGAAGCCGGCCTTAAAATGGCGTTCATCTCTAATGCCGCCATAGCTGTGCTGATCGGTCAAAAATTGATTGGTGCTAAATCTTTTATTGCTGATGTTGCAGAAGAGGTTAGTCATGTCTGAATTCAAATTAGAGCGTTCCGAAGTAATGGAGAAATTAAAAACCGTGCGGAACGATGCACTCGTCATAGCTGGCCTCGGCTCGCCCGCCTGGGACCTAGCGGCATCTGATCACCGCGCTGAAAACTTTTACAATTGGGGGGGTATGGGATGCGCCATTTCCATGGGCCTTGGTTGTTCCCTCGCGCAACCTAATAGAAATATATGGGTGATTACCGGGGACGGAGAAGCTCTTATGGGCTTAGGTTCACTTGCAACGGTTGCGACGCAGCGACCCGACAATCTAGTAATTATAGTGCTCGATAATGAACACTATGGTGAAACTGGAATGCAACGGACGCACACCTCCTACGGAACCGATATTGCGGCGATAGCCGCGGGTGCGGGAAATCCAACTACAATAAATGTGACGGATATTGGCGGGTTAAATAAGCTGACTGACACAATACTTTCCGGAACCCTTCCTCTTGTTGGCGTTGTAAAAGTGGCAAATTCAAAACCAAATATCGTATTACCACCCAGAGATGGGATTTACCTTAAAAATCGATTTCGACAAGCGGTATTAGGCGCAACCAACGCCATGCAAGTGAGTTAGTTCTGACCAAATCCACACGATGAATATCAAGCACCGCGATACAATCGTAGTAGTGGGCTTTCTTATCCTAGTACAGGCCTCGGGAGCGATAGCAGGTTTTTGGCTACCCGCCATTGCCCCAGAAGTAGCCCATACCCTGAAGATGAGCCCCTCTTTGATCGCCTATGTGGTCCTAATACAATATATTTTTGCCATGTTTTCTAGCTTGCTAGCCGGAGGTTTCGTTGCCCGTTTTGGAGCGTGGCGATCTTCACAAATAGCGCTAGTTATCTTTGCATTCTCCCACACAATATTCTGGCAAGGTTCTTTGCTGGCTCTTATTGCCGGTTCAATAACATTAGGCTGTGCCTATGGTTTAGTAACACCCCCAGCGGCCCATTTACTATCAAAAGTAGTGACACCTCAAAATAGGAATTTTATATTTTCAATACGATTTACAGGTGTCCCTATTGGCGGCATTACCGCAGGCCTGACAGCTCCTGCCATTGCGTTGGCACTTGGATGGCGTGAAAGTATGTTAGTTACTCCTCTATTAACGTTGCTTTTAGCGTTAGCCATGCAGCCTTTTCGACAACACTGGGATAAGGACAGAACCCACTCGGCTACTTTGTTTCGGAATCCGGCAGCAGATATCCAGACGGTTTGGAATAAAACTTCACTGAAATGGATAACTCTATCAGCCCTCTGCATGGGGGCCGTTCAAACAACTCTAACGACTTATACCGTTACTATGCTGGTAGAAGACCTTAAATATAATTTAATTGCGGCCGGAATTGGGCTATCCACTATTCAATTTGCCAGCGTTTTTGGCAGGCTGAGCTGGGGTTGGCTTGCTGATCAACTAGGCAGCGGCGCGCTTATTTCTATGATAATCGCTGTTATAGTAGCCGTTTGTGCGTGCGTGACCACATTTCTATCTCCCGATTGGCCAGAACTTTTGGTTTATGGTCTCTGCTTTGTATTCGGGTTTGTCGGGATGGGTTGGAATGGCGTATATGCAAGTGAGATCGCGCGTTTAGCCCCGCCCCATGCCATAAGCGGCGCAACAGGTGCGAGCATGTTTATAATGTTTTCTGGCGTATTCCTTGGCCCATTGATTTTTGTTTTTCTTTTTTCCTTCACCAACTCATATACCTCCACCTACTTTGTCACGGCTTTCGTTGCTGTCGGCGCATTAGTTTGCTTGTTACGATCGGTAAAAGCTCAGTAGACCAAAACAACTCTATTGATTTTGAATGCATCTTTTCAGAAAAATTATTGCCCCGGGTCTATAGGAATAAAAATAGAATGCCGGATTTCTTTATTGATGGCCTTAGATAGATGACCCTTCCCGGTTACATCTTCAACTAAAATGACTTCACCCGCTCCAATAGATCTAACTTCTCCATCACTTGCCGTAATTTGCACACCTGCGTCTAAGTTAATAATGTATTGGCGCCGAGGAGCAGTATGCCAATCCAGCTCATATGTGCCGGGAGATTGCCTAAAAATAATACCGTGTGCCGGTAAACGCGCAGAGAGCTTGCTTGTTCGCCTGTCTTGTGTCCACTCGACTTCTAAGTCCCGAAAATGTGACTCGCCATTCTCATCGGCGTACAGATTGTGGATACGCATGAAAAATCCCCTTAATATTTTTTTTACCCATCTGAATAGTTTATTTGATTCTATCGGCTTTCGTTTCGCAACAACTCTTTAACTGCATCGCAATAAGGGATAGGTGCAACGGCCCCATATCCTGTTGTAGACAGGCCCGCCGCTACCACAGCGAACCTTCCCGCTTCAAATGGGTCATCTCCCTTAGCTAATCTAGCCAGAAATGCCCCATCGAAAGTATCCCCTGCGCCGCTGGTATCCACGGCATCCACATTAATAGTTGGAAAATTTTCTAGTTTTCCATCGAACGCGACAATAGCTCCGTCCTTTCCACATTTTAAAGCGACGATTTTAGGCCCAAACGCTAAATAAAAATCCACTATTTCCTCAACTGAATCTAGTCCAGTTAAAATACGAGCTTCATCTAGACTTGGAAGCAATATATCCGCTTTACGCGCTGTTTCATGAATAATGGCGCGAGCGCGATCTAAAGCCCAAAGATTTAAACGAAGATTAGTATCGTAGGCAAACTTGACGCCGTATTTTTTTGCATAACTTACTGCACTAAATATGGTATCGCATGCGGTCTCGCTAATAGCCTGACTAATTGCTGATGTTTGAAGGAACAAAGAACGTTTGATGAGATCAAACGGTAAGTTTTCCGGTTTCATATTCGCAGATGCGGAACCTTTTCTATAATAAGTAAAATCCCTGCCTTCCTTTACTGGTTCTATAAAATAAATGCCAGTGGGATTGTGAGGGTCGCGTTGAATACCTGAAATATCTATGCCTTCATCGCGCCAAAGTTGAAGATACATCTCACCAAATTTGTCATTCCCTAGAACTGTAAAATAGCCCACTCCGGCATTTTGACGCGCTGCAGCAATCGCGCAATTTGATGTGTCACCACCAAAACCTTGAATAAACTTATTCTCGTTTTGGATTTCGCCCACTCGCGTGAATTCAACTAAGGGCTCACCTATACAAATTATGTCTAACGCACCCAATTTACATTGCCTCTAATTTGTTGATGGATTCATCCAAGCATCGGATTTATGATTTGACCATAGATAAAAATAAAAACTCCGCTTTTTTTATCTTGTTAGCTTGATTAAATTTTTGCTACCTACATACGGTTCCCCTATATAATAAAAAAAGGTAATTTAAGATGGGCAACACTTCAGTAACATCCGCGGATTTAAATAAGCTTGTCGAATGGGACACGCCAACGATTTGTAATGGCCTCGAACTATTGAGTTCAGAATATCGAGTCAAAAGCTTCACCGTTGAACACATGCACTGTTTTGATGCAACTTTACAGCCCATAGTTGGTTATGCAAGAACAGCGATGATCCGCTCCACGACACCGCCAGATGGTACACCCGACGAAATACGAGACATGCGAGCTCAGTATTACGAAACCATCGCCGCCGAACCATTTCCATCCATCAGTGTCATTCAAGATATTGACCCCATTCCGGGTTTTGGGGCTTTTTGGGGAGAGGTAAACACAGCTATTCACCAAGGCTTAGGATGTAAAGGTGTGATTACGGATGGCTCGTTCAGAGATATCGACTCCTGTACTCCAGGCTTTCAGTTATTAGGCAGAAAAATTGCTCCGAGCCACGCTTGGGTTCATCTAGTAGCGATCGAGTGCGAGGTTAACATCTTTGGAATGGCCGTAAAACCCAACGATATTGTCCACGCTGATCGTCATGGAGCCGTAGTAATACCGGAGAAATGTGTGAAAGAGCTACCTGATGCCATCGACCTATTGGTAAGGCGTGAAGCTGTGATTTTGGAAGTCGCTCGTAAACCCGGATTTAATGTCGATATTCTTAAAAAAGCTATGGCTGATTCAGCCGAAATTCATTGAGAGTGAACTAATGTCTTACAGCACTAATAAAAAACGTGTTCTCGTTATTCAACCGCTTCACCCGTCGGGTATAGAAATGCTGGAGAAAAGGGATGACATAGAGGTAGTGTATTGTGATTCCCTAAACGAGAATGAAATTGCAGCAGCGGCAAAAGACGTACACGCTATGACAGTGCGCGGTGCAACAATCACCAAACGAATTATGACAGAGGCTCCGGATTTAATGGTTGTCTCTAGACACGGGGTGGGTTACGACGCCGTCGATTTAGACACTTTGAATAAAAGAGGTATTCCCCTATGCATTGCCATTCATTCAAATATGGTTTCAGTTGCTGAACAGGCTATGGCACTGCTTTTAGCTATCGCGAAAGATATTTTCTACTATGACCCCATAACTCGAAAAGATGATTGGACGGATCGGTTTCCAGTACGGGCAGTTGATTTGGATGGAAAAAATTTACTTATTATAGGATTCGGACGAATAGGGAGCAGAGTTGCTAAAAGGGCGCTTGGTTTTGATATGAAAGTTTTCGCTTATGATCCCTACGTGGATGATAGCGTAATAAGGGCGGCAAACGTCGAACCAATTTCTGATTACAACTCTACGCTTGATCAAATGGATGTTGTAGCCGTTCATTGCATGAAAACAACAGAAACGACCAATATGTTTTCGAGTTTTCAATTCAAAGCCATGAAACCAACTTCCTTTATTATAAATTGCGCTAGAGGAGGTATAATTGACGAGGACGCCTTATATCAAGCTTTGGTTGCCGGAGAAATCAAAGCTGCGGGACTAGATGTCTTGTTAGAAGAACCGTCTGCGTCCGATCATCCTTTGTTTAAATTAAAAAATGTCATATTAAGCCCGCATATCGCTGGTGTAACAGCGGAATCTACTCGCCGGATGGCGATACAGACAGTAGACAACGTTCTACGTGTCTTTGATGGGAACCCTGATCCAGACTGCGTTGTGAACAAACAAGTACTGAATTGATAAAGATTGCAGGAGAACTAATCATGAAAAATCGTCTTCGAGAAACTTGGAACGCTGGTAAACCAGCACTAAACGGCTGGCTTGGTATTCCTAGCACATTTTCTGCAGAGATTATGTCGAAACAAGATTTTGATTCAATCACTATAGATCTTCAACATGGTTTGACTGACTACTCTATTGCCGTACCTATGATGCAAGCCATGGCTGCCAGCGACACCACAATGCTATGCCGAGTTCCCTGGTTGGAAGCAGGGATAATTATGAAGTTACTTGATGCTGGTGCGTTGGGCATTATTTGCCCGATGATAAATACTCGAGAAGACGCTGAAACTTTTGTAGGTGCGACGTTGTACTCCCCAGACGGGTATCGCAGCTCTGGCCCAGTTCGTGCAAACGTTATTTACCCAGATTATCACAACCAAGCCAATAAACAAATTATAAGCATGGCTATGATAGAAACAGAACAGGCCGTAAATAACGCAGAAGCGATTTGTAACACCCCGGGACTAACTGGTATTTATGTGGGTCCTAGTGATTTAGCTGTGACCATGGGAGAAGGACCAGGTTTAGACAGAAAACCTGGAAAAGTCTATGATGCCATCCAGCATGTCCTAGCAGTTGCAAAAAAATCAGGTGTCCGAGCCGGGTTGCATTGCATGGACCCATCCTACATTAAGCAAATGTATAGCACCGGCTTTGAATTCGCTTCACTATCCAATGACGTGAGATTGTTAACACAAATCGTAACATCGCAAGTATCGGCTGTCCGGTCTTAATTTAAAAGTAATAAAGATGGATCCTGTTCATTACAAAAACGGTTCAACATTTGTTCAAGTAGAGCCACTCAAACGCCTTATAGCTGAAATTTTTTCCGGTTTCGGCTGCTCAACTTCGGAAGCGTTCAAAATAGCTTTAAGGCTTTCCGGTGCGAACTTAAGGGGACACGATAGCCATGGTGTTATCCGAGTTCCTCGTTACGCAAACTGGTTATTAGACGGAACTCAAATTGCCGATGCAATCGTGGATGTAAAACTCGAAAATGACGTTATTGCTGTCATAGACGGTAAATTCGGTTTTGGACAAACGGTAGGGGAACAAGCAGTAGATATTGGAATCAAAAAAGCATCAAAACACGGCATCTCGATAACTGCACTACAAAACTCAGGGCACCTTGGAAGAATTGGTGATTGGGCCGAACGAGCCGCAGCCAAGGGGCTAATCTCCATTCATATGGTAAATGTCCGAGGAAGTCTGATCGTTGCTCCTTTTGGGGGAATCGATAGACGAATGAGTACTTCTCCTTTTTGCGCCGGAGTACCGATGGATAACGGAGAAGAACCCATCATCCTTGATATGGCCACGTCTGTCGTAGCAGAAGGAAAAGCGTTAGTCGCGTTGAAAGGCGGGAAATCCCTCCCAGATGATTCGATCGTCACTCATGATGGTGAAATTACAGGCGATCCTACTCCTTTATACGGGCAGGTTTTACAAGGGGAATTTCCCGATCCGGCAAAAGGTCCAGGGGCACTTCGTGCATTCGGAAACCATAAAGGCTCTGGCCTCAATTTCCTGATGGAAATGATGGCAGGTGCATTGACGGGTTCAGGTTGCGCGGGGGCTCTTAATGAACCTAAACGCCGATTCTGTAATGGTATGTTTTCCATCTATTTATCCCCGGAAACATTCGGACACCTAGATGGTTCCTTCTTTTCAGAAGTTCGCTCTTATGTCGCTTTTTTAAAAAGCTCACGACCAACAGAAACTGGGGGTACTATTTTTATTCCAGGAGAAAAAGAGAAGCAAACCATGATTGAGAGGTTGAAGACAGGCTTGCCCCTAGCACCTGAAGCATGGAGCGATATATTAAAAACAGCAAGAGATTCTGGAATGACTCAAAATGCTATTGAAATAGCCTTAGGTGGAAAGCCATAAACTAATCACTAAAAAGTTCTTATTTTTTTCCCCGCGACCGTTCTTTTCGCCAAACCCACGGCTCTTTAAACAAATAATCCCAAATACCCTTACTATCGCGCTCAGCTCTTCGCTCTAAACTTAAATAATCGCGACTTTCTTTTGTATTAGCGAGGGCCCAACCAGCCCGCACCACTGCTCCATTCAAAATCTTATCCCCAGCATAACATAAAGCTGCAATCTCATTTTTATTCACTTTCTTCAAGTCTAGGCAGGTAATTACCTTTCGACTCATCATGGAGTTGAGAACGTCCTTAGCATCCTTACCACAATCAATGGAGACCCCGTATTCTGTCTCACATAGTTGCATAAGTTCCGGCGCGTCTATCCCCCATAAACGAATATCAAGCTTGCCTTGACCATCATCTCGCGTTAGCCGAAGCGTATCACCATTCAAAGCAATGGCTTTACCGCTTATTTCATCCCCAGCAAAACTCTTTACAGAAGAAACTAAAAAAACTGCCAGAACCATAGCAATAGCAATGTTAGACCACAAAATGAAATTTTTTCTAAGAGCCGGCATTTTAGCTATCTGTCTTTTTATTAAAGAATATCTAGTGATTTTTTTCCTAGTGGTGGAGCAAAGGCTTTGTCTAATTTTTGGAGATCATTATGAGATAATGAAAGATCCCAAGCCAATCGATTCTCTTGCACATGCTCCAACAAACCTGCCTTAGGTATTGTTATTATTCCATCTCGCCGCAGAGTCCATGCCAAAGCAACTTGAAAAGGTGATACATCATACTGTTTGGCAATCTTTTGCAAGGTCGGATTCGGAGTCAATCTGCCTTGTTCAAGAGGAGAATATGCCATTATGGATATTTGCCGTTTTTCACACCAAGGTAGAAGGTCCCATTCAATCCCCCTTCGGGAGAGATTATAAAGAACTTGATTGACTTCACATTGATCACCTCCAGGAACGGCTGAAAGCTTTTCCATTTCTTGAACATCAAAATTACTTACGCCCCAATGACGGATCTTACCTTCATGTTGCAGTTGCTGGAATGCTATTACAGTTTCATTGAGAGGATATCGCCCCGGCCAATGGAGCAAATAAAGATCTATAGTTTCTATCCCCATACGCTGTAAACTTTTATTACAGGCCTCAATGGTACCCCTTCTACTAGCGTTGTGGGGCAAAACTTTCGATACAATGAAAACCTCGTTTCTTCTTCCTTTTATGGCCTCTGCGACAACTCTTTCCGCTCCACCGCGACCATACATTTCTGCGGTATCAATCAAACACATGCCTAAATCAAGTCCTAGTGACAACGCTTTTATTTCTTCCTGCTGATTTCCAGTTCTTTCGCCCATATGCCAGGTGCCCAAACCCATCGAAGGTACTAACTCACCAGATTTAAGTGCAATCGTTTTCATTCTGTAAACCATTCTCAATTTGACGGACTATAAATTCACCAAAAGCCTTCGTACCTAGTGGACCGCCTAAATCCACTGTCCTATTTTTTATACCCATTAACGTTTTATCTATAGTGTGTTGTAATAGGTTCGCTGATTCAATAAGGACATTACTCTCCGATCTTTCTCCTAACCAATTGATTAACATTCCCGTAGATAGTAGTAGAGCCACTGGATTAGCTTGATCCTTCCCTTGAATGTCAGGCGCTGTCCCGTGTGACGCCTGGGCAATAGCCTTTTTATCTCCAAAATTAATTGAAGCGCCTAATCCCAATCCACCGGACAGTTCATTAGCCAAGTTAGAGAGAATATCTCCAAACATGTTAGACGTAACAACGACATCAAAAGCCTCTGGTTGACGCACCAAAAGGGATGCCATAGCGTCAACGTGAATTTCTTCAATATCTAATCCTGAAAAATGAGTGGCCGCTTCTCTACAGCATTCTTTAAACAATCCATCCGATAACTTTAAAACGTTTGATTTGGTTACGATCGTAATTTTTTTTCTAGGGCGGCTAGCTGCTATTTGTGCTGCAGCTAGCCCTATTCTATATGAACCCTCTCGACTAATCTTACGAACAGCCAATGCCAAATCAGGTGTTGGCATAAATTCACCAGCGCCCGCAAACATAGTCCTATCGGCATAAAATCCTTCGGTGTTCTCCCGAACTATCACTAAATCAATATTTTTCTCTGAAACATTAATTCCAGGTCGAGTTTTCGCTGGACGTATGTTTGCGTAAAGATCTAACTCTTTCCTAAATACAGCTGAAGGGTTGATGCCACCATCTTCCGGCGGTGGATAAACGGCGGTGTCAACGGGACCTAAAATTACACCGTCGGCTGCCTTAGCTTCCTTTAAAACGTCGTCTGGCAATGTTGAGCCAGATACTTGTAAAGAGTTAATACCTATATCGTACTCCACAATTTCCAGCTTTAGTTCAAACCGCTGATCCAAAACTCGCAAGACATCTCTAACAACGGCTGAAATTTCAGGCCCTATGCCATCACCGGGAAGCATTACTAGACGCATATATCACCTCCGGACATAAAGACTAAAACTCTCAAATTTCTTAGCCATGAATTTTTTGTTTTTTCCATTTACCAAGTTCATCTTGCTGCCAATATGACAACTCATGACCCAAATCTTTATAAATTTTCCATGTTTGGCGAGCCAATTGAATCATTTTCTCGTCCTTCCCGTCAAATAACTCGAACACCCTTTCATATTCGCTTATTTTGTTAGAACTTGCGCCATCCGTTAAAAACAAAAATGTTGCGCCGTTTGGTCGTTCGTCAATCGTAGTCAACCAAATGGGCTGATTTTCAGCATCCCCATTTTTTTCAGAGCCGTGAGGTAACCATGAATTCTGATCG
Organism: uncultured Thalassobaculaceae bacterium; assembly: GCA_964483985.1. GTDB lineage: Bacteria > Pseudomonadota > Alphaproteobacteria > Thalassobaculales > Thalassobaculaceae > CAZADS01. Next base: position 26,754 of record CAZADS010000114.1, read on the forward strand.
TAGGTCCAAAAATGTGAATTGAAGAAGGCAACCCTGTCCAAACTAGATAGAATAACGACCGCCCTCGCGTTAACTTCAAGTGTCCGTTCCAATAACCGTGGCAATACCCATTCAATAGGGCGGATAGTAAGATGATAAAAACTGATTTCTGTCATTCAAAAATGGCCAAATTATTCTCATTCGTAAAACTCTCTAACCAGCTGATGCAACGTTCGAACGCCCCAACCTGTGCCTCCCTTAGGAACGGTAGGCGCATCCTTTGAAGACCAAGTTACGCCAGCGATATCCATGTGCGACCAGGGGCATTCCTCAACAAAACGTTCAAGAAAGCAAGCTGCCGTGATACTACCCCCGTAACGTGGACCAGCATTTTTCATATCAGCAATATCCGAATCCATCATTTTGTTATAATCCGACCCCAATGGCATTCGCCAAACTCCCTCGCCAACGGTCTTAGCTGCCTTAGCCAATTGATCTGACAATTGATCGTCATTGGCAAAATAGCCGCAATTTATCTGTCCTAAAGAAACCAACATCGCTCCTGTCAACGTCGCCAAATCTATCATGAACTTTGGTTTGAATCGCTTCTTTACATACCACAATACATCCGCCAAAACGAGACGTCCTTCCGCGTCTGTGTTAATAATTTCTATGGTTTTTCCGCTCATGGAAGTAACCACATCGCCAGGTCGCTGAGCATTGCCGTCAGGCATGTTTTCAACCAGTCCGACTACTCCAACAGCGTTAACTTTAGCTTTGCTTTTAGCCAAAGATTTCATTAATCCGGCGACCACGGCAGAACCACCCATATCCCATTTCATGTCTTCCATACTAGAAGCTGGTTTTAAGGAAATTCCGCCCGTATCAAAACAAACTCCCATACCAATAAACGCAAGGGGTTGCTCTCCCGCTTTTCCGCCATTCCATTGCATCACTACGAGCTTGCTTTCACGACTGGATCCCTGTCCAACCCCCAACAACGCTCCCATCTTGAGTCTAGACATAGCTTTTTCGCCTAAAACTTCGACCTTTATCCCCTCTTCCTTCATTAACTCAAGTCGTTTTGCATAACTTTGTGGGAATAAAACATTAGGCGGTTCTGATACCAAATCTCTGGCTAAAAACACACCTTCAGCTATCGCCGCCAATCTGGCGAAAAATTGTCGGCTCTTGTTATAATCTTCACTTAATATCTGGATTCGATTTAGATGATCTTTATCCTCCTCCTTTATATTTGTCCTATATTTGTCAAAACGGTAGGAACGCAACTGAGCACCATACCCAAGGTGAGCTGCAAACACAGCAGTATCTTTGGCATGGGTTTTAGGCAATTCAAATATAACAGAAACGCTTCTCTCTCCCGTTTTAGACAATAAACCGGCGATTGAACCCCCAGCCATTTCACACCACAAAGGATCGATCTCCTCTGCCTTACCCAAGCCATACAACAGAACTCGCCCTGTGGGCAAAAATACTGTGAGTTTCTGATGCGAACGACCATCAAACTAACTCATTTCCATAGCTGATTTTAGCAAACCACCAGATATACTGTTCATTTCTTCTGCCAAAGGCAACATCTACCT
>CAZADS010000115.1:0-58168 GCA_964483985.1 uncultured Thalassobaculaceae bacterium
CTCCAGAATGGGTGATGGACGTGCTGTTCTGGGGCCTGTTATGAGAGAATATATAGTTAGCGAAGCTATGGCTGGACTGGGCATTAAAACGACTCGTGCGTTAGCCATAGCGTTGACAGGCGAAATGGTGCGTCGAGAAAAATTGGAACCAGGAGCTGTCCTAACGCGGGTTGCAGCAAGCCATATCAGAGTGGGAACTTTTCAGTTTTTCCACGCTCAAAAAAACAAAGCTCTCATTAAGACACTCGCCGATTATGTGATCGATCGACATTATCCGGAATGTCGTACCGCACATCAACGGTATCACGCATTACTCGAAGTAGTAATTAAAAATACTGCCGAACTAATAGCCTCTTGGATGTTAATTGGATTCATTCATGGTGTGATGAATACTGATAATACGTCGATAGCCGGAGAGACTATTGACTATGGTCCATGTGCTTTTATGGATAAATTTAACCCAACGACAGTGTATAGTTCGATAGATTTAGGCGGACGCTACGCATATAATCAACAGGCTGGAATAGGTTTGTGGAATGTGACACGATTTGCAGAGACTTTAATCCCCCTTTTCGGTGAATCGAGAACAAAATCTATAGAACACGCAGAAAGTATCTTGGAAGGATATTGGAATCATTTTGAAAACCGATTTCATGCTGGGATGTGCGCTAAATTAGGTTTAATCAAGACCAACCAGGAGAATGTCGATCTCGCCTTCGATCTGTTAAATAGAATGACTGAACAGGGAGCAGATTTTACTTTAACCTTTCGACATTTATCTAATTTAACTTACGATAAAAAGAGTGGATACCAAGAAACCCGCAGTCTATTCGCCAAACCATCTGTTTTTGATGAATGGTTGGTCACTTGGCATCAAAAACTAGCTGCAGAACATCGAAACGAAAGCCACCGAATAGACGCTATGCGAGCTGTAAATCCAGCTTTTATTCCCAGAAATCATCAAGTTGAACGAGCTATAAATGAGGCCACGGAAAGTGAAAATTTCAGTCCAATGGAAGAACTTCTAACTGTGCTGACAACGCCTTTTGAAGATCATGGAGAACTTAGTAAATTAGGACTGCCTCCAAAACCAAATCAAATAATAACTCAAACTTTCTGCGGAACGTAATTATAATTAGCTCAATGACTTAGACTTACTTCCATTTTTTGCCTAATATGCTCTCCCGCTGTGACCGGTTCATAACGTGCGTTTTCGTCGTCTTTGATGCACTTGCGGATACATTGAATATCTGCATCAAAATTTGGATGAAGAAAATAAGCTAATGTTAAACGTCTACTTAAAGGATCCCCAACTTTAGGAGCAACTACCCGATGCGGGGTAGAAACCCAATGATCATTAGTCCAACGTTGCATCATATCTCCTAAATTCACAACTAATTCGCCCTTTTTAGGCGAAATGCCAAACCAATTTCCATCAGACATTTGCACTTCCAAACCACCACGACCATTTGTCATCGCCAAAATTGTTACAGCCCCAAAATCAGTATGTGCCCCAGCTCTCAACTGATGCTTGCGAGGAATAGTTTCTAGCATGGGGTAATGATGAGCACCCAGGACAGAAAAATGTTTATCAATGAATGGAAAAAAATATCCCTCGGGTAAGTCCAGTGCCACCGCCAAGATACGCATTATTTTAAAAGCCAACGTTTCGAAGGTTCTATAAATTTCTATGAATACTTCGCATACTCCGGGTGGCTGATTTGGAATTATATTCACAGCATAGGCATTACTTGCTGCCGAAATATTTTGAAAATGTGTGCGATGGTCATCCATCGGTCCGAGGAACACTGTTTCGCGAAGATCAGGAGGTGTTATCTGTCCAATGGTTGAAGCCAAATTCCGGCTCTCTATACGTTGATAGCCTCTTTGTTTAGCTGGACCTTTAGGGCTCCAATAATTTTTTTCTTCAAATGGAAGATCAAAAAAAGCAAACGTTTTCGTAAACATTTTTTCAAGAAGATTTTCAGAAATGCCATGGCCTGTAATAACCAAAAACCCAATTTTCTGACAGGCTTCCGCCACTTCGCCAGCTACTTTTCGTTTGTCCCTGCCAGATCCAGAGGAAAACGGAGATATATCAATAGTCGGGATATCAAATTCGGTTGTGGAAAGTCTTTTCATAAAATTTTCGCCAAATATAAAAAGTCACACAAGGCGGACATTAGATAAAGTGGAGTATTCTAATAGAAGCGGTCCAAAAATATATATAATAAATATTTACCAAAACTGGGCCATTTTTGACCATAGTAAATATATATTTTATAGACTCTAATCACGTTTGACATAAAACCGCGGCCTTTTTGTATGTTATCGTGATGGCGAATGTAAAAGTTGTCTAAACACCATCTAACCATTAAATCCTTATAGACAAAAGGTTACTTGAAAGGACTTTAGTTATGAACAGATTAGACGGGAAAATCGCATTGATTTCAGGCGGGTCTCGCGGCATAGGAGCTGCTACAGCACGTTTGATGGTAGAAGCAGGCGCAAAAGTTGTGATAGGTGATGTACTAGAAAACCAGGGAAAAGAAACCGCCATTAAATTAGGCAACGATGTTGCCTTTACGAGGTTGGATGTAACCTCAGAAGAAGATTGGTCCTCTGCCGTTGATATAGCGAATGACAAATTTGGCGGACTTGACATTCTTGTTAATAACGCGGGGATTTTCCTCGGACGAGATTTCGAGGAAGTCACCATAGATGACTGGAATCGAATGGCTGGCGTTAATATGACAGGTGTTTGGCTTGGAACAAAAATTGCCATACCCGCCCTTGCAAAAAGAGGGGAAACAAGCCAACACGGAAGCGCTATAGTCAATACAGCTTCTACCGCTGGTTTAGTAGGATCAGAATTGGATCCTCTTTATTCAATGACCAAAGGAGGAGTAACACTTTTCACTAAATCCTCCGCGTTAAATTTCGCTCGTAAAGGATATAAAATTCGAGTTAATTCTATCCACCCCGGTGTAACTCAAACAGATATGGGGGCACAAACCTTTGTTTCCAGAGCAGAACAATTTGGCACAAATGACATTGAAAAATCTCGTCAAGTTGCTCTTTCCAGCCTTCCAATAGGCCGTCTCGGAGTTCCAGATGATATTGCTAAAGGCATTTTATTTTTAGCGTCTGATGATGCTGGTTTCATGACCGGGTCAGGTATGGTTGTGGATGGTGGTACGACAGCCCGATAAGTTAAAACATTAATCCAACTGCTTCCCAGGGGGAACTAATTCAAATTTTTACGACCCATCTGTCGCACTAAAAATCGGGATGGAGCAAGTCCTAATACAATACGTCGTTCTACAGGCCAGGGCTCACCTAACATCTGGCTCGCCAAAATTTCAGCAGATAACGCTGCTGTCAAAAACCCTCGGGATCCGAGGCCTGTTATAGCAAATAAGCCGGCGTAAAATTGCGGCTTTAAAGGAAATTGACCCCGTGGACCGTGGATCAAAGGTTTGAAATCGGTTACAAAATCATCTCCAACGGCAATTGGTCCCACGGCAGGAAGCCTATCTGGAGTAGAACACCGTATTGCCGAGCGCCCCCCCCAAGAATTGTTACTTGGTTTACTTAAAATGGAACGAATATATGATGGAAAAAGGTTTTTATTTCTTCGATGAGCATTAAATGTTACAGGCTGGGGCCAATCGTTTAGGTTAAAGCCGCTCCGTGAATATGTTGCACCCAAAAAATGCCTCCCTTTCGACGACGGCATCAAATATCCCCCACAGATTATTGTGGATTTTAGAAATCGACTTCGTTTAGTTTCTGGAAGCGATGAAATTTGACCCAACACTCCATTTAAAGGTAAAATAGATAATTGTTGGAAAGACGCAGAGCCTAAACCTGAGGCTACAACCACTGCTTCGGATTTAAAAATAATATTTTTTCTCGCGTCGCGTATTTTCCAAAAAGAGTCGTTGTTGCGAATATCTTTGACGGAACAATCTTTTAAAAAAGCTGTCGACCCCGCTAACAGTTCAACCAAGTCTCTGGGTCTTACTACTCCCGCGTCAGGAAACCAAGCGCCATCCGACTGAATTTCCAAACCACAATAATCGGTCGCTATTTCTGGGTCCACATGAAAAGCTGCTCCTTTCCAAAGATTTAAACGCTGGTGCATTGATTTAATGCGTTTATTGGCACTGCCATCCTTAAATATTTGAAGTATACCTTTTGCACCCCAAAGTTGACGACTTGATTCATCTATCGACTGCAGTGCCATTCTATATGCCCTATCATAAAATGTACTGGAAATATTGTTGTTTAAACTAAGTTGGGGAGCAACAATTGCGGCAGAATTACCAGATGCTTCTTTACCGATTTTATACCGTCTATCTATTAATACGACGCTCCGATTCCGCTTATTCAAAGCACCAGCTAAGGCACAGCCAGCCACTCCCGCTCCAACTATAGCCACCTCATCCGATGGATTTAAGGGCTTTGGAATTCGATACCATGGCGGAATATAGCTTTGGTGACAAGGCCCATTATAATAACCCGTCAGCATTTCCCGTTTTCGATTAAATCCGGGGCGTTTTTCAATTTCAAATCCTACTTTATAAAGTCCCTGATTAACAATACTCGCGGACGAAAAAGTCGCTATTCTAGTGCCACGTTTGCTTAACCTCGCAATCTCATTGAAGACTCTAGATGACCACATATCGGGATTACGCGCCGGCGAAAACCCATCGAGAAACCAAGCGTCGGCTTCGGCCTCGGTCTCATACAGCACTTGATACGCGTCTCCTATTAGTAAAGTAAGTATTACACGGCCACCGTCTAACCAAATCCTATGAAATCCATTATGAATTTTTGGGTAAACCGACTGTAATTGTTCGGCCAAAACTTCGAGTTCTGGCCAAGGCGAAATAGCTTTTTTGATTTGGGACCCCGTCAAAGGGTAGGCTTCAACCGAAAGATAATGCAACCGAGCATCCGATCGAGTGGTCTCACGCCATAATTTCCAAGTTGCCAAAAAATTAAGCCCAGCCCCAAATCCCATTTCCATTACAACGAATAATTTTCGATTAAGCCACATTTGTGGCAAATTAGTGCCGTTTAAGAAAACATATCTGGTCTCTTCCAATCCATTTTCACTTGAAAAATAAAAATCATAAAATCGCCGCGAAAATGGGATGCTTCCCGCTTTCCAATCCAAATATGGTTTCAAGTTTGAACCTATAGAATTTGGCTCTCTTGCAGACCGGTGACGATAAAACTCGGTATCAATCAATGGAGTGACTTTCATTCTTTAACCATGCATGCTGTCTATTAATTGTTCAATCAGTGATTTAAAGGGACCAAAAATGTCTGACCGGAACGACTCATTACTACCAGAAGATGAGCAAAAACGCCTAGCGTTACAAATGATTTTGGAGGCGTGGGAGGATGCTTTAAATCAAGGGGCAGCGCCCGAAATGATAGCGTCATCAGCTATATTTGCGGCCCTCACGGACATGGTAGAACATTATGGCGAAGAATCGGTTGCAGAAATGGTGGCGGAATGGCCCGATAGGATTCGGGAAGGCGAATTTACCCTCACAGCAGCTGCTCCATCGTAAATTAAAAAGGCTGCCAAGGCTGTATTCTTTTGGCGGTTTAAAAAGTAGCAAATCCGACATGCGCTCATAACAAATTGCAAAACACTCGTAGTATTTCTAACAATTCATTTTTTATTAAATTCTCCAATAACTTTTCGTATGTAATATCCTATAGCTCCCACTACCGAAACCCAGTTATATTTGGTAGAGTTATTAATCGGTCTTACCTTGGAATTAGGCTTAGCCCACTAATTTGGGGGAGGGTGGTTCTCGATGTTTGCGGCTACATCGTTACGAAAAAGCGTCCGCTACGGCAATCTAACGGTGTTTGATGCTAAGGGTCATGCGTACACCTTCTCGGGAAATGGGGGCCCTACAGTTGTAATTCGGCTCACAGACTCTAAATTGCATTGGCGATTATTTCATAATGCTCAGTTAGCTATGGGGGAAGCATATACAAACGGTACACTTATAATTGAAAAAGGCACGCTATATGACTTTTTAGATATTTGCTGTGCTAACCTCCGATCCTTCGAAGGATCCAATCTTCAACGGTTGTTAGGCTTAATTCGAAGATTATATGCCTCGATAAGGACATATAATCCAGTTGGTAAGGCAAAAAGAAAAGTCGCACATCACTACGACCTCCGAGATGAATTATTTGATCTTTTTCTTGATACTGATCGGCAATACTCCTGTGCTTACTTCTTAAACTTTTCCGATGACATCGAAACGGCCCAACATCAGAAAAAAACTCATATAGCAGCAAAATTAATATTGGAAAAAGGGCACCACGTCCTAGATATTGGTTCTGGATGGGGTGGGATGGGGTTATTTCTAGCTAATTTAGAAAACGTAACGGTTGACGGAGTCACGCTATCCAATGAACAATTTAAGTACAGTAATGAAAGAGCGATAAAATCTGGCCTAGATAACCGCGTAAAATTTCATCTAAAAGACTATAGGGAGATCAAAGAACGGTTCGATAGAATAGTATCGGTAGGCATGCTGGAACATGTTGGTCCACGTCACTATGGTGAATTTTACTCTCAAATAGCTAATTTACTTTCGGAGGATGGAGTGGCTCTTATCCATAGCGTCGGAAAATTTAATGATCCAAGTCCACAAAATTCTTGGATGGAACGCTATATTTTCCCCGGTGCGTATACCCCAACCTTAGCAGAACAATTTCCTTGGATCGAACAATCAAAATTATTCGTAACAGATGTCGAAATCCTCCGTATTCATTATGCCGAAACCTTAAAAAGGTGGAGACTCAAATTTAATAAAAATCGACAGCACGTCGCCCAGTTGTATGATGAGAAATTTTGTAGAATGTGGGAATTCTACTTAGCTGGTTGTGAAGCTGCGTTCCGTCATGGAATATTAATGGTTTTTCAAATCCAATTAAGCAAAAAATTGGACACGGTGCCATTAACGCGCGACTATATTTATAACTTCGAGAAGGTCAATTATAGTAACCAGTTTGAGCCTCAAGTTGCTAACATCGCAGACGATTGAATTACTGATAACAGCGTTCACTGCCAGAATCGTGTTTTAAATGATCGATAAACTCAAAAAGAATGTAAACAACAATTTCTCTTTAACTCGTCTAGGAAAGAACATTTCCCTGCAATTTTTGTTAGAAATCGGTGATAAACCTTATCTCATAATTATAGGTGACGGTCGTATCATGAGCGTTAATGAAGGTCCTTTCGTAATGCGAAAATGGAGTTTTGCGCTTCGTGCCTCAAAAGACGTTTGGGACGAATTTTGGCAACCTTATCCAGCTCCTGAATTCCAAGATATATTTGCTATGAACCGATTTGGACATTGTCTTATAGAGGGAGATGTCGATATTCTACTTTCGAACCTTCGGTTTGTAAAAGCGGTCCTAGCTGCACCACGCCGTAAACTATCCGAAGAAAAAGAACATGGTTGAATTTGAACCTATTATTGGCCGTTATCTATCCATTATGATCAACCAGAGAAAATATCGAATCTATTTTGAAGAAGCTGGACAGGGGCAACCTTTAGTCTGTCTTCATACAGCAGGGGCCCACGCTAGCCAATTTCGCCATTTGATGTGTGACCCTGATATCACCGAGAATTTCAGGGTGATTGCATTCGATCTACCGTGGCATGGTAAGTCAAATCCGCCCTCAGGATGGCAAAACGAAGAATACTTACTTACGAGCGATTTTTACGTCTCCACGATCATGAGCTTTATTGCATCACTTGATCTTGATAACCCTGTCGTGATGGGATGCTCGATGGGGGGACGCGTTGTGATACGATTAGCATATGAATATAGCCAAGAAATCAAAGCCGTTATAGGGCTTGAAGGATCAGATAAACCAGCACCCTGGTATGACAATTCCTGGACGGAACATTCAGAGTTTGTAAATGGCGATTTTTGCGTGGGCCTCGTCTCTGGACTTTGCGCCCCTCAAAGTCCCAGCGAAGAGCGTTGGGAAACGATGTGGCACTATTATCAAGGTGGCACAGGTATTTTTAAAGGAGATATGCATTTCTTTAGGACCGATTCAGACTATGTTGTTGGAAGTAAAAATATCGACACGGCCTTGTGTCCAGTCTATCTTATGACTGGAGAATATGATTATTCATGTACACCAGAAGCAACCTTGGAAACAGCGTGCCGAATTCCAGGTGCCGAAGCTATTATCATGCGGGAGGTCGGACATTTCCCTATGAGCGAAAACCCGAAAATGTTTAAGAAATATCTTTTGCCCATCCTAGATAAGATAAAATTGTAACCGTTTCAGGAGAAATCACATGAACCAGATGCAAGTCGAATTCAAAGTAGATAAGTCCAATATGAGTGACTCTGAATGGGATATTCGTGTTCAACTAGCAGCGGCCTACCGCTTGATTGACCATTTCGGTTGGACCGAATTGATTTATGGCCACTTAACAGCAAGAGTACCAGGGACAGAACCTCACTTTCTGATTAATCCTTTTGGTCTTAATTACGATGAAATCTCAGCCTCAAACCTGGTAAAAATCGACGTCGATGGCAATATCGTTGATGAGACGCCATTTGGAGTAAACCATGCAGGATTCGTGATCCATTCTGCCATTCATATGCAACATTCCGAACAAAATCAGGTCGTAATGCACACACATACGCGGGCTGGAATGGCCGTCGCAGGCGTTAAAGAAGGCCTACAGCCAATTAGCATGTTTGCAACTACTTTTCACAAAAGGCTGGCGTATCATGATTACGAGGGTCCAAGTCTATTCCTAGACGAGCGTGAACGCTTATTAAATTCCCTTGGTGAGAATAAGGCGATGATCCTCAAAAACCACGGGTTATTAACCGTTGGGAAAACAGTTCCCGCTGCCTTTTTGAGGTTGTATAGACTGGAACGTGCATGTCAAATCCAAGTGGATGCCGCCAGTGCCGGAACGCTAGAAAAGTTAGGAGATAATGTAGCTACAAAGTCAGGAGACGAAATAGATGGATATGCGGATACATTCGACAACGATGGTTTTGGAGAGTTGGAGTTTTCAGCTTTGATGCGAAAACTTGACAAAACCGACCCTAGCTACCGCGATTGAAAGAAGTCGTGGAGGACGGCATAAGCAAACCGTTTTGGAAGACCAAAACGCTCCGGCAAATGTCCCACCAAGAGTGGGAATCGTTGTGTGATGGCTGTGGCAAGTGCTGTTTGATAAAGCTTATAGATGATATATCCGATGAGCTTCATTACACAACCGTTGCTTGTAGACTTCTGGATTGCAACAGTTGCAAATGTAGCGATTATGTGAATCGAAAAAACAAAGTTGCCGACTGCGTAGTCCTAACCCCTAGAGTTATTGAAGAATTATCCTGGATGCCATCCACGTGCGCTTATCGTCTGATTCAGGAAGGGAAAGAACTTCCCTGGTGGCATCCGCAAGTATCTGGAAACCCCAACACGGTGCACGAAGCAGGTATTTCTGTAAGGGGACGAGTTGTTTCGGAGAAAAATATTCCCGACGAACAGCTTGCAAATTATATTGATGAATGGCCACAATGAGATTGAAAGTTAATGGTAACTGCCCATAGAGAGACAAACAACCGATCATACCCGATAAAGGTTTGGTGAGGATCGTGAGCCGAAACATGTGGGTCTTAGCTGCAGTGTTGGCCGTGTTAGCCGCGGCCATGATGTACCAGTCGGAGCTCGGCGGCGGCCTTCAACGTTCATGGATGAAATGTAAAGAAAATCTATTTCAGCAGATGATGTATAACAGTTGCACTCCTGCAATCGGAAAGGTTAATAAAGACTCTTTAGCTCCTCAGTAAACTATAAAATTAGTGGGCAATTAAGTTGTATTATCGCAGCGATATTTATTGATATTCGGGAACCATCAATCTGAAGGTTCAAAATCCAATAGGCCAATATATGATTACGAACCCTGCTCTCTTATCGGCAACTGAATTAGTAAATGCATACGCTAAAAAAATATTATCGCCGGTTGAAACAACAAAGGCGATTTTGGAGCGGATAGATAAATTCGACAACTCTCTCAATGCTTTTCGGATGATCGACAGTGAGAGGGCCATGGAAGCGGCGAAACGATCCGAGTCTCGATGGTCAAAACAAAAGCCAATTGGCTTGATTGATGGAGTACCCTCGACCATCAAAGACCTCGTCGCAACAAAGGGGTGGTCAACTCGGAGAGGCTCCTTAACTACAGATGAGAAAGGGCCCTGGATTGAGGATGCCCCTTTGGTATCTCGATTGAGAGAACATGGCGCAATCTTAATTGGCAAAACAAACACGCCAGAATTTGGGTGGAAAGGCGTGGCCGACAGCCCACTTACCGGTATTACCCGTAATCCGTGGGATCAAACCAAGACTCCGGGGGGGTCTTCAGGAGGAGCAGCAGTTGCAGCAGCTGCAGGAATGGGCGCTCTTCACCACGGTTCTGACGGTGGAGGTTCTATTAGAATCCCCGCCGGTTTCACCGGCATATTCGGTATCAAGCCAACTTTTGGCCGAATTCCTACCTGGCCGGCGAGCGGTTTTGGGACACTCTCCCATCAAGGACCAATGACTCGGACCGTGGCAGATGCTGCATTAATGCTAACAGTAATGTCAGAACCTGACCCGCGGGATTGGTATGCTCTTCCACACACAAACTATGATTGGAGGAATAGCCTAGGTTTGTCCGTAAAAGGTTGGAAAATAGCGTTTAGCCCAAACTTAGGACACGCAAACGTTAAATCTGAAATAGCTGAATTAGTGAAACATGCAGCCCATTCATTCAATACAATTGGAGCACATGTTGAGGAAATTGATCCAGCGCTTGGGAATCTCCATCACGTTTTCCGAACATTCTGGTATTCAGGCGCTGCTCGACTCCAATCAACAATGAGTAAAGAACAAATCGCCCAACTTGATCCGGGATTTCGGCAAGTTGGTTTGGAAGGTTCTGAGATAACACTAAATGAATATCTTGATGCTAATGCTGAAAGGGAAGCCGCAGGCACCGCTTTAAATAAGTTTTTAAGTCGCTACGATATCCTTCTCACACCGACGTTACCCATTACTGCCTTCGAGGCTGGCGAAGAGGTGCCAGTTGGATCTGGGATGCATCGCTGGCCTGATTGGACGCCCTTCTCCTATCCTTTCAACTTAGGACGGCATCCAGCAGCGACCATACCATGCGGATTGTGCTCAAATGGCCTTCCAGCAGGACTGCAAATTATCGGCCCAATGAATAGAGATGATAAGGTATTAACAGCAAGTAAAGCCTACGAAACCGTTCGGCCAATTCAATTGCCTAATCTAAAATAAAAGATGTCAACAGATAGAACCTCCATGCCTTAGGGCACGCCCTGGTCTATTTCCGGTAGGGATACCCCCCTCCCAAACCGGCGTTCCGTTAACCATGACTAAATCTATACCTGTAGCCGGCCTTTTCGGATTATCGAACGTAGCCCTATCCAACACTTTTTGTTCATCAAATATTGTAATATCAGCAAACGCATTTGGACGTATTTTTCCCCTAGCCTTTAGCCCAAATTGGTCCGCTGAAAAACCCGTCATACGACGGATTGCTTCCTCCAGCGAGAACAAATTTAAATCCCGACTATAATGTCCCAAAACGCGCGGGAACGTTCCCCAAAGTCTAGGATGTGGATGTTCATCATGGGGCAAGCCATCTGAACCTATCATCGCACTTGAATGCGCCAAGATCCTCTGAACGTCTTCCTCCGCCATAGCAAAATAAACAGCCCCAGCCGGTTGTAATCTTTCTGCAGCTTCGAAAATATCGCACCCCAATTCTTCGGCTATTTTACTCAACTCTTGACCAGCTAAATGTGGTTTAGCCTTAGACCACGTGACCAATACCTTATCGGAAACCTTTATTGAATCTTCTTTCAAAACAGTTGATGACGCTGCATAAGGATAAACATCAAACGCGATTCCGTGATGATTGTGCAATGCCATATGTTTATCAAAATATGCCAATGTTTCAGTCGAACGGCCACAGTTATGTTTTCCCTGAATTTTATGATGGGATATAACGACTGGTGAGCGCGATTCTCGACCTATTCGGAAGCTTTCATCTAAAGAACGTATCACATGGTCGCTCTCATCTCTCATATGTGTCACATAGCGAGCTTTGAATTGTTCCAAAGCCAAGGAGATTTCTATAATTTCCTTTGTCGATGCCATAGCTGCTGGTTTGTAAAACAAGCCAGTGGAAAAACCTATTGCCCCAGCGGAAAGCCCCTCTTCAAGAAGGGCCCGCATCGATTTTATTTCTAATGCACTTGCAGACCTATCTAAATCATCCATAACCCTTGTTCGCAAAGTAGAGTGACCAACTAGAAAAGCGGCGTTAACTGCAGGAGGAGACCGGTCGATTTCAGCTAAAAACTCTTCAAACGAATCGTAACGGCGCCCGTCTGGCTCTGCAATCAAGTCAAGCGGTGGAGGAGGATGACGAGCTATTAACGGCGCAAGACTAATACCACAGTTACCTACAATAACTGAAGTCACGCCTTGACTTACCTTCATTTCCATTAAAGGACTGCTCAATAAGGCTCGGTCGTCATGCGTGTGAACATCGATAAAACCAGGTGCTATTATACGACCATTGGCTTGGATTACTCGATTAGCAGTAGCATTATTATTTTCGCCCACGGCTATAATTTTATCTTTTTTCACAGCAACGTCAGCCTTTATTCGAGGAGACCCAGTTCCGTCAATTACGATCCCATCTTTTAACAGGAAGTCAAAATGGCCAGTGACCTGCATACTAAGTCTCCAGTCGCAAACGGCGATAAAATTAGTCTCTGCCGGTGACCTTAATTTTTATACTTTCAAATCGTATAATCGAGAACCGTGATGTAATAAATTAAAAAGAACTATTAAAAAGGCCACCATCAAGTAAAAGGCTCTGGCCAGTAATGTAGCCAGCCTGAGCACTGCAGAGAAACGCAGCAGCCTCACCAAATTCCAGCAGCGATCCAGCCCGCTTTGCTGGAACACTGTCTACCCGTTGTTGATGGGCTTCATCATGTGAAATGCTAAATTGCGCAGCTGCTGCATCTATACCTGCTCGATAACGATCCGTGTCAAAAAACCCAGGTTGAATGTGATTGATCGTAACATTGGCATGAGCCACAGACCGACACACACCGGCGCAAAAAGCTGTCAGACCCGCTCGAGCACCACTTGATAAGTCCAAGCCTAATACGGGCATTTTAACGGATACCGAAGTGATATTTAGTATCCTGCCAAAATGCTTTTCCACCATTCCATCAATAGCCCTTTGGATCAATTCGATTGGCGTGATCATATTCCATGTTACACCGGTAAGCATTGCCTCCCGTTGGAGTTCTCGAAAATCTTTGAAAGGAGGACCTCCAGCGTTAGTAATTAAAATATCGGGATCGGGACATGCCGTGAACAATGCTTCCTGTCCTTCGGATGTCGTAACATTTGCCGCGACTTCGATGATTTCAGCGTTTGTTGATTTGCGGATTTCTTCAGCTGTTTTTCTTATTCTTTCCGGATCGACGCCGTTTAAAATCACGGTGCACCCAGCACTAGCCAAGGATATAGCACAACCTTTCCCCAAGCCGCGACTGGACCCGCAAACAATGGCTTTTCGACCTGAAATCCCTAAATCCATCGTAATCGCTCCCTATTTAATTTTACTAAAATTAACGATACTTAAGTGCTATCTCGTATTAACAACCATTTCCTAACACAACAGCTTCCCCAAAATTGCACAGATTGAAATATTAACGCTCTATTAATTTAATATTTTAGACATTTTGGTTATATTAATCATACTTCTACCAATTCTTACCCGCTCACGATACAACGACCAATACTTAACTTTCTTTGATATTTGTCCCACACAGACGCATAATCGCCGAGCGTTTCTTATTAAATTGGATATTGTATGGATCATCTGGAAGCCCTAGAAGCTCAAAGCATTTATATACTCCGAGAAGCACACGCACGCTTTTCACGTTTGGGTATGCTCTGGTCCCTCGGCAAAGATTCAAATGTTATGGTTTGGTTAGCAAAAAAAGCTTTCTGCGGCCATCTCCCGTTTCCGATGTTATTCTGTGACACTGGAAAAAAATTCCCGGAAATGTATGCTTTTCGTGATCGATATGTAAAAGAGTGGGGCATTCAACTAATAGTTGAAAATTGTCCTCCCGTGGAAACCATTGATTCTACATTACCGCCTGCATCGCGCTCCGCAGCTCGAAAAACGGCTGCTCTAAAGAATTTAATCGAGAAACACGATTTTCAAGCCGTAATGGCTGGTATTAGGCGGGACGAAGAAGGTACTCGAGCCAAAGAACGTGTTTTCAGCCCACGCGGACCAGAGGCCGAGTGGAATTTCAGAGATCAACCACCAGAGTTTTGGGATCAATATAAAACTGATTTTCCCGCTGGGACCCACATTCGTGTGCATCCAATTTTATCTTGGACCGAAATTGATATTTGGATGTATATTCGAAGGGAGAAAATTCCTGTTGTCCCACTTTACTTCGCTCGTAATGGTAAACGTTATCGCTCTCTTGGAGATCAAGATATTACTTTTCCCGTTGAAAGTCCGTCTGAAAGCGTGGATGAAATTATAGAAGAATTACGTTCTACCAAAGTAGCTGAAAGGTCCGGACGGGCCATGGATCACGAAAGCGAGGATGCCTTCGAACGCCTCCGTTCTAGTGGCTACATGTGAGGGCTAATTCATTGACTGATATTATTACTGATCCGATCGATCCGCCTCTGAGATTGGTCTTCGTTGGCCATGTGGATCATGGAAAATCAACTTTAATAGGTCGCCTTTTATACGAAACGGGAAACCTCACTGACGGCCGGGTCAAAGCAGTCAAAGAAATGTCCGGCCGACGTGGCATGCCCATGGAATTCGCCTTCTTATTAGATGCATTCCAAGCCGAACGAGATCAGGGAATTACTATAGATACTACCCAAATTCCCTTCAAAACCAAACGCCGTTCTTACATTATAATCGACGCACCAGGGCATAAAGAATTTTTAAAGAATATGGTTTCAGGAGCAGCTAGCGCAGATGCCGGGATTTTAGTCATTGATGCTAAAGACGGAATAGCCGAACAATCACGGCGTCACGGTTATGTATTGAGTATGCTGGGTATTGATCAAATAGCCGTTGTAGTTAATAAGATGGATTTAGTGAATTATGAAAGAAGCCGATTCAATGGAATAGCAGCAGAAATTCGATCTTACTTAAAAAACCTTGGCATCGACGTTTTAGCAATAATACCTGTTTCTGCCCGCGACGGAGTGGGATTAATCCAGACCTCCGAAAAATTGAGTTGGCACCTAGGACAAAATCTTGTTGACGTATTAGACAGTTTTTCACCAGTAGAAGCATCCATAGATAGACCATTGCGTTTGCCTATTCAAAATGTTTACAAATTTGATGATCGACGTTTAGTCGTAGGAAGGGTTGAAAGCGGTCAATTCCATGTAGGACAGAAACTTCAATTTTCACCTTCGAATAAACAGGCTACGGTAGCCTCTATAGAGACTTGGAACGCAGGTTCACTCCCAGAGCAGGCTACCGTTGGACAATCCGTCGCGATTACTCTAGACGAGCAAATATTCATTGAACGTGGGCATATTGCGAGTTCTCCCGAAACGCCACCTATACAAACCAATGTTTTTAAAGCCCATATTTTTTGGCTAGGAGATGAACCGTTAAAGGTTGGTCAACGGTACACGTTGAAGCTAACAACGGCCGAATATCTAGTTGAAATACAATCTCTGGACAGGGTGATAAATACAGAAAATCTAAGTCCTATTTCCACAGATTTTGTTCCAAAAAATGGAGTCGGCGAGGTAACTTTTCGAGCGCGAGCAATTGTTTCTCTGGATTCCTTTCACATGAATCCAACAACAGGTCGTTTTGTGTTAACAAACGGTCAAGATACCTTAGGAGGCGGTATAGTTTCTGCCGACGGCTATGTGGATAAAAGGAGTCGGCGCGAAGTTACTTCACAAAATATAGCTGCAGTTGAATCAGGAATTGCATTGCACGAACGTGGATTGTCCAACGGACATAAGAGCGGAATTCTTTGGCTAACCGGCCTGTCTGGAGCTGGTAAATCGACACTTGCGATTGCGTTGGAGAAACAACTTTTTATTAAAGGCTATCAAGTGTACGTGCTAGATGGAGACAATATTCGATTTGGCCTATCAACTGATCTTGGTTTTGTTCCAGAGGATCGCGCAGAAAATATTCGCCGAGTAGGCGAAGTAGCAAAATTATTCGCTGATGCTGGGCTATTAATCATCACTGCTTTTATTTCTCCATATTGTTCCGATCGGGATCGAGTACGCGCTATTGCTCCGGATGTTTTTCACGAAGTTTATATTAAAGCCGATCTTTCAATATGTGAGAGCCGCGATCCTAAAGGTCTGTACGCAAAAGCGAGACGCGGCGAAATTTTAGATTTTACAGGAATTTCCGCCCCATATGAAGTCCCTGAACATCCAGAATTAATTTTGGATACTGGAAAAAATAGCATTGAACAATCCGTTTATATTTTGATGGACTATGTTATTCGTCATTTTTCCATGTCACAGGAAAAAAAATAAAACAAATACTATTGGTTAACATTTAGCGGATGAAAATTTAAATAATAAAACTAGCTACGTATAGCTCCGACACGCTCGCTTTAATGTTAATTGATTTTACTCTGCAGATTAATTTTATCGTGCCTTTTTCGTATATCAGGGGGCCAGCTATTCTTTATAAAAGAAAGAATCGAAATAATTTGTTTATCCGATATAAGTTTACCAAAACCCGGCATATCGGATTCTTGACCGGTCACACTAGAACTACCAAACTTGGTAATCATGAACAGAACTGAATTCGGGTGATGCCAAGTGTGGCCAGATTTATCATGTGGTGGAGCTGGCATAAGACCATCTTTATTCTTTTGTTTCCAATTTTTCTGACCTTTTAAATCAAATCCATGACAGGAAGCACAGTAACTATTATAAAGGTTTTTTCCTTCTACAACTAAAGAAGCATCATCTGGCTTTAGCAAAATTTGTTCTGCGTCCGCAGTGTTTTGCATTAATCCACCACCCGATTCTGGTGTTTTTAGTTCTGGACTAATTTTATAATTAGAGGAATCACCGAAAAATACATTGAGCAGGCCAGCTGTAAGCAGCACGATTACAAAGGAACTCACAACAAATGACAAAATTTTCCGCATTTCAAACGACCATCGACTGGAGTCAATAATTACATGATTAATCCAAAATATTTTCCGCCCATGCCGCTGCCGCCAGTAACTGAGCATCTTCACGCTTGGCGCCAACCATTTGTAAACCGAGTGGCAGATTATTGGGTCCTCTACCCCATGGAATAGTGATACAAGGCCAACCTAATAAGGTCCAAACTCGGTTGAATATGGGGTCGCCAGTGAAACTTAAGCCTTTCGGGGCTTCACCAGAAGCCGGCACCGTCAATATGAAATCAACTGTTCTAAACAATTCTCCTTGGGTTACTCGAGCTTTATCAGTTTCGATTTTAACCGCTTCCAAAGCTTCCTCGTCCATCGTCAATCCTGTCATTATATTCTCTCTATAAAAACGAATCAAAAGATCCGAGTGATTTTCGTATTCCCATTTTAATGCTCGTCCTGCATCTCCTGTCATTATTACCGTATGAAATTCGGCAAGACGTTCGAAGTTAGCCGTAACTGGGACGTCGATTATTTTAGCTCCAGCTTTTTCTAACGACTCGCACGCTTGGTCGTAAACAGCCAAAGCGTACTCGGTAACCTCATCTTGAAACGGCAGCATTCGGCCAAATGTTAGAGGTCGATCATTGAAAATTGAAAGATTTGGGCTGTGTTTTGTGCGTAACGCAAAATCAAACATGGCTACGTCAACCACACTACGGGCCATCGTTCCAACAGTATCTAAATAACCGGAAAGCTCCTTCACCCCAGTTTTATCATGGGTACCAATACTGGGCTTAAAGCCCACCACACCACAGTATGCCGCCGGTCTTATGACTGAACCCGCTGTTTGAGTTCCGAAGGCCAGTGGAATTTGATAATCCGAGACCGCCGCCGCCGAACCGCTAGATGATCCCCCCGGAGTATGCAACAGATTGTTGGGATTACACGTCTTTCCAGGATTACGCCAAGCAAATTCGGTTGTAACTGTCTTTCCCATGATAATTCCACCTTGTCGAAACATCTGGTTAACGCAAACAGCGTTACAATCCGGTTGATTCGATGAATAAATGGCCGAGCCATATCGAGTGGGCATATCGCTAGTGTTCATAATATCTTTAACGCCTATGGGCAACCCGCCGAGTAAACCCTTGTTCCCAGACTCATCTGATTTAATTGCTTTTTCAATTACTTCCCCATGCTCAAGATGAGTCCAGGCCTTAACCTCCCCATCCCGCTGGGCTATTCTTTCTAAGCACGACCGTACTAAAATTTCTGACGTAAGTGCTCCGCTTTTAATACGGCTTACGGCCTCTAAAGCAGAAAATTCATACGGTTCTGTCATCGTTAGTCCTCCCGAGCTTCGTATTTAATCGTCAGGTTTGTAAAAGTTCGTAAGCCCCGTCTTCTTTGAATCAGTTACCAAAAATATATTTCTATTTCTACCTATAGTTTTACAAATCAAATCTCTTTGAAAATCAACTTTTTAATATCAAACCGGATTATCAAAAATTCTAGCATTTAAAAAAGTAGGGGGATATACAACTCCACTTTTAAACAGAAGGCAGTTGACGAAATGGAAAGGGCATAGGTTCAGATTAAGCAGATCGCGGTTAAACGAACCCGTGGGCACCGAACTCCTTCGTGGGATCTCAGCCCATTTACTTTAAAATTGTTAAACGAAAACAGTTTTATTTATGGCACCTCAATGATTATTTTCCTTATTTAACTCGAACCGGCGACGAAATAACCTTGCTCGCTCCTACACGATTCGGCTACCAAACAAACATTTTGGAAAGGCTTGTAAGTGGGAGCCTTGATGATTTTCCTTACTTTGGATACCTTTAAAATTCGTTTGGAATTCTTCTCAGTCCAAATACTCCTTCCAATATTTTATCCAACTGGACAGACGATTTTGATTACATAACGGAAATTCGCGATTAGGGCATAATCACCCATACTTTTCATCCATTCGTTTCAGGATTTGGACATCGCATAAAATTAGTTGATCAACACATAAAACACCTTCGAATAAATAGCATTTGTTTTATGCGTGTGAAAAAGCAGCTCGGGGAGCAACCCAACATCAATCCGTTACAAAGAAAACATCACTATAAGACCACACAATATTTGCCAAATGTTAAAAAGAGATAACTAAACCTAATATACTATAACTTAGGGTGGCAGCTCTTAGTTCTTTGCATTTATAATAACAAAATAATAAAACCATTTCATAAGGAAATCAGCTCGGAATCGAGTGGCAAACAGTCCGGCTTATTGATAGTTTGTACAGGGATAAGCTTGTAGGAGTATAGATTATCTTGAAATCTGATCTAACTAACGAAAAAGACAAATCATTCAATCTAGACTCTTCAGTAATAGAAGATATTAAAGAAGCGATGTGGGAAATTGGGCTACCATTTTGCATCTTCAACCCCGATAACCATCTGATTTATTTCAACCAGCGTTTCCTAGACTATCAAAACCCAATATCGAATTCGATAAAACTCGGCATGGACTTCGAAGAATTTATTCAGGCAGAGGCGGAATGGCGTCATCAATATAGATTGATAGAAGATATTGATTCTTGGCTTCGCAACCGAAGAGAGAATCACTTTGATTCTCAAAAACCAATCGAATGTCTACAACCCAACGGTAATTCTATTCATGTAGAAACGTTCAAAACTCGAAAGGAGTTTTCAGTTGTTCTCCTTAAAGATGTGGGTCCTATAACAAAACTTCGAGAAACAGCCAATCGTTACGCACTGGCCGTAAAAGGTACTAACGATGGTTTATGGGACTGGGACTTGAAAACAGATATTGTTTTTTATTCCGACAGATGGAAAGAGATGCTGGGTCTTTCATCAAAAGAAATTTCGAATTCACCAAACCAATGGCTAAATCTTGTTCATAATGACGATTTAGACCGAGTGAAAGCCTACCTAGAAGCCCATTTAAATGGAAGAATACCAAAATTTGAAATCGAATACCGAATTCGCCGCATGGATGACACATATCTCTGGGTACTAACAAGGGGTGTCGCAGAATTTAATTCTGAAGGAAAAGCTATTAGAATTGCGGGTTCCCAAACTGACATCGCAGATCGAAAGATAGCTGAACATCAGGCCATTCACGATGCGTTACACGATAGCCTTACCGGCCTAGCTAATCGCACTCTGTTTTTGGACAGAACACTACAATCATTAGCGCGGCAACAACGATTCCCAGCCATCAAATTTGCCATTATTTATTTGGACCTTGATCGTTTTAAGCTTGTAAATGAGAGCTTTGGATTTGTACATGGAGACGATTTGATTATCGCGGCATCCCGCCGTCTGGAAGATAACGTCAAATATGGTGATACCGTAGCTCGACTCGGGGGAGACGAATTTGCGATTTTACTGGAGGATATGCAAAACGTAGAAAAGGCCAGAAAATTTTCCGAAACACTCCAAAGAACTTTTTCGACGCCATTTTCTCTCCACGGAAAAGAGATTTTCACTACAGCCTCGATGGGCATTGCTCATTCAGATAATGAATATCGACGACCTGAAGACATACTGCGAGATTCTGAACTCGCCATGTACCACGCAAAAAAACAGGGGAGAGCACAAAGCGTTGCTTTCCACCGAGCACTCAGAAAATCTTCCGTTAGTCCGGTGGACCTTGATACGGATCTACGACGTGCACTTGACCGAAACGAAATGACCTTGAATTATCAACCCATTGTTTCGCTAACAAACGGACAAATATCAGGTTTTGAAGCACTGCTCCGCTGGGATCATAAAGACCTTGGTTCCATATCTCCAGCCGATTTCATTCCAGTGGCCGAGGAAACCGGATTGATTTATACCCTTGGACAATGGGTATTAGACCAAGCCTGCAAGCAAATGTTAATATGGAATATGGAACGACCGTTGGATAATCAATTCGAAATAAGCGTCAATTTATCGAGTCGCCAATTTGGTAATGCGGACCTTGTTAATATGATTATTGATAGCTTGAATAGCTCGGGATTAAGTGCTTCTACGTTAAAATTAGAGATAACGGAGAGTGCGTTGATGGAAAATGCAGCCAGATCCGTACAAATGCTAAACCAACTGAAAGAGCTAGATATAAAAGTGTGTATAGATGATTTCGGAACTGGATACTCTTCTCTTAGCTATTTGCATACTTTTCCAATAGACACACTCAAAGTTGATAAATCATTCGTTAAAGATATGAGTAAAAATTTTCAAAACATGGAAATTATAAGAACTATAACGATGTTGGCGCACAATCTAAGACTGGATGTCATAGCCGAAGGAGTAGAAAGCGCTAAGCAACATGCACAATTATCGGCTTTAGGTTGTCAATTTGCTCAAGGATACTATTTCTCTCGCCCAGTCAATAAACACGACGCATCGCGTTTAATTTTAGAAAACCGTCGTTGGTAATATGGATAGCAACGTCAATGCCTAAAACTTTCGATCATTATTATCTCCAATATAAGAGTGGAACTAACTGGGAAACGCTAGAGCAATTAAACTCACTCGCGGTCATTAGTGATTACATTGGGGATAGAATTTCCGAACTTTCACCAACAAAGATTAGGATCGTCGGAGCTGCATTTTTAAAAAGTTCAAACAACTGGTCATATGAACAATTGTTTTATCTTGATCAATACAATATTCGTTTAGACAACTTGCCGCCCTTTATATTCGGTCTGACAAATCAAGATACCCCCAACAATGAAAAAATCACGCCTAAACTTGTTTTGGACGAGCCCGTAGACGGAAATCCAAAGCCGAAGTTTGACAATTACAAACCTCGTGAATTACCAACAAAGAAATCAAATCTGGGCCGCAAGATATTATTCACGATACTTGCATTGTTTTGCGTTATTTTAATAATTTTGGCGAGCCTTATTTTTGCGCGGCATACAGTTGTCCTTGATCAGTTAAACAAACTCGGGATAGGGACCTATCTAAGTGTCGCTAATAAGAAGACAGGATTAATGCCTAAAAAAAATAATTTCAACAATCACAAACCCGTCCAACCGCTAACAACTGGCCAAATCATTCGCCATTCGGGAGTCGCAAAGCCACTTTTAGGCCGATGGTCATCTCAAAATTGTAAGACAAATTTCCTTGAATTCATTAAGGGTGGCTATAAGCAAGTTGCCGGTCAAAAATCGTCAGCTAGGCTGACAATAATAACAGAAACAATTGAAGACGAATTTCAATATTACATAAGAAGATCACCAAACTTAATTGAACATTATCGGAAGGCAACGTCTAACGCTATTCAACGGTACGGAATAACCACGGAAAATGGATTTTTACGAAACACAACCAAAGCCAAAATCTTTCGCCGCTGCAGATAATGGCAATTATTTGTATTTAACCCTGTTCAAAAAATAGATCTAAAGGTTTCTCATTTTTTGGTTTTATGAGTTCTGGATAATCATTTGCCACGTTACCAACTTCGTTACTGACCAAAAAATATTCAAAATCTAGTCGCGCACGATTCTGCATCAACTCTCTCGCTTCTTTTTGCTCTCCACAGAGCCAAACATCGTAATTAAGGTTGTTAATTATTACTGGCATTCTCGTATGAATATGAGCAATAGCAGGAGCCACTGAGGTAGTCAAAATAGCATAACTCACTATTTTCGAATCCTCTCTGGCTGGATTATTCCAAATCTCCCAGATTCCAGCAAAAGCAAACGGTAGTCCACCCTCAAGCTGTATGCGATATGCTTGTTTAATTTTTCCTCTTCTTTGCCATTCAAAAAATCCATCAGCCGGCACCAAACAGCGCTGGTACCGAAAGGCTTTTTTGAATGATAATTTTTGTTCTATGGATTCACAGCGTGCATTGATCATTTTTGGGCCAACTGAAATATTTTTAGCCCATTTTGGGATCAGGCCCCAACGCAACATATCAAGGTGTTTTCCCCCATTTTGGTGTCTTATCACCGGAGCAAATTGGGTAGGTGCCACATTATATCTCGCCTGAAGATTAGGAGAATTACCAAAATTAAACATAATTCTTAAAGCTTCCACCGGTGTTGTAATACTATAACGTCCGCACATTATGTAATTCCAACCAACATTTTGTTATAGAAAAAGAGTATTCAAAACGGTTTATCGAGCCATTATACACAAACAGCGCTTACTTAACGGAGCTTGCATGTCATACCAAGACCTTATCAACTCAACTATCACTATTGCTCGAGAAGCTTCAAAAGTAATTATGAATTTCTACGAGGGCGATATTGCATCCAAAACGAAGTCTGACGGGTCCCCAGTTACGGCCGCCGACCAGGCTGCAGATAACATAATCTTTTCTGCTCTTAATGATTTAACGCCAAATATTCCTATTATTTCGGAAGAAAGGGTCGATAACGGTATTATACCAGATGTGTCGGGCGGAACCTTTTGGTTAGTTGACCCGCTAGATGGAACCAAAGAATTTATAAATCGAAACGGAGATTTCACCGTTAATATTGGCCTGATTGAATCAGAAATACCGAAACTGGGCGTCATCATGACACCGGTCAACGGGTTAGTGTGGGCTGGTATAAACGGAATGGGCGCTTTTGAGGAAAATCCTAGCGGCTTACGCCATTCGATAATGGCACGTAGAGCCGATAAACGAGCTTTGACAGTCGTAGCAAGTCGCTCACACCGGAGTGACCAATTAGAAGATTATATTTCAAATCTAAAAGTTAAAAACTCAATTTCGAGGGGTTCCGCCCTTAAATTTTGTCTAGTTGCAAAAGGCGATGCGGATCTTTATCCTCGGACTGGTCCTACGATGGAATGGGATACCGCCGCTGGCCACGCTCTCCTGTTGGCTGCAGGTGGCACAGTCGAAACATTCGATGGCAAACCATTTCTTTATGCTAAAGAGGATTTTCTAAACGGCTGGTTCATAGCCAGAGGAAAATAATCAGAATCAAATTCGAGATTTACTCAGTCACGCATCCACGCGTTGCCCCACAGGTTCAAGGTCCGGCGATCATGGGGCCAATATCTAACTGCTTGATTCTCATCTATGTGTTCTATTTCAGCTGAAAATTCGACTTTATTGCCGTCGGGATCCAATATCATGAAAAACAAATTGTTCCCTGCACCGTGACGTCCCGGCCCCCACCAAATGGGAATATCCAACGATGCTAAATAGTCAGCCCAATCCCTTATATGATTCCATGAAGGCGTCTCGTAAGCGCAATGATCAAAACTTTTTTCCGCGGCTTTAAAAGCAGCGAAACTATGGTGCTCTATATCTGAACGATAAAAAACAGCTGTCACATCGCCATCATTGGAAACTACTTGATCTGAAGCAAGAAACCCCAAAACTTGGCCATAGTAATGCATCAATCTTTCCAAATTCGGGGTAGTCACGACTACGTGCTGTAACCGCCCGGAAATACCAGTTGGGCTGTTATCATATAATCTTTCGACGCCAAAACACATCATGTTTCCATCAGGATCCTGAACCGAAAATCCGCCCTGTTGAAAAAGAGGAGAGGAAAAATTTATGATCGATCCTTTCTGCTTAAGAATATGTTTCCTAAGTCTTTCTAATTGGTCATTTCCTGATAAGGAAAAACCGCTAAAATCAAGAGTTTTAGACGTACCTTTTCTTAAAATAATGCGCCGCTCAATTCCGCAAAAACACCATTGTTCGGAGCCCAATTTAGACTCCTCCATTTTCAGAGCCTTACGAAAAAATCGCCGCATGGGTTCTGGCTGCTCTGTCTGTATGCACAGGTGGTTTAGGGTAGCGGACCATAGAGGAGATGTCGGCATTACTATACTCCATATTACGATTAATTTTTAGCAAACAAATTCACCTGTTTTGGCAAGAGGGTTTTTGTGAAATAATCGGGATTAATTGGGTAATATTTCATCGGTTATAAGTTTTTCATGTCTAATTTAACCAGACAATTCTGAGATAACCCTACCACGTTTTTCAAACTGGGTATCCTCTTCATATGCAACCAAGTCCTATAGCTTTCCCATCTTCTGAAACAATTGATAACGCGATAGTCTCGTTACTAGCTGGTGAGCTCGTGGCATTCCCTACAGAAACGGTCTATGGCCTGGGAGCCGATGCTACGAATGAATGTGCCGTAGCTAAAATTTTTGAAGTCAAACACCGACCGCGCTTCAACCCCCTTATTTGCCATCTCGGGTCAGTGGAAGCGGCATTGCGAGTGGGCAATTTCACAGAAACAGCATTAGATGTAGCCAAAGATTTTTGGCCAGGGCCTTTAACAATAATAGTAAATCGAAGTAATAATTGCCCCATTGCTTGGTTGGCCTCTGCTGGTTTGGAAAAGATCGCTCTTAGAGTACCATCTCATCCCATAGCCCGAGAGTTACTTAGTGGTGTGGAACGCCCTATCGCGGCACCCAGCGCCAACCAATCTGGTCGAATTAGTCCTACTAGAGCCGAGCATGTAAATAAGGAGTTAGGGAATAGTCTTAAGATCATCATAGATGGTGGAGCATGTGCATGGGGATTAGAATCGACTGTTGTGGACCTATCTGGAATCAGGCCAATCTTGCTAAGGCCAGGTGCTATTACCTTGGAAGAATTACAAAACAAATTGGGGACTTTTGGAACGATTGATACTAATACCAGCATTGCATCACCAGGCATGCTCGCCAGCCATTATGCGCCTGAGTGTCCGGTAAGACTAGAAGCAACTGGTCCTAGAAATGGAGAGGTTTACCTTGGATTTGGTCCAGAGTCCAAGCATTACGATCAAACGTTAAGCGCCACCGGAAATCTCCGAGAGGCGGCTGCAAATCTTTTTCACATGCTTAGAAAACTTGATGCTCCGAATATTAGAGGGATAGCCGTTGCTCCAATCCCGAAATACGGTCTCGGGGCAGCAATTAACGATCGACTTTTACGAGCATCGGCCCCGAAATAAGTTTAGGATATGTTGCATAAAGGGTATTTTTTTTAGTATTTCAATAAATGATCTCGTTGCATTTTCATTAGGAGAAAGTTATGGCCGAAATGGCCTCAAAATCGAAAACAGAGGCTGTCTACAAACCAAATTCGGCACAGTTGGCAGCTATAGAAGATATAAAAAACGTTGTCGGCGATGCTGGCTGGATAACCGATCTCAATAAAATGAAACCTCATCTAATTGAATGGCGTGGTCATTTCTATGGACTGGCGTTAATGCTTGTTCAGCCTAAAACAACACAGGAAGTATCTGAGGTAGTAAAGCTGTGTGCCCGGGCAAAGATCCCGATTGTACCCCAAGGTGGTAACACCAGTATGTGTGGAGGATCAGTTCCAACTAGTGAAGGTAATTCGATAATTATATCCCTTTCTCGAATGAACCAAATTCGTGGCATCGATGCGGATAATTATACGCTAATAGCCGAAGCCGGATGCATTCTAAAAACCCTTAAAGACGCGGCCTCCAATGCCGACCGCTACTTTCCGCTCAGCCTAGCCGCAGAAGGTAGCTGTACGATAGGAGGCAATCTTTCAACTAACGCTGGTGGTACCAATGTCCTTAAATATGGTAACGCGCGCGACCTAGTCCTTGGTTTAGAGGTTGTTTTGCCCGATGGCCGTATTTGGGATGGATTGCTAGCCTTAAGGAAGGACAACACTGGATACGATTTAAAACAATTATTTCTCGGATCTGAAGGAACTTTAGGAATTATCACTGCTGCTGTTCTCAAATTGTTTCCCAAACCCCGAGCTATAGATGCGGCATACTGCGCAGTGCGCGACATAACGGCCGCTTTGGAATTACTTAACCGGTCCAGGGCAGAAAGTGGCGACAGCGTCGAGACATTTGAATTAATTTCCCGACCTGTCCTAGATTTAATAATAAAGCACATTCCCAGCAGTAATGACCCCCTGGAACAACCCTATGATTACTATGTACTTTTGGAATTAGTATGCACATCGGAAAATTACACAGATCAAAGTAATCTCCTTGAAAAAATTCTTTCTGAAGCTCTTACGGATGGTTTGGTTTTAGATGCAGCGCTATCTCAATCTGAGAAACATCGCCAAGCTTTTTGGGCACTCCGAGAAAACGCTAGCGAATCTCAAAAATTAGAGGGAGCATCAATCAAACATGATATTTCGATACCTGTATCCGCTATCCCTTCTTTTTATAATGATGCATGGAAAGCGGTCTTGGAAATTGAACCCAATGCCCGCCTAGTTGCCTTCGGACATGCTGGCGATGGGAATTTGCATTTTAATGTTGCTGAACCGGAGAATGGTGATAGAGAAAAATTTCTTGAAAAATGGCCTGCTATTAGTAAAGCGGTACATGATACAGTTCACTACTACAAAGGTTCAATAAGCGCAGAGCACGGAATCGGTCAACTCAAAAAAGATGAATTGACTCGTTATAAATCCAGTGTTTCCCTCGACTTAATGCGCCAAATAAAAACAGCACTCGACCCGCAAGGGATCATGAACCCTGGCAAGGTAATCTGACAAGCGTACCTGTAATGAGAAAAATAATGTCCCCATTTCCGGAAAAGCAAGAGCATCAGGTTACACTGAGCAACTGGCGAAATTACCCTTTTAATAAATGGAGTTTCCAACATGTAAGGGAAATTATTCCCACCGCTGAAATAGAAAACGATCCTAAAGATATTCAAAAATTAAGCTCCGTACCAACAAACTTAAGCGACTTAGAAATAAAGACGAAAGAAGGTCGGAAACTTTGCTTCGAAAATTTTTTGAAAAATACGGATACAGACGGCCTGGTTATACTAAAATCTGGAAAACTAATATATGAACGCTATTTTAACGGAATGAGCAGCAATTCCACTCACATCTTGATGTCCGTTTCCAAATCGATACTCGGTTTAATCTCTGGTATACTTATAGATCGGAACCTCTTTTTCTTAGATCAAAAAATTACGGAAATCTTACCTGAATTGAAGAAGACGGCATACGAAGGAGCCTCAATCCGTCAACTTTTAGATATGCGCGCGGGAATAGATTTTGATGAAGATTATCTCGCAACGGCGGGGCTAATAATTGATTATCGTAAAGCTACAGGCTGGAATCCACCAGACCGTGACGAACCAGATGTTGATTTAAAAAGCTTTTACTCTCGGCTAACAAAGGATATTGGGCCGCATAATGGTCCCTTTAATTATGTATCACCCAACACCGATTTGCTGGGATGGGCAATAGAACGCGTGACAAACCGCCCATATTCTGAAGTCGTCAGCGAATTATTGTGGAAACCCCTAGGAGCTAGTCGTCCCGGTTATGTCACTGTCGACCGATTAGGCGCACCTAGAGTAGCAGGAGGAGTTTGCGTCACCACACGTGATTTAGCGCTTCTCGGTCAACTTATTATAGAGAAAGGAACACGGAACGAAAAACAAATTATACCTGAGTATTGGATTTCAGATATATCAAATAACGGTAATACTGAAGCGTGGAATAACGGAAATTTCGCCTACCTATTTCCTAATGCTTCTATGCATTATCGATCAAAGTGGTATGTGAAGCACGGAAAAGATAATCAGATTGGGCAACTATTATTCGGAGTAGGTGTACATGGTCAAAACATTTTTGTAGATCACGAAAAAGATTTAGTTGTTGTCAAACTTTCTTCGCAGAAGCAACCCCTTGATGCTGAAATGATACACCTTACTTCGGGGTGGATAGAATTGATACGTGCAGAAATGTAAAACAAATTCCATCCGGCATATTCATAAGTCAAAAGTAAACGCAAAACGCTAACTTATTGTTAAACCTTGGTTCGAGGTTGTTTGAGAAAACGCTGGTTGTCCTAGAACAAAATTAGATCAATAGACAGATAACACATCATGGGTTACGTAAACTTAATAAATAATTTATTCAGACCTATTTTCAAAGGAACTGGGCAGACATGACCGCTTATTCAGCTCCGTTAACCGACATTAACTTTGTTTTAAACAGTGTAATCGATTTAAACGAAATCATCCGCATGCCAGGTTTCGAATCCCTAGATGAAACTTTAGTCGACCAAATCCTTGAAGAAGCCAGTAAGTTTTCTCAAAACATTTTATCTCCACTTAATCAAAAGGGTGATTTACAGGGAGCAAGGATGGAAAACGGGGTGGTTCGAGCTGTCGACGGATTTAGCGAAGCTTATGAACAATGGTCAAAAGCTGGTTGGAATTCCGTGCCTTTCGATCCCCAATATGGAGGTCAGGGATTGCCTTGGACCTTAGCGACCGCTCTCTGGGAAATGTGGGACGCAGCGAATTTATCTTTCTCATTATGTCCGTTATTGACTCAAGCCGCCATTGATGCCCTTGAGCGGCATGGTAGTGAAGAACAAAAACAAACTTATTTAAGCAAACTCGTGTCTGGAGAATGGACTGGCACGATGAACCTAACTGAACCTCAATCAGGCACTGATTTGGGAACTATTCGGACCACATCAGTTCGAGAAGGGAATTACTATCGCCTCAAAGGTCAAAAAATTTTTATAACGTGGGGCGATCACGATATGACCAGCAATATAATCCACCTAGTTCTGGCACGATCCCCCGAAGGCCCATCTGGCACGCGAGGATTATCTTTGTTTATTGTGCCTAAATACTTAATTAATTTGGATGGTTCCATAGGACAGCGAAATGACGTCAGACCCGTATCCCTAGAACACAAAATCGGTATTCATGCGAGCCCCACTTGCGTGATGGTATATGGCGAAAATGAAGGAGCCATTGGCTATCTCGTCGGAGAAGAAAATCGAGGTATAGAATACATGTTCGTCATGATGAATAACGCTCGCTTGGGAGTGGGGTTACAAGGTTTAGCGATTGCTGAACGGGCGTATCAGCAGGCTACAGCTTATTCAAAAGAACGGATCCAAGGACGCCCCATACAAGGAGCTGATGCGCCAGTTCCGATAATTTATCATCCCGACGTACGACGCATGCTGCTAAGTATGAAAAGCCAGATAGAAGCTATGCGCGGGCTGTGCTACTCTGTAGCCGCAGACATGGATAAAGCAAATCGAATGCCTAACGACGCTGAAAAATACAGAGCCCAAGCAATGCTCGATTTAATGATTCCCGTCGTAAAAGCATGGTGCACAGATACTGGGTTGGCTATCACATCTACTAACATTCAAGTCCACGGTGGAATGGGTTTTATGGAGGAGACTGGTGCAGGCCAACATTATCGTGATGCGCGTATAACGACAATTTACGAAGGCACTAATGGAGTTCAAGCGATGGACTTACTAAGCCGGAAAGTTGTTCGCGATGGAGGCGAGGTATTATTTCAATTTTTAACGAAGGTGAAAATGTCAATTGAGGAACTGGATTCAAACGACCGTTCTCATGTAGCCCTTGCAAAACATTTACAGTCGGCAAGCGACACAATTTCGAAAACCGCCAAATGGCTAATCGAAATTTTTCCTTCGGACCCGGGACGCGCAGCTTCCGGTGCAACACCATTTTTGGAAATGCTCGGATTAATAAGTGGAGGATGGATACTCGCACGCAGCGCTATAGAAGCAAAGCGTCAACTAAAAGAAAAACCAACCAATACTGAATTCTTAGAGAGCAAACTCATAACTGCCCATTACTTTGCCGAGGCTCATTTAAGCAGAGTGGCAACATTAATCGATCCAATAATTGGAGGTGGTGATTGTGTTATGCGAATGAATTCAGAGCAATTTTAATTCTACTCCGAACAATAAACATCTACAGTTTTTGTTCCTAACAATGCAAACATTAAACAAACCTAAAGTCTATTTTGAAAGGATAAGGCACTTCCTACTTTGGATTAAAAAATCCCGGAATGGTTTCCCACTTCTGAGAAATCCAAAATTAGTCAACCACTAGATTATTTCACTTTACATGATTTTTGCGATCTATTACGGAATCAGAAAGGCATAGAGTTTTTGAAACGACCAAATTCATCATTTTAACTCATCTGAAAGTAATTCGATTGTTTGGAGATTAAGAATGACTGATAAACCGCATGTTTTGATACATTCCTCTTGGTATGAACCAGCAATGCGTAAACTTGATGAAATAGCGATAACCCATCATCTATATCTAAGCGATGACCAAAACGCCTTTTTGGAAAAGCATGCGGATCAGTGCAGTGTAATTGGCACGATGCATCATTGCCCATCTTCTCTAATCGAACGGCTACCCAATTTAAAATTGATTCTAAATTTCGGAGTTGGATACGATGGCGTTGATATTCCAACCGCCAATCGGCGGGGAATAAAAGTAGTAAATACGCCCTCGGTACTAAATGATTGCGTAGCTGACATGGCGATGGCTCTTACCCTTGCTGGTAGAAGACACCTAGTGCAAGCTGATCGGTATGCCCGGAAAAAAAGATGGCCCATTGAAGGGGATTATCCCCTAGTCCTAAATGTTCATCGTTCCAAGATAGGCATATTGGGTTTGGGGAGAATAGGAATGGAGATTGCTGAACGTTGTGCTGCCTTTAAGATGGAAATTAGCTACCATCAGAGGACACCACGAAGCGATGTCGCTTATACCTTCTATGAAAAGTTGATCGATATGGCTAATGATTGCGATATAATAATCGCTATCATTCCTGGGGGAAATGAAACTAGGGGAATAGTAAACAAAGAGGTGATGGAAGCCCTAGGTCCGCACGGGCTGTTAGTAAACGTAGCTCGCGGAACAGTTGTGGACAATACCGCCTTGGCCGAATGTCTTGAAAATGGCCGGTTAGGAGCAGCAGCGCTAGATGTTTTTCCTGATGAGCCCAACATACCTTCAGAACTTCTGAAAATAGAAAATAATTTAATCCTCACCCCTCATATGGCTAGCGGCACCCATTACACACGGATGGCGATGGGCATGCTATTGTATGAAAATTTAAAAGCTATGATCGATGGGAAAGCACTTTTAACACCTGTAAATTAGTTTTTGCTTAGCTTAAACGCCGGCTAAATCTGTCATTGCATTTCGAATTTCTTTGGGAATTTTTGTAGAGGACCGAGTTTTGAGGTCAAAACAAACACTGACTCCGGTCGCCGTGGCGGCACAATAATCGTCAGTAAAGACCCCATGCTGCATGACCATCGAACTATTGCCAATACGCGTAATTGCGACACCAACCTCAACTTCTCCTGGGTAACGAACTTCCTGCAAGTAGTCGAACTCAATCCTTCTAACCACCCAGTCATAAGACATAGTGGGGGCACCTAATTTTCGGGCAATCTCTTTTGCATACATAAATAAAGCAGTTCTTGAATTTTCCACGAATTGCCCATAAGCATTGTTGTTAACGTGTCCAACCGGATCTAAATCGCTATAGCGTAAGATTTCCCGTGTCCAACGATTAAAAGAAGTTCTCTCCGTAACCTTAAATCCTGTCATCAGCTTACGTTCCAATTCCCCGATAAACTATTAAATCGGTTGGCTAAAGAATTTTCGTCACGAGTATGCATGTTAAAATCTACCCCCCAAGCAATAGAAACCAAGCCTTGATCCAACCACACTTGGGCTTGATCTGCGTCAGCAACAAAAATACCACTGGCCTTTCTAGCATTTCCAACAGAATCTCGCCCTGATTTTATCACTTCTATAAAGCCTGGATGATGGCGATCTGTTAAACCCAACGTGGCTCTTAAAGCTGCTAGTCCTATAAAGACCAAATTAATTACATTAGCTCTCACTATTACTTCGACGTTAGTCAGACCCTATAGCGTATCCACTTGCACCAACACACAAGTGTGTTTCTGCGACCCAATGATTTTAATCTGTGATGCGCCTGTAACCTCTAGTCCTAATTCCATCAGCCGCTCTACGTACCCCATCTAAAAAAATATTGTGTCGCGATCTACTGCCACAAGGTACGGCAAAATATCTATTACTTCGTAAGGAGACTGCCTATAATCCTATAACAACCAATCAATCCCACTATTTGTTAAGGATCAGCAGCTAAAGGTGCAACTAACGTCGCCCAAAACCAAATTTGTGATCGAATCTCGGACAAGGCCTGCTCGAAACAGTTATGACCAACATTTATCATATTTGCTCCATCAAAATCTTTTTAAATGAAGGCCGCGCCTTTTACTAATTTATTTACGATTAATGAATTTCTGGATCTGGGGTGGGTAAGGTACCTTCTAATATATCAAAGTCACACCCTGCATCTGCTTGGGTTATATGATTGGCATAAATTGCTCCAAAGCCTCGCTGAAATTTTCGAGGTGGATTTTTCCAAGCTTTCT
The DNA here is from genome assembly GCA_964483985.1 of uncultured Thalassobaculaceae bacterium. Classification (GTDB taxonomy): domain Bacteria; phylum Pseudomonadota; class Alphaproteobacteria; order Thalassobaculales; family Thalassobaculaceae; genus CAZADS01. The sequence goes on from CAZADS010000115.1 coordinate 33,524, forward strand.
GACGTCGTTTTAACTCATTACTAGTTAACTCTACATTTAACTTCCTTTCGGGAATATTTAGCTCCACAATATCACCAGTTTTTATGATGGCTAAAGGCCCTCCTACAAAACTTTCAGGGGAAACATGCAACACACAAGTCCCATAACTAGTGCCACTCATGCGGGCATCTGAAATACGAACCATATCCCGTATACCCTGCTTCAAGAGATTCTTGGGTATCGGCAACATACCCCATTCTGGCATACCAGGCCCACCTTGGGGGCCAGCATTTTGAAGTACTAAAACAGAATCCTTGGTAACATCGAGTGTGTCAGAATCTATCCTGTCATTCATATCATTATAGTCTTTAAATACAACCGCTGGTCCCTTGTGCTGGACCAAGGATGGATCGCACGCTGTTTGCTTTATAACGGCTCCGTTTGGTGCCAAATTGCCCCATAATACAGCTAATCCCCCTTCCGGAGACAATGGGTTGTTGCGGCGATGGATAACATCGATATTGTAAATATCTGCCCCCTCAAGATTTTGTCCCAACGTCTGCCCATTAACCGTCAGGCAATCAAGGTGTAACAAATCTTTAAGCTCACCTAGAAGCCCTCTAACGCCACCTGCATAAAAAAAATCTTCCATTAAATATTTGCCAGATGGCCGGATATTAGCCAACCACGGGGTATTCCTAGAAATTTGATCGAACTTTTCCAACTCCAGTTTGATGCCCAGTCTCCCAGCCATGGCAACTAAATGCACGATAGCATTGGTAGAACCGCCTAGTGCCATTACACATGTGATGGCGTTTTCAAATGCTTTCAAGGTAAAGACATCTGTTGGTTTTAAATCCTCCCAAACCATTTCAACAATTCGACGTCCCGTCCGAGTAGCCATTCTTGAATGATTGGAATCGGCAGCTGGAATGGAACTAACTCCAGGTAACGTCAATCCCAACGCATCAGCAGTTGACATCATAGTGGCAGCCGTTCCCATGGTCATACAAGTTCCCGGCGCTCGAGCGATACCATCTTCAATTTCTTCCCAATCTTGTTCAGAAATATTTCCCGCCCTCAGCTCATCCCAATATTTCCAACTATCGCTCCCTGAACCCAATATATTACCCTTCCAGTTACCTCGAAGCATAGGACCAGCAGGAACGAAAATTGCCGGCAACCCCATACTAGCTGCTCCCATAAAGAGAGCAGGTGTAGTCTTATCGCATCCACCCATCAGTACTACTCCGTCGCACGGATAAGACCTAAGGAGTTCCTCTGTCTCCATAGCTAGGAAATTTCGATACATCATCGTGGATGGTTTTTGGAAGGGTTCCGCCAATGACATAGCCGGCATTTCAACTGGAAAGCCTCCCGCCTGCCAAACCCCTCGTTTAACTTCTTCAGCACGTTGGCGAAAATGTGTATGACACGAGTTTATGTCGGACCACGTATTAATAATTGCTATAACAGGTTTTCCAGCCCAATCTTCTCGACCATAACCCATTTGTTTTGCCCGAGAACGGTGTCCGAATGATCTCAGATCATCAACTCCGTACCACAAATGACTTCGCAAATCTGTAAATCGTCTACGTGCCATGGAGCCCTCCAATTACAATAGGTTTAGCCACTTTCATTATCCGATTAGTATTCAATTGGTAATGAAGCTCAAAATCAAAGCAGACCGAAATAACACTGATGTTAAACCTCAACCGATTTTTCCAATTTAATTTCATAAGGTTTGAAACCAAAGGTCCTACACGCGGTAATAATCGGTCCATTTCTGGCTAAAGCATTAATCGATAATCGACGCGCACCATTGGCCACCAGCTGTTCCTGAATAGCCCTTAAAAGAAGCTGAGCGACATCTTTACCCCTTACTTCATCTTTAACAAACAAATCCGAAATATAGCCATGTTCTCGGAATTCTAAATCTTGTTTAAGATCGCCTTCGATAATTATCCAACCGGCGATCATTCCAACAATTTCATTTTTAAAATTGGCTACTAATACGGCACCTCGAAAATTTTTTGCCGCTTCCACAACTCTGGTATATTGTAATTTAGCTACCTCGCGACCAGGACGGCGCCCTCGATGTAACATATATTCGTAATCCTGTAATTCCGTAATCATCTGGATCAAAATATTACTATCTTCATGTTTGGCTGCCCTGACAGAAATTTCGGTCATCACACCCCCGCTAATAATTTTATTATTGGATTTAGTTAATCATGAAATCATACTAGCAATTGCGTCAGAAGAATAAGAAACCATCAAGCCAAAACATTTTATATTCAGATTTATTTTCTATTAAGAGTAATTATGCGATAAATTTAATTCATACGAGATGCAATTTACTACCAATCACATTGAAAAATAAATCCAAAATACCAATCTCTAAGAAATAAAGATAAACCTCATGGTAACAGAAATGCTTTCTTTTATTCGTTTTCCCAAAGGACTTTCCCTAACCACGTTATTTATATTCTACGCCTTTGCCACAATATCTATGACTACAATAGCAAACGGCTCGGTAAAGGGAGCTAAAGTTTTTAAAAAATGCGTGGCCTGCCATTCTTTGAAACCTGGAAAAGCCAAGTTAGGACCTTCTTTGCACGGCCTTTATGGAAGAACGGCTGGTCGTTTCGTGGATTCAAAGGGTAGAAAATTTAAACATTCTCAAAACATGAAGGCGGCCGGAACAGCAGGACTCGTTTGGACTGCCGAAACACTAAGGGCCTATATTGGTAAACCAAAACCTTACATAAGCCGCATTTTAGGTAAGAAACGAGCTACCACAAAAATGGCTTTTAAGGGTTTAAAAAAGCAAACTGACATAGATGCGCTATTAGAATACCTCGAGCCTTTCGCAAAAGGTGCGACACTAAAGAAAAAATAAATTTACTTCCCTTCAACGGACTAGTTCCACAAGAATATCTTTTATAGCTCAGGAGACATGATACGGCGACAGTCTAAATCTAGCGTTAAAGTGGGCTCAGTTACAGCTTGTAAGGCCTCTATCGTCATTCCGTTTACCATTCCTGTCACTACTAACCCATTTTTGGTAACATTGATGGCAGCTAAGTCTGTATAAATCCTGCTAACGCATTCTTTAGATGTCAATGGATACGAACAATCATTCAAGATTTTTACATCTCCGTTGCGAGTTAAATGCTCTGTAATCACCCAAACTTGTTTGGCACCAACCGCTAAATCCATCGCTCCTCCAACGCCAGGCGGAAATGTTGGATTGTTGGTTGTCCAATTAGCTAAATCTCCTCTACCTGATACTTCAAAAGCTCCCAACATCGCTATATCAATATGCCCTCCTCTAATCATAGCAAAGGCATCAGAGTGCACAAAATATGATCCCCCAGCGAGCATCGTTATCGGTTGCTTGCCCGCGTTTACCAAGTCCCTATCTTCATTCCCTTCAGGAGGGCGTGGCCCGAATCCCAGAACACCATTTTCACTGTGAAGCAAGATTTCGGATTCGGGAGGCATATAATCTGCACACAATGTCGGGATGCCAATACCCAAATTGACATATGAACCATCAGGAATTTCCCGAGCTACGTACCAAGCAAGTTGTTGGCGCGATAACTTCAACCCTGAAATTGATTCAGGTTTTGCTAAGTCCAAATCCATCTGTATCGTCCCTTTAGTTAGACGTAATGAGATAATTTAGGCGCACTTTCAAAATTAAGAAAGAGGTTAAAAAACGCAAAAAGCGGTCTTCCCTTTATCGATCCACCCAGCTATGTTCCGGGCTCCACTAATCTGGCGAATTCTATATGTTGTTCTCAATACCGGAGTTTTTGAATGAGTATAAAGCGTGGCCGTAAATTCCTGAATACGCCTGGCCCAACTAACGTACCCGATAGAGTCTTAAATGCTATGCATCGTCAAACTCAAGATCTTTCCGATCCGGACTTTTTAGAAGTTTCCAAATCTTGCTTCTCAGACATGCGCAAAATCTTCAAAACCTCAGGCGAGATTTTTCTGTATGCCTGCAATGGTCATGGTGCGTGGGAAGCAGCGCTCTCTAACGTTTTCTCTCCTGGAGATGTAGTATTAGTACCTGAAAGCGGAAACTTTTCTACTGCTTGGTCCGATATGGCCAAACTTCTCAACCTGCAGATAGAAACGCTGCCCGGGGACTGGAGACGGGCCATCCGACCCGAAGCTGTCGAAAAACGGCTAAAACAAGATAAAGAAGGCATAATCAAAGGAGTACTTCTGGTTCATACAGAAACCGCTACAGGTATCACCTGCGACATACCGTCAATCCGAGCCTCAATAGATATAACTGGACATCCAGCTCTCCTAGTTGTGGATACAGTCGCCGCAGTCGGCACAACGGATTACCGGATGGACGAGTGGGGCGTAGATATAACTGTCGGCGCATCTCAAAAAGGCCTTATGATGGCTCCAGGACTAGGGATCATAGCTGCCAACGAACGCGCACTCAAAGCCCATGACCAATGCTCGATGCCCCGTTCTTACTGGGATTGGAAAACTCGAATGGAAGCAGAGCACTATAGGAAATTTTGTGGAACAGCGCCTCAATTAATGGTTTTCGGCCTTCGAGAAGCTTTAGATATGTTATTCGAAGAAGGCTTGGAAACAGTGTTTGAACGTCATCGCGTGTTGGCCCGCGCCACACAAATTGCGGTAGAAGTTTGGGGTCAAGCTGGTAAACTATCTATTAATGCGATAGAACCGCGTGAGCGCTCAGTGGGAGTAACCACCATCATCACCGAAGAAGGGATCGATGCTAATGCCATTCGGACTATATGCCGTGATGAAATGATGGTCGGATTAGGGGGTGGCTTAGGAAAATTTGACGGAAAAGCCTTCCGAATCGGACATATGGGCGACATTAATGCCGTAATGCTTTATGGAACTTTAGCGGCTGTTGAGTCTACACTGGCTTATATGAATATTCCCCATGGATCCGGCGGAGTTACAGCAGCCATCGAATATATCACCAACGCCAAGAAAAACAGTAAAAATCCCTGTACTTATTAAATATACCATTAAATCTTCCATTTTGTATGGTAAGGAGCAAAGTACTGAGCTTTGACTATCGACGAAATTAGTTTAAGCTTTTTCACCTATACCCTGACCATCTAACTTGACAACTCTGTCTACGTAAATGGACGGGGTGATGATCGATTCGGGATCTAAGGAACCCAGCTTTACTATTTCATAAACCTGCACAACAGTTAAATCTGCCGCCGGTGCCATTACCGGTCCAAAATTTCGAGCTGACTTGTTATAAACTAAATTACCCCATCGGTCCGCTTTTTTCGCAAACACAAAAGCAACATCACCCTTCAAGGGATACTCTAAAACATGCATACGCCCCGATATTTCTCGCACTTCTTTTCCTTCTGTTAGTTGAGTGCCTACACCTGTAGGTGTGTAAAACGCCCCTATTCCGGCCCCCGCCGCTCGAATTCTCTCACTTAAAGTTCCCTGAGGCACTACCTCCAGTTCCACAGCACCAGCTGCCCACATTTCCTCAAAAACTACTGAGCCTCCAGACCTAGGATAAGAGCAAATAACCTTCCGAACCCTTCCTTCCGCCAACAATCCCCCAATACCCTCTCGTCCAACGCCTGCATTATTGGAAACAATGGTAAGGTTCCTAGCTCCCTGATCTCGTAGGGCATTTAACAATTCGGTTGGCATACCTGCACCACCAAATCCTGAGACGAGGATCGTTGATCCATCGGCAACACCGGACACTGCCGCCTCAAAAGTGGATACAACTTTGTCTATAGGCATTTTTTATCATCCTTCTACTGCAGATGGATAGTGGCAAAAAGTGATACAGAAATATCGGTGTTCTTCTGAAATTGCAAATATACTGTCTGCGGAAGGGACCTATTAATTTTTTTTATTTTAAATTGGGTGATTTTAATTTTACTGGTTTAAATATAGTGTGTCATCACTACCTGAATGGTTTAGAATATTGATGATGCCATACTTGATGCTAGATTAGCATAAATTAAACTACCTATATTACAATTCAGTGAAATAGATGGAGTACTCCTTAATTCTATCGGTTTATCAACCAATGACAGATCGCACTAAAAATAATTCCTATTTAACTTTAGTGCTTCAGATTGATTTAGAATGAGGTTTTAAAAGGAAAATCAGAATCTAGAATTATGGAAATTCTACAATCATTACCTGCTTGTTTTTCAACTTCTTATCAAGAAGCGCGGGGGAAATTTATAAACGTTTCAAAATCACGAAACCTTTGTATTCAATCGTATAAGAATCCAAACGTTGGGCCGAATGATGAGTATCTCTCCTGCGATACTGCATGGGTGGGCTCAAAAGACGCAAAGTGTGTTTTAGTCTTGGTATCTGCTACCCATGGAATAGAGGGTTTTTGTGGGTCCGCATGTCAAATAGATTGGCTACTGAATAACACTCCAAACGGCTCTGCCGGAAATGTTGCAGTTCTATTAGTCCACGCAATCAACCCATACGGATTTGCCTGGCTTCGAAGAGTTACTGAAGAAGGATGTGATCTTAATAGGAACTTCATAAATTTTGACCTTCCTTTGCCGGAAAATGCTGGTCATGATGAGCTGGGAGATTTTTTTGTCCCAAAATCCTTAGATTTAAAAACTCTAGAGATCGCCGAGACCAAAATAGCCCAGTTTCGAAAACTTAATGGTGAAAAAGCCTTTCAAAAGGCTCGAAAAGCGGGCCAATATAAACACCCTCATAGTATGTTTTTTGGGGGATTTAAGCCAACGTGGTCAAGGTTAACTCTTGAAAAAATTATTGAGAAACACAAGCTATTCTCTCGTCAAGTCGTTGCTATAATTGATTTTCATACTGGCCTTGGTCCATTTGGATATGGAGAGCCCATTTCGGGTCATATTCCAGGTACATTTGGATTCAACTGGGTATCGAGTGCGTACGGCGATTCTTTGGGCGTCCCAGAAATGGGCACATCATCATCAATTCCACTATATGGCACGGCACGGGATTTATGGGATCGAGTACTAATTAATCGTTATGCATATATCGCTTTAGAATATGGCACCTACTCCCAAGAGCAGAGTCGAAAAGCACTGAGAGAAGAACACTGGCTTCATAACCAAGGTAAATTTGAATGGACGGATTCGGAAACTCAGCGAATAAAAAAACAACTAAAACACCATTATTATCCGGCTATCGATGACTGGAAAGAAATGGTCCTTTGGCGTTCACGACAAATAACGCGCCAAGCGATAGCCGCTTTACAAATATCCTGTGTTTAAAAACCTGTATGATAAATCTCGGTATTCCAAGTAGCTCTGTATTGTAGACAAAATTCAAAAACGATTGGGTCTATAGGGGTGAAGATCAATTTTAGGATCCCTACCCGAAATCAATTCATTGACTATTTGCCCAGTACGCGCAGACAAAGTTAAACCGATATGCCCATGCCCAAATGCAAAATAAACGTTACGAAAATTGGGCGAGCGACCAATAATGGGCTTGCTATCAGGCATAGATGGTCGAAACCCAAGCCATTCGCGAGTCACCTCGTCTCCCAATCCCGGTAATGCCCGTTTAGCGAACGGTAACATCTTGTAAATTCTTCTAAAATCTGGAGGAGCGTCTCTACCGGCAAATTCCACGCCAGTGGTAAGACGCAGCCCATCCTCCATTGGGGCAAGAACAAAGCCTTGGTCACCAATTATTGTAGGACGACGTAAGCCTGGGCCAGATTCTATCTGAAGATTAAGATGATATCCACGCTCCGTATCCAAGGGTATCTTAGTTCCAAACATTTTAGTTATCTTATCCGACCATGCCCCGGCACAAACTACAAACTCGTCAGCTTTATACATGCCAAGATCTGTTATGGCACGAATTGGTTTTTCGTTTTCAAAGTCTATGCGAATTACTTTTTCTGTTTGGATATTCCCACCTAACTCCAAAAAAGCTTCAGCATATCTGTCTGTTAATTTAGCGGGATTAGTCACAAAAGCGTTTTGAGGATGAAACGATCCAAAAGCAAAATTATGAGCTAACCCTGGTTCTAGTTGCCGGATTTCATCTTGGTCTAGTAACTCTACCTTAAAACCGAGCCGAGACTGCATTTCCCGGTCCGCTGCTGCTCTGGAAAAAGCTTCACTAGTCGAATAAACCTTTAGCCAACCCGTTGGTTTTACGATGCCGTCAATCCTGAATACTTTCAGCAAGATATTATGAGCGGCCACAGCATCCTTATTCAAAGCTGCTATCTCGTGAGAAATTTGATTGACTTTATTAGCAGTGCCAGAAGCTAGGAATCTTAAAAGCCACGGCATCATTTTTGGCAGATACGACCACCTCAGATTAAGGGGAGAAATAGGGTCTGTGAGCATCTTCGGTATTTGTTTCCAATTTCCAGGCGTGCTGATCGGATATACATTACCAACCGCTATTACTCCCGAATTACCAAAAGAAGTTGATCGACCTGGTGGTTTTGGATCGATGATTGTAACTTTATGCCCCTCGCGTTGAAGAAACAAACCGGTACAAACGCCTACAATTCCAGCACCTATAACTACTACTTGTTTTGATTTAGATGAATTTTCCATCCTGCAAGGACTACCTCGTTAAAACCAAAAATCAAATTTCCTTAAAATCAACCTTAAATTTCCTGCGAATAATTATTTAATAAACTTTTCTAAACGATTTCATATCATTCACTCTAAACCTTAACAACTTTCCGTTGACCTCAATAGTTTAAGTAACCCTATTAACCGTTGGTCCCGCTCCTTTTCAAGATCTTCGATGGAGCGAGATCCTACTTCATCATTTATGCCTTTCATCAGCGACTCTGTTAGCTCTTCAGACAATTTAGGATTTTCCGTCATAGTTTCCCACCAAGTTTCAATACCGGGACCAAAATGTTCAATCATCTTTTGGAACCCGCCCTTGCCACCAGTGAGATTCATTATCATGTGGGGTCCCATCAATGCCCAACGCAAACCGGGTCCCTGAGCAACAGCGGCATTGACGTCTTCAACCGATGCAAGGTTATTTTTTACGGCCAATACCGCCTCACGCCAAAGGGCTGCCTGAAGCCTATTTGCCAAATGACCAGGTACTTCCTTTTTTACGAGAATTGGATGTTTCCCTATGTGTTTATAGAATCCTAACGCCCAATCAATTGCGGCTGGGTCCGTTTGAAGTCCCGCAACTATTTCGACCAATGGAATGAGGTGAGGAGGATTAAAGGGATGCCCTACGACAAATCTACCTGCGGATTCGAAGCCGTTCTGTAAATCGGTCATGATTAGTCCCGAAGTGCTAGAGGCGAGAATTGTTTTTTGTGGGATGATGTCATCCAATTTTCGGTAAAGATCCCGTTTTAATTTCATATTTTCTGGAGCGTTTTCTTGAACAAACTGAGCATCATTGACTGCATCAACTAGACTCAAACCGCAGGACAACAATTTTTTATTAGCGTTTATGGCAAGGCCCATCGTTTCCATGTAGGGCCAGGCATTCTCGATGAAAGCAGCCAATCGATCTTCCCAACCCTCAGAAGGATCCCACGCATTCACCTCATAACCCTGGGCCAAAAAATATGTGGCCCAACTGGCCCCAATTGTCCCAGTGCCTATTACACTAATTTTCCGCACCTCATCAAATTTGAAATAATTAGCCATCAGATAATTCCCCATATAACCAGTGAGTATCCTCATTTACCCATCAGTACAGATTTCCCAAAAATTTTTGACACCAATACCGCCATACCAATAATTCCAAGCCATGTCTCTTGCCAGAAACCATAAGAAATCATTGCTGTGACAATAATAGCTGCACACACCGAAAGACTAGCAAGAGACCATGGAAATTTCATCGTTTGAACATATCTTGTTACGTACCAAAAAATAATTCCAAGGAAGGCAATACCAATGGAACCTAATTCCAACCAAATTTGGATTGCCGCGTTATGAGGATGAGTAGGCGGTTTCACTAGGTAAGTATATGATGCTGCATATTCCAATGATAACGGCAAGTGGCGTATAATGCCGATGCCGTGCCCAATGACCGGCGATTCCGAAACCGTTCGGGCAGCATGGTTCCAAATTTCTATCCTGTCCAAAACAGAAGGAGGCAAGAAGGCTGCAACTGGCGTCACCCAATATAAAAGATACGAGAAAACAATTGGAGAAACCAGAACAAACCCGCTTGTGCCTAGGAAAATAGCCGACCTTGTCATCGAAAACGATAACCAAGCCGCTCCGGCTACTAGGACTGCAACAATCGAAGCGAGGAAAGCGGAACCCGATTCACCCATCCCTGAAATTAAAATGGAAATTATGACTAATGCCGCGGCAGATTTTCTCCTAGTCTCAACCCAAAGCCACGCTGCCACCGGCCAGATCAAAATAACCAGAGCACTTGTCCCTCGATTGTAACGAGACCCCGATATTTCTCTACTTTCGGGTAACCCATTTATAATTTTATAGATTAACGAATCATTGGTGAGCTCAATCGCCAATATCACAAAGGCTATAACGATACCTGTAAGCAGGGCAAGTATCACGCTACGCTGATGGGCCTCGCTCAAGTCCGTTACCCTTGAACTAGCGATCCATAGAAGCAACCCAAAAATTGCCAGTTTTCCGAAAAAACTATAACCGCAAGGCTGACAATGCAAGCCTCCAAACTGAGTGATAGCTACGTAGAGGCACAAAAGAAAAAACAAAAAAACAATTTCCAGTTTTGGGATTACTGCCCTAGGGCGCACCCAAACCGTAATAGAAAAAAGTAACAATGCGGTCGAAATGAAAACAGCCGCCATCGATTGCTTAGCGAGCAATCCTAACGGGATGAAAACTCCTAATCCGATGCACAATATCCCGCACCGCAATCGCTCAGCGACTGGGTTCATTCTTAAAATTCCCTATTGGTTTATCAATAAGCCTGATAAGATTTTTCCTCTATTATTTCTGAACCAAGCAGCATATTAATCTCCTTCTTCAATGCAGCTCGTCTATCATTTTTCTTATAAACGCTTCTGGCTAATTCTATAAAATCGACTCCGAAGTCGCCCCTCCGTTCCATAGAACGGAGATCATCCTCTATCACCCACAACGCTTCGTTGATTTTTCTGAGATCACCTTTTAACTGTTCTAAAATGTCGTCATCAAACTGCTGTTCAAATACTTCTAGTAAATAGTTTAACTCTTTTTTGACGTTTTTTGTTTGTTTGGCATCATTTAATTTAACCATTTTAATTTCTAATATTGTAATTTTATCTATTAATTCTCCCGCTGCCACGGGAACTAAAATCGCTACCACTATGTATCTCCTCGTATCTCCTCCCCGTTCAGGTATTATTGACTATCAAATCTTCCAAGGATTTTAAGACAACATCTAAGGGAATTAATGATGGATCTGTAACTCCATAGCCTTTGGAATCTAATATCTTTAATTTTTGCACATCTAAAACATATTTGCGTGGATGGGCTTTACTATATAAAGATACTAATAGTACTTGTCATAGAGTCAGCATGTGTCCGCCTCCGAATTCGTAAAATAAGGCGGCGACCAAACGCCCACCTATGGGTGTAACCAATGCTGGTCCAATCGGTCCGTCTTGGTCAGCTATTGCATTACTAATAGTTGGCGGTAAAAGAGTACTCGGTACTTTCGGCCTAATTTTTTCGCCCCACTCAAATTCATTTGGACAGAGGATAAATACAGGAGTCCGAACTGCTTGTTTGTGAATTGGAGCAGCTGTCACAAAATTATCAAGGGGCCATGTCTTCACAACATCGCCTGCTACAGGCATAAACTCCAAATAATCTGGGTCTTTAGGTAACAATCCGGATGTCCTTTCAATATAAACTCGATGGAGTTTGATTTTCGGTAAAGGTTTTGGCAACTGACCAAACACGAGATTCAGAAACAATTTAAACTGTTCTAGCAGGGATCTCGGTGCCACTTTTTTTACGTAAGGTTTCAAATCCAAAAAGGAGAACCCGGCAATACCAGATAAAAATGTCCCATGCCTAATGTGCCTGGCACACAAAGCTCTAAGAACGTTGCGCTGAGTATCCACTACTAGGTCAAAATTTCTGTCCTTAAGGCGCCGCTTTATGTGAGCTAATTGTTCAACAGCACCTATATCCACGTTTTCGATCACTTCATCGATTATTGAAGCAATGGAACCGGCGAAATCCGATGTTCCCAACCCAGCTACCCATACAATCCAAGCGTCTAGAAATCGAAGCCTGCATTCCTGTAAAAACGCTATTTTAAAAATACCATCCCCTATAACCTCACCACACGAAAAGATGGCTATGGTTTTTGTCTGAGAAAATGATTTCACAGAGTTCATTTTACTATAAAATAGGCTGTTGCGCTCTTTTGTTAAGGAGAAAACGTCTCCAATTCCAAACTATAGATGGTTAACCTCATCGTCGTGTCCACTTCTCGAACTGTGGAAAACTAAACTCATTAATCCTCCACCAACAACCAAACAACCAACCCCCGTCACCACCAACGCTATGATTCCATGAATGCTAATTTCCACATCCCCTCGATAAAGCCAAAAACTTCCGACCCACCAAAGTATTCCGGCCAACGATATTCCAGCAATTGATATAGACAGGATTATCTGCTTCATTATAAATGCCCCTGTTTTGTAGAATCTCTCACATAATGCCGAAAAATAATACAACAGGGTATACATAAGACGGCATCAAGACGACACTTTATTTCTTACTCTCCTGCAAACAGAATACCGAGATTAATATGACTAAGACTTTGAGTCAGACTGAGATAAACCAATTCAACCGAGACGGATATTTAGTAGTAAGAGACGCCATTTCAAAAAACCAACTGTCGAAACTTGCTGGTGAACTACAAGCTTGGATAGAGGAAAGTCGAAACCATACGGTACCATTTGGGCACCCAACGATAGACGGGCGTCCCCGATTCGATATGGGAGAAGAGCATTCTTTTAAAAACCCAGCGTTGCGCCGAGTAAATAATCCATCTGATATTTCGAAAAGTTATTTCGAAATAATGTCTAACGCCCGAACTCTTGACATGGTAGTTGATCTAATTGGACCCAACGTAAAATTTCACCATTGTAAAATCAACCTCAAGTGTCCTGGGGCAAATACAACTGTTCATTACCACCAAGACTTCGCTTTCACTCCTCACTCTAATGACGACGTTATTACTACTTTATTGATGTTAGACGATGTTACAGAAAATAATGGTTGTCTCATGGTTGTTCCGGGAAGCCACAAAGGACCTATGTATTCTTTGTTTCAAGGAGATCAATTCGTGGGTCGCGTTACAGAAAAAATAGAATCAAATTTCCAACGGCTACAAATCCCAGTTATTGGCCCCGCGGGCGCTGTTTGTTTAATGCACACGAGATTAGCTCACGGTTCAGTAGCTAACAACTCCTGTAATCCGCGCGGTTTATATATCTGCGTGTACACTGCCGCAGATGCAATTCCATTAGCAGCCAATCCAATGCCAAACGTGAATGAAGGGATGGTGGTACGAGGACGGCCAAGTCTATCAGCCCGAATGATTGATTTCGAGGTTGAGTTACCAAAACAGCCCAAGTCTCCATCATTCTTTACTGTACAGGGACAACACTCTGCAGAGGGAACCTCATAATACTTCTAGTGTATCAACAAGGCCGACGATCCGAATTAAATATGAGAAAGTGAAGGTGAGTTCATTACCAGCATCTTCTCGAAGCTCATTTCATGCATCGTATGAGACATTCCCCCGACACCATGTCCGGATACACCAAGACCAGCGAATGGCATCCAATCCGTTCGGAAAGCTGTATGATCGTTAATCATAACCGCACTAGCTTTTAAATTCGCGAATGCTTTCATAGCATTTTCAATATCTTTAGTGAAGATTGCCGCTTGAAATCCATACGCCAAACTGTTTGCCCTCATTATCGCTTCATCTAGGCTTGTATATTTAAATAAAGCTATTACCGGTCCAAAGACCTCGTTGGCCGCTAGTTGTGTGTTTGGGTCAGGATTGAGAATTATTGTTGGGGAAAATGTGGACTCACTCAACCGAATACCGCCAGTCGCCAGCGTTCCCCCTGATTGGACAGCTTCATCAACCCAGGATTCAACTCTGTCAGCCTCTTTATGCTTTATCAATGGCCCTACTTCCGTGTCATTTTCTGAAGGATCACCAACCACTAATTGTTCCGCCTGCTCTTTAAGAATTTCGGCCAGCTTGCTAAAAATATCCTCATGAACAAAAACACGCTGGACAGACACACAAACTTGTCCGGCGTGATAAAAACCACCTTTTGTAATTAATTGACTTGCACGGTCTAGATCTGCATCGGCTGTAACGATTACTGGAGCGACACCACCGTGCTCCAACGCACAACGTGTGCCTGGCGCCAATTGAGATCTAAGTCTCCAACCAACCCCACCGCTGCCGATAAAACTAAAAAATCCTACGCGCGGGTCCGTAACCAACTTTGTCGCCACGTCCAAAGAGGTAGTATTCATTACTTGGCACCAGCCTTCCGGCAAGCCTGCTTCGCGCATTACTTCCGCAAATGATTCCGCGCTTAAGGGGGTGGCTTCAGCCGGTTTGACAAGAACAGGACATCCTGTGGCTATTGCAGGAACACATTGATGTGCAATGAGATTATAAGGGTGATTAAATGCACTAACTGCAACCACAGGTCCAATAGGGAATATCTGCGTAAAATCCAACCGCCCACCAGAACCCTCATTCAGCCGCATTGTAATAACGTGCCCTTGTTCCGTACGCAATGTTTCGATGCAAACTTCAACCCCGTCTATAGCTCTGGCTATTTCCACTTTGGAGTCAATCAATGGTTTTCCGCCTTCATTAGCAGCCTGTATCGCAAGACTGTTTTCACGCTTTTTCATTATTTGCATAGCTTTTCGAAGAACATCTATTCGTTGGTCTAAAGAGAGTTTATTGTTGTTTTTATGCAGGTCATGGGCCCTACTAAGTGCATCTTCTACCGCTTTGTCGTCGGAAAGCTTCACAACACCTAGTTCTCTCCCGTCAAACGGAGCCGTAACAGTCCTTGTCTTCTTTATTTCTTGAATCATAAGACTTCCTCATTAACGATGATAACTTATATTTATGATTAGATTTAATTGACCCTCAGTTTCAAAGCAAATTATCCAGATAAATTAGAGATTACTTGCACAGAAACCACTTTTTGAGGATTAACGTCAACGGCTTCAAACGTGGTCATTTGTCTTTCAGTACCACGCGTTAATTTAAGAACGGACCCCCTAACTCTTTGCATTAATCCAAAATCGGCTTTCATTATAATAGATGTTTTTCAAATAACTTGAAAATAACTAAAGTAAAAACAATTTATTGACTACGTGTTCGCCTATTATTTTGCAAAAAATATGGAACTAACTATTTCCTTTAAACTAATTTTTCCATTGTTAGTGGAACACGGATCACGTCCCACATTACTAATTCAAACATTTAACTACCAAAATAGCTATTTAAGTCGGGCCTGTACCAGAAGCCCAATAATTGTTTTTTCACCTAAAGAACGGCATGCTTCTAAACGATGAAGACCCTCTATCAACACAAAACGGTTTCTATCGCGCCTTACATGTATCGGGCGTTTTTGTCCTTCTTCCAAAATACTTTCCGCAATGGCCTGAACTTTTTCTAAGTTAAGCGTCGACTTACGCTTCACAGGTATGTAAATATCGTCAATATTAAAGGTTTCGTCTTCCATAATGCATTAATTTTATTTTACTCATTAACTTATTATTAAACTCTAACTGATCGACCTTTCCTTTGTACCAATATTCATGTTGGATTGGACATCCGCACTAGGTTGGCCGTTTGATGATAACTATAGATAGATCCTAAACATTTCATAAGGCAATATCTAGACGCAAAATATAACTCAAAAAAAATCGTCGTATGACTCCATATTGCGTAAATTACATAACTAATATATCCGGAAGCAAGGGTGCAATGCAGCCACTCAAATAATCTGTCTAACTATATGATAAGGGCTGGGTATTCGTTTAAAAACCCAGTTTGACGAACCTAGTTTATTGTCCATCCTAATACAATATTCTTAACGCTAAACAGACCAACCGCAAAATAATTTGATTTTCTAGTTTCTTTTTCAAGCGCGGACAAGCCGGCATTTATAGAATCAATAATCGCGTCTCTCTCACCAAGTTCCGCTGCAAGATTAAGGCTTCGATTCCTATATTTATACTCGGACCATGGATATGCTTCTACTTCAGACTACCCAAAGGGAATCCATTGTTCATAGCGAGCCCGATTGATAGTTCCCACTTTAGGAATTAGCAATTTATTGAGCACTAAATCACCAATATAAAAATCAATAGCAGCTGATTCAAATAATATATCTCTATTAATAATCGCGACGGGTGTCTTTTCGAGAGGGTGCAATTCGGTCCATCGAGAAATTCCATTTATGTCTTTATAATCTGTGTATTCGAACGGTAATTCAAGCTCATAAAGCGACCGATAGCACTTCGCAGATCGTGTACCATCCTTACTATACAAATGAATTATTATTTCTACGCAATCTCCCTAATCTACATTCGAAACCAACTAAAGATCTATAGTGTATATAAATCTCTAATCTAAGCCGCATTTAGTATTTGTTATAAAAACGACTTCAGCCGGTACGTTTATTAAATGACTTGAAGATTAGCATTCACGGTCAACTAATTATTAATAATCTAAACTATATCGATCAGTAATCATTTGCATAGGACCGTTTTTTGGCTACAGCAGCAGTCGACATCCTCACCCACACAATTGCTAAATTTAATTAATTATAGGATGGACTGGAATAGTTAACGTCTTTACTCATGAGTTTGTATATGTTTTCACAAACAAAACTTGATACTATTGTTGAAAATATCGATTGCTAAAGAAAGTTGATAAAAAGCATTTAAATTTTGTGGTTGAATCGAATTCTAACGATCAAAAACTTCACCAAGGTTAGTGTAATGAGCGAAGAAGATAATCCGAATACAAACATTAACGTTACGTTTGAAGTTAGCCAGAAACTCGTTGCCAAGTTACATAATAAAATAAACCATCAGGAACAACAGATTCGCGATCTTCAAAAACATACAGAAAAATGGCAGACAGCATATGAAACATTACTCGTTCAACAACAACAATTAATCGAAAGAGAGCACTTTCTTCAAAACAAAATAAATAAATTAACACCAACAAGAACAACTGATTCGAGCTACGAGGATACAGTTGTTCAAACTGTGAAGAACGATATTCTGCCGAAAGCAGCTAAACTTTCGTCATACGACCTAGTCGAAACTCGAACTCAGAAGTTTGATAGAAGAAAAATCAAAACCTCGACATCGGATAAATAAAAACGTTAACCACTTTGATAATAATAAATTTACCGAAATGTCGCTTCTAAACTAATGAATTCTTTCCAAATAATATTAATTTATCTCTGGTTACTTGTGAGTTCCCTTAAATTGAAAATTATACTAGGTTGACCGTAACTCTATGGAAAATTAGGAGTGAGTAATTTTTCCGAAACACTCATATAACCAGCTCATGATCAAGAATAATACTACGGATGTCCTAGTAATTGGAGGCGGATTACATGGAAGTGCAACTGCACTTCACTTACGCCAAAGGGGAATGACCGTTCGAGTGCTAGAGAAACGTTTTCCGGGTAGATTCGCATCTGGCGTTAACGCCGGCGGTGTTCGCCGACTCGGGAGACATTTCGCTGAGATACCTATATCAGTGGCCGCGATGGAAATTTGGAACGACATCGAGCTATTTATTGGTCATGATTGCGGCTTCCAAGCAATTGGCCAAGTAAAAATTGCTGAAAATGAAACTGAAATGGAGGAACTTGAAGCACGGGTTGCAAAAGTTCGAAGGCTTGGTTTTGAACATGAGGAGTTAATCAGCAGAAACGAACTCCAAGAATTAGTGCCAGCAGTGGCTCCTCATTGTGTCGGCGCTATTATATGTCGGGGCGATGGTGCAGCTGATCCCATGTTAACCTCTAGAGCCTTCTGGCAACGGGCATTAGCCGAAGGAGTCATCTATCACCTTGGCCAAAGTGTCCTTGGAATTGACCGGGCAGCTGATTTATGGCGTGTCCACGTAGGAGAAACATGGTTTGAAGCTCCAATATTAGTTAACTGTGCAGGTGCGTGGGGCGAAATCGTTGCCGCGATGATTGGGGACGTCGCTCCACTTGAAGTTCAAGCTCTAACAATGATGGTAACCGACCGCATCCCAGATTTTGTTGGTCCCGTCTGTGGTTTGGCGAGTGGGGGTCTATCATTCAAGCAATCGCCTAAAGGAACATTAGTTATTGGTGGCGGACATCTTGGTCGCCCAAACCGAAACAAAGAAATCGCAGAAGCGGATCCAGTTACAATGGCGGCCAGTGCCAGAATTGTGGCGCGCGTTTTCCCCGAGGCGGCAGGTATACCCGTCATTCGCGTTTGGTGTGGTCTCGAGGGTAAGATGCCCGATGAAATACCTGTTATCGGGCGTAGTCCTAACGCCCCCGACGTCTATCATGGTTTCGGCTTCTGCGGGCACGGATTTCAACTAAGCCCGATAGTAGGCAAGCTGATAGCGGAAGAAATTATTGATGGCCGCTCTACGTTACCCATCGAGCCGTTCTCTATTTCCCGTTTTTATAAAAATAATGAAGATGTGGTTCCTAACTAGGTAACTTTGACCAATTCCCTCTCTCAAACTTATTATTTTATAATCACCTAACCTGAAGATGATGTCAAAATGTCACCCATTAAGAATCCTTACTCAATAAAGAAGCATGTACCATGACGGAAAATCATTCAGAACGAGCAGCATGTCTAGAATTATCGATCGGCCGGTTGAAGCAGGCGATACCAGAAGCCATGAATAGTTTTTCAGCGATCGCAGCAGCCACGGCTAAGGCAAAAGGCTCACTTGTTTCTAAAACCAAGGAGTTAATTGCTACTGCAATCGCTGTGGTAGTTAGATGCGATGGGTACATCATCTCTCATACAACGGCAGCAGAAACATACGGAGCCAGTCGAACAAAGATTTTAGAAACATTGAGCATGGCCATATACATGGGGGGCGGACCCTCAGTCGCATACGCCGCTCAAGCTCTTGATGCCTTCGATCAATTTTCCACAGAAAACAATTAAACCGAAACCAATTTTGGACGATAGAAACAATCAAGGGATCAATACGGAAAGAGAGATGTAAACCATAATGCGATTTGATACCACACTTTACTACCATGTTGGTGACGATTATTCGTGGCATTTATTATTTGATGAAATGCGTGAAACCGTGCAGCTGGTGGATGAATTGGGGTTCACCGGACTATGGCTGGCAGAGCATCATTTCGCTTTTGACGGATGGTATCGTTCAGGATCTAACCCTCTGTTTTTAGGTGCGGAAGCAGCCCGCTGGAGCGATCGCCTACGCTTTGGTCAATGTGGTTTAGTACTCCCTGATTGGCATCCGATTCGATTAGCCGAAGATATTGCTATCTTTGACCATATGACGAAAGGAAGAGTAGACATCGGATTTGCTCCCGGCATTAACTCCAGGGCCTGCGGGCAATTTCATTCCGCAGGGGACCGTCAGAATCCAAAAGCGAACCGACGCTTATATGAGGAAAATGCTAAGATCGTTATCAAAGCACTCGAAAATGAAGCTTTTGAACATATCGGCGAGTTTTGGAAATTCCCAGCCAAAAGTTGGATCGATACCTCACCACGTGGCTTTGATATTCGTTTCCACGGACCAGATGGTGAACTTCAAAAACTAGGCATCTGCCCAGGCCCTTATCAAAAACCCCGCCCAGCAATATGGGCAATGTCTGAGTCTAAAAGTTCAGCGAAATTTTGTGCTCAAAACAATATCGGTTTAATGTCACAGAGCCTGTCTTTAGCTCGCGTTCAATCGAACTGGGAGTATTATCAGACGGTCGCAAAGGAGGAGCAAGGCCGCCAAGTGGCTTTTGGCGAAGGACTTGCTATTATGCGAAACACCTATATCGAGGAAAATTATGACAAAGCAATCAGCGCAGCTCGCGCTGGATACAACCGCTTGTTTTCGTGGGCATCGGACAGTCCTCTCAATCAGCGCTCACGAGCTGTCACAACCGAAGAATTCGATGAAGCTGACGCCAACCTAGATTGGCTCGACTTTCAGATAAAAATTGATGCAGCGCTAGTTGGAACTCCAGATTCAGTCTCTGCACAAGTACAGCGACTTGTAGACTTTGGTTGCTCGCATTTGGTTTTGTTCCTGAATATACCTGGCCTGACCTTCGAACAGGTAAAAAACAGTCTGCGTTTGTTTGCAACTGAGGTTGTACCAAGAATCAAATTACCTTTAACACTATCAACTCCTCCCTTTGCACCAGAATAATTTTAACGATTATTGTTATTTTAAAATCTATCTAATCTCAAATCCCGCATCCTTTTCAAAACTGTCTGAATTTCCGAGCCATAAGTCCTATAAATACTGCGATAGTTATAAGAATTAATCCATTCAAAAGGAGCCCAATTCCTAAGCCAAATGAATCAGAAATTACACCCAGTTCGAGATGTCCTAACGGCCCAAAGCCTAAAGCAAAAACCCAAACGCCCATTGCACGACCTCTTAGCTCATTTGCGACGCTTAGCTGCATCATGCTTTGCGAAAGGATATCAAATGAGGCAGCCGCTAGAGAGACTAAAAAGACAGTCCCAAAGATAAGAATAGGTGCGGATGTCAGTGATAGAAGTGTCAAAGCAATACCAAATAATAATATTATTCCAACGTAGATTGCGCCTCTATGAACACGAAAACCGAAAGTAGCAAAGATCGCTCCAGCCAGAATGCCCGCTATAGCGCGAGTGCCCTGCAACCATCCGAGACCTTCCGCACCAAATTCGAGTCGCTCTTTAGAAATTTGTGGTAAAGCAGTTGCAAACGAAAACCCAAAGATTTCGACGGCAGCAGTAATCCCTAAAAGTAATAATAATAAACGATTGGTGCTTAGTTCTATTATATATTCACGGACGTTTTGGACAATAGGGACCCGGTGATCTACGGTCGCTATACCGGGAGAACGCAAATATCTAAATGGTAAAAATGCAAGGCTATGACCAATAGCCAAGCAAGATAGAGAAACCGCCGGTCCATATAGTTCCATCATAAATCCGGCTACTAGTGCTCCTATAAGTTGTCCCATTCTAGAAGCAAGATTAAGTAATCCCATTGCCGCAACGAGAGTTTCCTTTCCGACCAGATCATATGCGTAACTCGAACGTACAGGTTGATGTAAAGCACGCAGACTCCCTGTTAGAATCGTAAAAACTACTATGAAACCGATCTTTATTTCCCCGATGGTGGTAATAGCAAAGGAGCAAAGTACAACTGCAGTGACGAGCTCGATACCACGCAAAAGCGTTCTTCTGTCAATCCAATCAGCTATTGCACCCGACAAAATACCGAAGATGAAGAAAGGAATAAAATAGATAGCCAGAATGATACCTACCCAAACTGTGGTGCCCGTCGCTTCATAAATTAAAAGCCCAATCACCACTTGCTCCCCACTCATCCCTTGTTGATTAAGGACAGTACCTCCTAGTAATTTTCGGTAATCGGCATCTCGCAACGCTAAATTACGGATCATTTATAATGAAACCTGAATTAATAAACGAAAACTATTCATGAAAATAATTTACTACTATCGTCAGACGATATCGATACGTTTTTAATTTTTGAACTTTTATTGCTTTTTAATCTAATTATAAAAAAAGATAATCATTGAGATAACATATTTCTGGCGTCACTCTCTAACCGATTTTTCAAACAAAACACGCTAATTTTAAACTAAAAATTTACCCGACAATCTCAACACGCAAAATCTTAGTTGCCTTTTACAGACTGAAAGTTCAAATGCGTAACTAGTTCTCAGGTATTTTAGTGTTATCGCTTTTATTAAATGGGTTAGGCTTATACTTTCGGAAAGTTATTTCAGAATTAGAGAACGTTTGATTTCTTTGGCGTCTCAAAAAGAACGCTTTAATTTTGATAAATCACTAATGAAAGGAGTTACGTCATGGCAAAACGGCGAGTACTAGTCACTGGAGCGTCTGGAGAAATTTCTCGGCAAATTCTTCCTAAGTTCCGAGAATGTTATGAGTTAACACTTCTTGACACTCAATCTTCCAAACACGCAAATGATATAATTGAAGCTGATGTTTCTGATCCCAATATTGAAAAATACCGGAAGCATTTTAAAGGTATCGATACAATTGTTCACAATGTTCGGTCTAAACAAGCCGGTGTTGAGACCATTTCACCGTGGCATTGGCTAAAAGAAAGACCTGGCTCTGAGCCAATACAAGGCTATTTCGTGGAACGAACAAGTGTAGACATGGCATTTAATGTTTTACGCTTAGCCATGGAGGAAGGCGTGCGGCGGGTGGTTATCACCTCTTCCAATCACGCCGCAGATTGGTATGAAACTCAGCTTCATAACGGCGACCGCGATATGCTTTATCCCGATACATATCCACTTTCCGATAATTTTTACGGTTGGGCAAAAGCTACGTACGAGCATCTTGGCTTTATTTTTGCCACCGGCCGACTAGGCCGTATCGTAGAAAACGTTCAGGTACGAGTGGGCGCACCGCGCAGAATTATCTCCGCCGAATTCGCCGGAGATGAAAAAAGTTACAAACGAAATCTGGGTGCCTACATCAGCGAACGTGATATGCAGCAGCTCTATTTTAAATCGATCGAAACTGAGGACATTCGGAATGCTGACGGTATTCCTTTTCAAATTTTTTACGGAATTTCTGACAACACGCGTGCCTTTTGGAGTATCGCCAACGCTCGATCTACCATTGGGTATACCCCTAGCGACGATTCAGAGCAAATGTTTGCCCAAGATATACGTCACAGCATCACCACTAAGGGACGTACTTTGTGACACCCTACAACATTTGGTTCCAAACAAGAATTAGAAAACTTACAACATATAAAAACAATGTTAATTATAGCCCGCAGTTTCTCCAAAACCATATGGAAAAAACTTTATCAAATTAGACCTCATTCCATTCTGGATTATTGAATAACTTTAATTAAAAATTAATATATTGTTTGCGCGGCCCAAATGGCGTTTATTTAGTATTACAGGCAACGGGATCAAAAAATGTCAGAAAAGATTAGAGTGGGGATAATTGGAGCAACCGTTACACCGGGTGGGAGTGGCTGGGGCGCAAACGCACATGTGCCAGCCTTGCGAGCTTTGCCCGATTATGAACTAAAGGCCGTTTGTACGGCCCATGAGGAGACGGCAAAAGCTTCGGCTGAAAAATTTGGGGCAGAACTCTCTTTTTGGAATGCGAGCGAAATGGTTGTCCACCCTGATATCGACCTTATCGCGGTCGTTGTTCGCGTGCCGTGGCACAGAGAGCTCGTGAATAACGCTATCAAAGCTAATAAACCGGTGTGCTGTGAGTGGCCTCTAGGAGCCAATCTAGCTGAAGCCAAGGAAATGGCTGATAAAGCCAAGGCAGCCAAGGTGCCCACGTTGGTCGGGTTACAAGCTCAAAGTGACCCAGTAGTTATGTACGCCCGAGATCTCGTGAACAATGGCGAAATCGGTGATGTTGTAACCGCTAATTTAAGCGTCATAGTCAATGCAATCACCGAACGCGGGGATGGACGGATTTGGCAGGGAATTCGGAAAAACGGCGCTAATCCCATGACCATACCTGGCGGACACGCGATAGATGCACTGTGTCACATTCTAGGTGAATTCACTGAGATCAGCGCCCGAGTAACAACGCGAATCGACATGTGGAGGCATTCAGTAACCGGCGAAGATTTTCCCGTGGATGCACCTGATACTGTCACGGCAGTAGGGTTGCTTAGGAGCGGCGCGGACGTATCCTATCAAGTAGCCAGCGTCCCATACAATGCGAGTGGTACTCGTATGGAAGTTTATGGCCGTAAAGGAACCTTGGTGCTAACTTCCAAGTCGGTAAATATTGGACCTAGTAAGCTTTATCTCGCCAACGAGGATAAGGAAATGATAGAAATATTTCCACCTGAAAATTACCAGTTTGTTCCAGCAGATATGGCTGCTGGCTCGGCAATAAACATTGGACAGGCTTATGCTCGGTTTGCAAATAAAATGCAGTCTGGAGAAGGAAATACACCTGACTTTAATCACGCTCTTATTCGGCATGAGTTAATTGACGCTTTCGAACGATCCCACAGAGAAGGTCAGGTCGTTAAGTTAGCATGAAAAACAAAATAAAATATGGTGTCATCGAAATGTATTGGCCCAACGTGGTTAACTACCTCGAAATTGAACAACAGAATAAAATAAATTCATTTACCGTTAACGTTATTTACTATCCTGTCTTATGGAACTAACGGTTGACCAGGCATTACAGCAAGGGGTTGCAGCCCATAAGGAAGGGAGGTTGCAGGAAGCCGAGCGTTTGTACCGGTCTATTTTACAGGTTCAACCCGGCCATGGTGACGCCAATCATAATTTAGGGGTATTGGCAGTTGGTGTTGGTAAGGTTGGGGCGGCGTTACCCCACTTTAAGACAGCGTTGGAAG